>CAKTXO010000068.1 GCA_934630985.1 uncultured Oscillospiraceae bacterium | reverse complement strand
CTGCTGTCTCCCACCTCCACCCAGCAGGGGCTTCCCATTCCCGGCGTGTGCCACGCCGTTTCTATCTCAGGAGGACGATAATATGGAATATCTGAAAGCATTCGTCGTCGGCGGGTTTCTTTGCCTGATCGGCCAGATTCTTATCGACAAAACCAAGCTGACTCCCGCAAGGATTCTGGTTGCCTATGTGGTTGCCGGTGTTGTCCTGGGAGGCTTGCAGCTATACCCAAAATTCGTGGATTTTGCCGGAGCAGGAGCCACCGTGCCCCTTACCGGTTTCGGAAACACCCTTGCCAAAGGCGTCCGGGAAGCGGTGGATAAAGACGGCTTTCTGGGCATTTTTACCGGCGGACTGAAAGCCGCCGCCGGGGGCATCACCGCCGCCATCACGGCAGGCCTTGCCGTCAGTCTTCTGTTCCGGCCTAAGGATAAATCCTGAAATCCGGGGAACACTGGGAAAGCGGCTTTTGCCGCAATGAATGCTTGGGAGGAATCCGAAATGAATCATCAGAACCGAAATCAGAATCAGCAGAATCAGAACAGCAACCAGAACCAGCAGAACCAGAATCAGAACCAGAACCAGCAGAACCAGAATCAGAACAACAACCAGAGCCGCAACAGTCGTTGACAGCGGCAAAGCAGCAGCCCCGGGGCATCAACAGTGCCCCGGGGCTTTTTCATCCCAAAGATTTCCATTCTGTATGCGTTCTTCTGATGCCGTCGTTGTCAAGAGTGAGAGGTTGTGCGTAAATTCATGCTCTCCATTAGTATTTCGGTGCTGGACCCTCCGGGGGCAATGTTCTTGTCCCGGCAAGAACA
The DNA here is from genome assembly GCA_934630985.1 of uncultured Oscillospiraceae bacterium. Lineage (GTDB taxonomy): Bacteria > Bacillota > Clostridia > Oscillospirales > Oscillospiraceae > Faecousia. The sequence goes on along the minus strand of CAKTXO010000068.1, from coordinate 6,469 downwards.
TTGAGAAGAAGCCGGCTTAAGGGGCGCTGCCGAAAAGCCGCCCCCTTAAGAATCCCCCGGCCGCATCGCCGGAAGCGGGTCAGAATACTTCGGGTTGCAATGGACGGGTTTTCTGACACACTCGGATAACGTGAGTGCTCTTCATACCTCCACGAACCTATCGATGCTGAAGAAGTAGAGATACCGTGCCTTCACGGGCATTTCGTAAATTCTCGTCAGCGCGTCGGCATAGGTCTCCACCTGAAGCCGGTACCTGTCCGCCGCGGTGGCCGCCGTTTCCTCGGTGACCCGGTCGGTTTTGAAGTCCAGGATGGTAATGCCGTCCTCTTCCAGCAGGGCGCAGTCCACAACACCCTGTAAAAGCACCTGCTCGTCCTCCAGCCCTTCTCCGTAGTGCCGTCCGGCATCCAGAATAGAGAACTTGAATTCCCGCAGATACCGGGTACCGGAACGCAGTTTCTTTCCGATCTCCGACTGGAAGAACCGAGCCAGCTGGTCACAGCGAACCAGGCTCCCCTGCTCCTGTGTTAGGAATTTCCCCTTTACCAGCCTTTGAATTTCCCGGGAAACCGCCTCGGAGCCGCCGCAGTCTTCGTATCGGATATATTGCAGGGCGGCGTGCATGGCACTGCCGTAGGTCTTTCCCGAAGCCTGCCGGGACAGAAAATCCGGCTGCCGCCAGCTGCGCTCTGCCGGCTTTGCGTTGCCCGCGCTTTCCGCCGCCTCCGCGTCCTTCTGCCGTCCCTTCCGGCCGGTGGCCGTCTGCTTGGAGGGAGTTTCGGTTGCGGCGGTGTGCGCATACCGGTAGGACAGTGCCGATCTGAGCATTCCTTCCAGGTTCTCCGGTATCGCGGCGGTTTCCTTCGGCTCCTCGCCGGAAGCCTGGGTCTGCGCCTGCTGGGGCTTTGGGGTCTCAATGCGCCACAGGTATTCCCCGTGGGTCAGAGTCTCCGGCCTTCCGCCGATGTCGTGCAAAGCCCCGGCCTCAATTCTACCCATTGCCGCCAGCAGCACCCAGTCGCCCATGCAGTCTGCCTCCCGGCACAGCAGCTCCCCGCCGTCAAAGTCCCGGCGCAGAGCCATGGTCTGCAAATCCTTTTCCAGGGTCTGAGAGGCATAGGTCATCACCAGACGATCCTTGGCTCGGGTCATGGCAACGTAGAGCACCCGCATTTCCTCGGAAATACTCTGGGCCGCCATTCTGGCTCCAATGGCTCGCTTGGAAAGAGTTGGGTAGCGAACCCGGTTCTGCCGATCCACCGCGCTCAGACCCAGCCCCAGCTCCTTGTCGCAGAGAATTTGCGCCCGCAAGTCCTCCTGATTGAACCGCCGGGAAAGGTTGCACAGGAACACAACCGGAAATTCCAGTCCCTTGGACTTGTGAATGCTCATAATGCTGACGCACCCGGCTCCCGCCGTACCGGAGACCACCAGCCCCCGCTCCTGCATTCTGTCCAAATGATCCAAAAAGGCCGCCAGCGACCGGTGGGTGCCGTTTTCAAAGTCACAGGCGTATTGGAAGAAGGTCTGTAAATTTTCCGCCCGGGTCTCGCCTCCGGGCATAGCGGCAAAGAGGCTGTCCATTCGGGTCTGCGTCAGGCAGGTTTCCAGAAGACCTGTCAGGGTGCTGTACCTAGCTTCCCGGCGAAGCAGCTCCAGCACCCGGAGGAATTTCTCTGCCTTTGGCTCCCGGCTTTCCAGCAGGGCATCGTAAAAACTCTCCTTGGTCTTCCCTGCCCGGATTTTTGCCAGATCGTCCGCGGTAAGGCCGAACACCGGGCTTGCCAGAATGCTGAGCAGCGGGATGTCCTGCCTGGGATTCTGAACGGTCTGCAAAAGGCTTCGCAGGGTCTCCACCTCCCGGGTTTGCAGCAAATCCGTTCCGCCCCCTGTGGTGCAGCGAATACCCCGGTTTTCCAGCGCCCGCTGGAAATATCCGGCAGCACTGCCCGGAGAGCGCAGAAGGATCACGATATCCTCCGGCCCCACCGGCCGCAGGCTCTCCTTTCCCCGGATTAACGTACCGGAATCCAACATTTCCTGAATCCGTCCGGCAACGAAGTCCGCCTCCTCGGCATAGGTATCAGAAACCGTCTCCAAGGCGTACAGCTCCACCCCCGGCTCCGGCAGACGGACATGGGGCACGCCCTCCCGGAGAGCCTCCGCTTCGGTGTAGTACAGCCCCCCCACCTTCGGGGTCATACAGGCGGTGAATACCTGATTCACCCCTTCAATGACCTCCGCGCCGGAGCGAAAATTGTGGCTGAGCAGCACCTTCCGTCCCTCTCCGGGCTGAGCCTCCTCCGGGCTTCCGTATTGGTTGTATTTTTCCAGAAAAATTCCCGGGTCTGCCAGCCGGAACTGATAGATAGACTGTTTTACATCGCCTACCAGAAAGCAGTTCTGCCGTTTTCGGCTGAGGGCGTCAAAAATGGCATCCTGCACCGCGTTGGAGTCCTGGTATTCGTCCACCAGGATTTCCCGGAACCGACTGCCAATTTCCCCCGCTGCTACGGTTGGCGTTCCCCGGGATTTTCCTACCAACAAATCCAGGGTGTACTGCTCCAAATCGCTGAAATCCAGAATTCTCCGGCTTCTCTTGGCTCGGCGATAATCCTGAGAAAACTGCTCCACCAGACACACGAGCCCCTGGGCTCCCTCCGCCGACTGGCGCAGATCGGCAAGAATCTGGGCGGAATCGTCAGTGAAATTGCGCAGCATCTTTTCCAGCCCCGCTTTGCAGGCATTCCGGGCGGCCTTGACCCGCTCCGCAAGCTCCGGGTCAGCACTCTTTTTGGGGAATACCAGCCTGCCGTAGTTCACATTCCGCCCGGCCACGATCTCGTCCCAGGTGGTTTTTTCCTTCATGCTTTCCAGCTGATGAAGGGTATCCTGAAAATTGAGAATCGGTTTTTCCAGCCCGTCGCAGCACTCCAGCCGCCGGATACACTGGCGGAATATGGAAATCTGACTGTCCAGATATTCGTCCAGGTCGTCCATCAGACTCTTTCCCCAGATCGTCTGTCCGGCATCCTGAATTTCCGCCGTTTCCAGCAGTTCCAGGCATTCCTGCAGCCAGCCCTGGGGGTTCAGATGGCACCGGGCGCTGTCATAGACCTTTTCGATAATTTGCGGCACCAGCCGGTCGTCCCGACCCAGACCCTGGGACTCGATAAAGGCTCGGAATTCCGGGACGTCCTCGCTTTCATAGGCCCGGTCAAGAAGATCCTCCAGCACCCGCTCCCGGATTTCCCGGCACTCGTTTTCGTCTGCCACCCGGAAATCCGCCGGAATATCCAGCCGATAAGCATATTCCCGGAGAATATCCGAGCAGAAGCCGTGAACCGTAGAAATTTTCGCCAGAAACTGCCGCTGCATCTGCTTTTGCAGATGGGTCTTCTCCGGCTCCTGGGCAATCCGCTCGCTGAGCTTTTTGGCGATTTTCCCCCGGAGTTCCGCCGCGGCGGCCTTGGTGTAGGTAATCATCAGAAAATCATCCAGATTGGCAGGGTCATTGGGATCCGTCAGATAGGTCATCAGCCGGTCGATCAGCACCTTGGTTTTTCCCGAACCGGCAGCGGCGGAAACCAGCAGCCGCCCGCCCCGATTGGTGACCGCCTGCTCCTGCTGGGGTGTCAGCTTCTCAGCCATGGGTGTTCATCTCCTTTTCCACTTCCTCCCAGAACCGCTGGGCGGTCATGGCCTTATAATTGCGTCTGCCCTCCACGTCCGCCTGATGGCACACCGCCCCATAGGGGCAGAAGGCGCAGGCGTTGTGGCTGGTGCCCCGGGTGTAGGGATTGGGCTCCACATCTCCGGAGGCAATGTCCTCCACCATCCGGCTGAGCACCCGGAACACGAATTTCTTCAGCAGCTTCAGCTGATCTCTGTCCGCGATATCGCCGGACAGGCTTCCGTCCTTTTTGACGGTGCAGCAAAGTCTTGCGGAATTTTCTCCCGGCTCCATGGCTTTCAGCACCGCCTCGTCCTTCAGAAGCAGTCCTTTTCGCTTCCACTGGACTGAGCGTTCCTTTTCCGCCTGCTCCTCGTTAAGCCTGCCTTCCGCCGAAAGATAGGGAGCCCGGGCCGGAAAATACTGCACCCCCGCTGGAATCGGGTGATCGCCCAGCAGCCCCTCGCCGCCCTCTGCCAAAGCAAAGAGGTACAGAAGCATTTGCAGCCCCACGCCGTTGAACACGTCGCAGTAGTCAAAATCCTTTTTTCCGGTTTTGTAGTCCACCACCCGATAATAGGTGCTGGCCTCGGAATCCCACACATCCACCCGATCCACAAAGCCCCGAAGAACTGCGTTCATTTCCGGATTTTCAATGGCAATGGCAGGCATTTTCTCCCCCCGGCCAAAGCCCAGCTCAAACTGCTCCGGTTGGAACTCCGACTGGCTCAGCTCCGCCCACAGTTCCCGAACCACCATGTCCAGCTCCTCCAGATTCCGGCGGAAGAGGTAGCTCATCCGCTGGCTGTCCAGCTGCCGGAACCGCTCATCGGCATAACGCTCACTGAAATCATGGGCAATTTTCATGGTTTCTTCCAGCGTAACGTTGTGAAAACCGCCCATATCCCGGACGCACCGGGCAGTATTTTCCAGAACCGCATGGACATAAGTACCGAATTCCGCCGGGTCGATGGCCGCCTGCTTCCGTTCCCGGGCACGAAGACCGTATTTCAGAAAATAGGAAAGCCGACACTCCGCCTGCCGGTCGATCTGAGAGGCGGACAGATTCAGCGTCCTGCCATAGAGCCCCTCCACGCTGTTCCGCGCAACCCTTCCCAGGGTATAGCCCTTTGCGCCCTCCGTCTCCCGATAGCCGGGAAGCACATCCAGCCTTTCCGCCAGGCTCTCCGCGTCCCACCGGGCAAGATAGACCCCCGCCTCGGTTCCGTCCGCCTGGGCAAAGCCCGGAAGGCTCACTGTCTCGGTCTCGCCGCCTGCCAGCTTCGCCAGCCGATGATATAGAAAGGATGGCTGCTCCCCGGCGCAGCTGACGAGAATGGATTGCCGCGCCCCGCAGAACACGCCGTAAATCTCCGCGAATTCTGCCTGAATGCCCTCTACGGAGCCACCGGTGAGAGGCACTCCCAGGGAGCGCAGCTGCACCCGCTCCTGATCTGTTAACACACCGGCGGAGCCGCTGTAGCCGGGAAGCTTTCCTTCCTCCGCACCCAGCACAATCAGATGCGCCTGCCGGTTGCAGCGCATGGCATCCACCGGGCCCATCTGCACCGCATCCAGCACCGGCGGAATGGTGCCCACGTCGTACTGGCTCAGCAGCAGCCGCAGAAGCCGCACAAAATGCTCCGTCTCCCAGGCCGTATCCCCCAGCACCGCATACATCTGCTCCAGAGCGGAAATCAGAATCTCCCACAGCTGATTCAAAATCTGAGCCTGTCGGGGCTCCCCCTCTGCTTCCAATTCCCGGGCAAGATCGGTGAGCCTTTCCGCAAGACAGATTTCCTTCAAAAATTCGTAGAGCCCCAAAACCTGCTGCTTCAGGCAGGTTGCCTCCCGGAACCGATTCCGCAGCCGGACGAGCGGGTCAATCGTCTGGGCCCGGGCGGCATTCAGAGCCGCCAGCCGGGTCTGGGAATCCTCATCCCACACGCCGCCAAGGCCATCCGGATGACCCGTCCAGTTTTCCGTCCATGCCTTCCCCCGCAGAGCCCAGGTGACGGCGTAGTTTTCCACCTGGTCACAGGTGTCCACGTCCAACGGCGACAGCGGAGAACGCAGATACCCCAGCACATCCCGAAGCTCAAAGCCCCCTACCGCCGCTTCCAGGCCGGCGATCACCGTGGCGATGACACCGGTGGTCAGGATTTCCTCGGTGCCCGAACGGTACAGCGGAATGTGAAACCGGTGGAACACCAAATCCATGAAGGGCTGATAGGCCCCCATATCCGTGCACACCACCGCAATGTCCCGATACCTTGCCCCATCTGCCGCCAGCTCCCGCACCCGGTGCGCCGCCAACAGGCACTCGGCATAAACGCTGGTTCGGCGAACCAGCCTCACCGCATCTCCGGCCTCCCCCTGCACAATACTCCCCTGGAACAGCTTTTCCCGGACAGAGTGCAATCCGTCTTGCCTGGGCGCAATCACCTCCACGGAAACGGGAACCCCCGCCCGCTTGGCGGCGTTATACAATAGCTTTGCCGTCTGTCCGGCCTTTTCAAAGGCCAGCAGCTTGGAGTCAATCCGATCGCAGTTCAGGCTGATAGTGACATCCTTTGCGTTTTCCATCAGAAATTCCAGAATCGCCAGATTTTGTCTGGTAAAATCCGGGAAACCGTCTATGTAGAATACATGCTCCTGGGCAAAGGTACCCTCTTCCAACTGCTCTAAAAGCCAGGTCATCTGATCTCTGGGATCCCGTTTTCCCCGGGCGCAGAGGCTGTCGTAGCCTGCCATCAGCAAAGACAGCTCCTCCAGCTTCTGGGCAAGAGAGCCTTC
>CAKTXO010000067.1 GCA_934630985.1 uncultured Oscillospiraceae bacterium | reverse complement strand
CCATTGTAGATCAGGCCTCTGCTCACGTCATTACTTTGGATTAGCACTCGCTCATTCGAGATATCCATAGGCGCAATGTTCCACTTTGCCGTCTGGGTGCCGATGAAGTTGCCGTCGGCTTTGACGGTCAGGGTGTAGTCATTGGCATCCTTGCCGGTGTTCCCGGTGACAGTGTAGTTCGGCACATCCAGGCCGTCCATGGTGACAGAGGCGATCGTCTGGGTCTGCTTCTCGAAATTGTAGGTCAGGCTGTCGCCCAGGGTGATCTTGGCATTTGCAATGTCCTTGCGGGCAATGGCCCAGGGCACATACTTTCTGCCGGTGAAGTTGCCGCTGCCGGTGACGGTCAGGACGTAGCCCTGAGCATCGGTGCCGGTGTTGCTTGTAATCCCGAAATCTGTGCCCTTGACCAGCGCGCCTTCTATGCCATCCACGGTGACGGAAGCCACGTTCTGGGTCTGCTCCTGGCCGTTGTAGGTCAGGCTGTCGCCCAGGGTGACGGTCGCGTCTTCAATGCTCTTGCGGTCAATGCGCCAACCCGCTTTCAAGGTGCCGGTGAAGTTGCCCTTGCCGGTGACGGTTATGTCATGTAATCCGGCATCGGTCTGCGGCGCGGCGGTGACATCCACCGTCACGTTCAGGCCGTTCACAATGACAGTAACACCGGTGGGGGTCTGGGGCTTGCCGTTGTAGGTCAGGTCGTCATAGTCGATTGTCATCTTATTGGCTTTCGAGATATCCATGGGGGCAATGCTCCAGAGCTGATGCGCGGCGTCGGTAAAGTTATTGCTTGCGGGTTTGACCGTCAGCATATAGTCCTTGGCATTGGTGCCGGTGTTGCCGCTGACCTGGAAATCCACGCCCGGGGTCAGCGCTCTGTCCATGCCGTCCACGGTGACGGAGGCCACGGTCTGGGTCTGCGTCCGGCCGTTGTAGGTCAGGCTGTCACCCTGGGTGATCTCGGCATACTTCAGGCTTCTGGGCTGAATCTCCCAGGGAATTTCCACGGAGCCGGTGAAGCTGCCCTCGCCGGTGACGGTCATGGTGTAGCTTCCCGCGTTGGTGGCGGTGTTGCCGGTGAGCGTGTAATTCAGCGGCATACCGTTGACCGTAATGCTCCGGAACGTGGCTTTCTGGGACTTGCCGTTGTAAATGAGAGCCTCGCCCAGGTCATAGACGATATTCTCCTTGGTGATTTCCAGCGGGCTGACGGTCACAGTGAAGCTCTTCTGAACGGTCTCATAGTTGCCGTTCGCCTTTACCACCACATCCAGGGTATAGGTTCCGGCAGATATCGGGTTCGCACCCGCTTCCAGTATGGAACCGGTTTCTGTTGTCCACCAGTAGAGGAAAGCACCATCCGGGTTATTGGTGATGAAGTTCTCGGCCTTGGGGGTGGGAACCGTTTCGCCGTAGGTAAACTGGGTGGGATAGTCCTTGTTTTCCAGAGTGCCCGGAGCCTTGGTCACGGTGATCTGGATGTCCTTGCTCAGGGTGTAGCCGCCCGCGGTGACGGAGACCCGGTAGGTATGCACGCCCGCGCTCACGTCCGCAGGCAGGGTGAAGCTGGTTCCGGTTTCCGTAAAGGGAGTGTAAGCGGCAGGGAAGGCCTCACACCAGCTAACGTCGGCGGTGTTGTAGCCCGTGCCCAGCACATAGTCGGCACTCAGGCTCACGGTCTGACTTTCACCGTAGGGGACAGAGGTTTTGTTGGCGGTGAGGGTCACGCTCTTGACGGGGACTTCCTTCACAGCTACATTTTCCAAAGTCCGCTTCGTGGCCGCCTCTGCGACGGGAATCCAGGTTTGCCTGTCAGTCCTGAAGTAGGCACCGCCCTCGGGCAGCAGGTTTGCCAGGGAGCCGCTTTCAACTGTCACCTTGCTGAAGTGGATGCTTCCGGCGGTATCGGCAATGGTCACCTTTGCGCCGTTCCACACCTCCAGCTTCCCCATTCCGGACATGTCACTGCCTCTGTTTACGATCTGCAAATTGCTTCCCTGGGCGCATACCAGCTTGCCCGCCAGATCCTTGCCGTTCAGATCCAGAGTGCCGCTTATCCTACCAAAGTGGTAACCTTCCTCCACGGGTACATCCTTCAGCAGCTTCAGTGTGCCGCGCTTGCCATCGCAAATCTCGTCGAGCGCCGATTGGAAATCGGTATAGCCGGCGGTCACGCCGTCCTTGGTCACGGTGGCCACAATGCCTGTAGTGTTGCAGTAGGTGCAGCGGCCGGAGCTATCCGGGTTGGGGTGGGAGCAGGGTTCGATGGTCAGGTTGTAAAGAATATTATCCGACGTGCCGGAGTAGCTGTACACGATAGCCCGGTCATAAGGCAGGTATTCGTTGCCGCTCTTGACCGCATAGCCGGATTCCAGCAGGCTTCCCAGGGGCATCTGGAAATCCTCAAAGCTGTTCAGCCAAAGCTGGCCGATGCTGCCGCCCTGGAGGACAATGGAGCCCACATTGCCGTTTCTCCAGTTGCCAATGCTCAGTTCCCCAATATAGCCGTCTCCGGTGGGGCCAACAAGCTCACAGACATTCGACAGGTTGACATAAGTCGCCGTTCCCGTCCAGCCAGACAGATCCAGCTTGCCGCTTGCAAACACATTCACGGCCCTGGGCAGATCGCCGGAGCCTTTGATGATGAGCTTTGCGGGCTTGCCCGCATTGGAGGTGGACTCGCCGCCAATGCAAAGGTCTCCGTTCTGGGCAATGTTATGGTTGTTCATGTCCAGGGTGACGGTCTTATTGCCTCCGCTGATCTCCACATTCTTCGTCAGAACAACGTCGCCCAGCAGCTTCACGGTGGTGCCGTCCTCGGCGTTATTCAGGGCGGCGGCCAGGTCGGTGGTGTAGGTCACATCGCCGTCCTCGGTCTCCACCATGACGGTCATGGTCATACCGCAGGTATCGCAGGTGTAATTTTCCGTTACGTCCTCGTGGGGGCAGACATAGCCGCAGGTCGTGCACTTGCCGTCTGTCCACTCTTCGTGGTCACAGACCTTGTTGCACAGATCGCACACGCCGTCCGTCCACTGGTGGGGGCAGGGGTAGCCGCAAGCACACTTGCCGCTGTTTTCATCGAAGGTATGGGAAGTGTGGGGAACCGCGTAGACGGTTGTGTAGGCATTCGACTGGCTCGCATCGTAGGCATTCAGAAGATCGCTGCCGTCCGCCTTGTAGGCAAAGGCCGTGTTGGGAGCCAGCATACCCGACAGGGGGCTGCCGCCTAGATCATAAAGGGCAAAGGTTTGGCCATAGCCTTCGGGGTTCTTGAAGATACCGCCGCTGATCTGGGCGGAGCCATAGCAGCGATCCGACCGCGTCACATTGGGAGAATAGGTGCCGCCCTTGATATTCACGCTGCCTTCGCTTCTCACGGCAATGTACACCGCCGCGCCTTTGCCGGTCTGGCGCGCGCCGCCGGTATTGGTGTTGGAGCCGTCCGTCAAAGTCACGTTGGCCGTGTCGGTGATGGTCAGCAGATTGCCCCAGAAGCTGCCGGAAAGGGTGTGGCCGTTCCAGTCGATGGTGAAGGTGTCGCCGTCAATATAGATACCGCTATCCCCGGAAAGGGTCACGTCCTTCAGAAGACGCACCGTAGAGCCGGGCAGGGTCTTGGCCTGGTTGACCGCTGACTCAAAATCGCCATAGTAGACGCTGCCCGTCCCGGCCTCCACCTGAACGGAAGCCGCCGCGCCGCAGGCGCACTTGCCGCTTTCATCGAAGTTATGGGAAGCGTGGGGAACCACATAGACGGTGGTACGCTTCGGCGAGCCGCTGCCAGCATAGAGGTCGACCAGCTCCTCGCCCTCAGCATCCTTGGCCAGGGCACAGCCCGGTGCCATCATGTCGGCCAGTTTTCCGCCGCCGCACCACAGGGCAGTGAGGGAATCGCACTTGTCCGTATTGACGAATACGCCGCCGCTGATCTGAATCCCAACGGCACCGCTCTGAGCCGTCACAAGGTTGGCGTAGGTGCCGCCTTTAATCTTCAGGCTGCCGGTAAAGCCGCCGGAAATATTGATCGCCGCACCGACACTGTTCATGCCGCCGGCATTGTTGCCGGAGCTGTCCTTCAGGGTCACATCCGCTGTACCGGCAATCCAAAGCATGGTTTTTTTGCGGGTAGCGGTGCTGGAAAGGGTATGACCCTTCCAGTCAACTGTGACCGAGCCTCTCTTGAATTCGGGTATGCGGTTGTCGTCGGTCAGCACCTCGTCCTTCAGGAGGGTCAGCAGCGCGCCGGTCTGACCATAGGCCGCGGCGGCGGCATCGGGGAAGGTATCGTAACAGGTGGTCGTCCCATCCACGGTCAGGGAGACCGCCTTCTGGTAGCCGCATTCCGGGCACAGGCCGGTGGTCTGATTGATATTCTCATGACCGCATTTCTTGCCGCAGTAGGGACAGGCGGTGTCTGCCGTCAGGCCATCCGGGTGGGTACATTTGACGATCCCCACCTTGGTGGAATTGTTCATGCCCGCCGGCTTCACCATGCCGGTGCCAGACTGATAGGCATAGCCATCGGCCAGCAAATCCGCGTAGTTTGCGTTGTCGGAATCGTTGAGGTTGATGCTGTCAAAGCTGCCGCCGGACAGCTCTGCCTTGCCCATGACATAGCCCAGATCCAGTCTGGTGGCGGAGCCGCCGGTCATGTCCAGACTGCCCTCCACATAGATACCGCCGGTGAAGGTGCCGCTTTCTACCTTGGCATGACCGTTGTAAATGTTGAGGGCGTACTGCTGGGGGGTATTTCCGTCACTGCTTCCGATGAAGGTGACGCTTTTCACGGTCAGCACCCCAACGGCATCCAACTTGCCCACCGTCACCGCCGGACTGGACTTGGCGGTGCGGGTATTCTGCACGGTGCCGTTCCGGATGGTCACATTCTCTGCCAGTACCCGCAGCACCGGCGCGCCATCGGCATCGCCGGTCAGGGTATGGTTGCCCAGATCCAGGGTCACGTTCTTATTGATCTCCACGGTTTTGCTGCCCTGATAGAAGTCGCCCCGGAGGGTGATGGTGTCCCCGGCGTTGGCGGCGGTCAGGGCATCTTCCAGGCTGGTGTACCGGTCTTCGCCGATGGCGTAAGGCACGACCAGCGCATGGCAGAAGGTGCAGTAGCCGTCGTCACCCACCTTATCAACGTGGTCACAGGTGCGGCCGCACTCGCACTTACCGTTCACATACTTGCATGTGTGCGCCACCACCTGGATTTCGCCGCCGAGATTTTCCGGAATGGAGGCATCCACAATGCTGCCCTTGGAATTCTGATAGGCGAAGCCCTCGTCCAGAAGAGCCAGCGCCTCCTCACCGGTGGTCACATTGATTCCCTTCCGGAAGGTACCGCCCCGCAGGTGGACAACGTCTTCATAGCTGCTGAAGGAAACCTTTTCTTTGAAGACCGACTCTCCCTGGACAGTGATATCCAGGTAGCTATTGGTGGTTGCATAGGCGGCCATAAAGGTCACGCCGTCCAGGATCAGCTTGCCTTCTGTCGCGTCGCTGTAGACGCACTGGTTCAGCGTGCCGTTTTTCAGGGTGAAGCTGCCGTAGGGGAAGTTGCCCATGTTCAGGCTTTCCAGGGTATGTTTCTGCAAATCCAGGGTCACGTCCTTGTCGCCTGCCGTGTAGTTGCTCGCGTCAAGGCTTCTATGGGTTATGTCCTTCGTCAGGTAGAAGGTTCCGCCAGCTACCAGATGGCCGCCCACCATAGCCGCGCCGATTCCGGAAGTATCCTGCACGGTGTAGTGTAAGCCGTCCTCGCACACCAGCAGCGGATCCGAGCTGCAAGGTTCCCCGCAGTTCTTGCAGTTGCCGTTGGGGTTTGCCCGTTCATGTGCGCAGCTGTTGAGCCCGAGGGTAACCGTGTTCGTATTCAGGCTGTAGCCGTCGTAGGACAGGGTGCAGTAGATCCGGATGTACTGCAGCCAGGGCTTGCTCGCGTCCTGGGTCAGCATTCCCAGCTCAACCAGATCATAGAGCGGCACGTTCTCCTGGGTGTATCCCGCCATCACGGTATCGTCTTCCTGCTTCCACTGGAAGTCGATGGAGCCGGTGTGGCCATCCGTCAGGTAGGCGGACACGCGGACCTCCCCGGCCTCCGGATCCGTGCTGATCGTATCCACCGGCCGATCGTAAATGCAGATGGGCGGGCCGGAGACGGTAACCACGGCGGTCCTGCTGGCCCCACCGGCGCTGACCTTCAGGCCATAGGTCCCCGCCTGTACGGTTTTGTCTGTCGTAACGGTAAGGGTCTTGCCGTCGGCAGAGGCCTTCAGGCCGGCATGGGAGCCGGTCCATTCGAGGTTCAGGGCGGACAGATCCACATTCCTGCCGGATAGGGCGAAGGTAGCGGTCTTGGCCGTGGCCTCATAGAGGTAGCCCTGCTGGGGCTGGACGGATATACTGGGGCTGGTGGAGAATTTACCGATGGCCACGGTCTTCTTCTCCGAATCCTGGATCTGGCTTGTGGTTCCGTCCTCCATGTTCGCGTCCTGGGCATTCGGCTCGTTGGAGACCAGGATCTTCAGGCCATTCACGGAAACGACACGAGGAGCGCTGTGTATATTGATGCCGCACTTGCTGTTGCCTGTAGCGTAGAGGCTTCCGTCTGTCATTTGGAGTTCCGTGGTGACAATGCCGGCACGAGCGCCGTAAGCCTCCAGCTTACCGCCGGTCATATGCAGATAGCGGACAGCAACGGCATTGTACACGTCAGCACGGGCAATGACCGTGCCGCTTTCGATGACCATTCCGCCGCCGGTGTAGCCGGTGCCGGTCCAGGTGTTGTCATAAATGGCACCTGAGTTGTAGTAGCTGCCATCATCATTACTGCCCACCAGCTCCAGGGTACCGCTGCCCTGGATGGTCAGGTCGAAGCCATTCAAATCCAGGGGCTGATCGCACTCGATTCGGTTGGTGCCAGTCAGCGTCAGAGTGGTGTTCCCGGTGAGCTTGACGGGCTTGGTGAAGGTCCGGTCGTTCCAGTTCACCCCGCCGGTGATGGTTTCCTCCGTCGCCAGGGTGGACACCTGGCTGTTCACCCAACCGAACAAGGCTTCCAGCTTCTCCACGCCGGTGATCTTCGCCTGCTGGGATTCACTCAGGGCATCATAGGCAGAGTACGCCTCTACCAGAGCGTCCAGGTAGCTTTCCGACATGTGGCTCACGTCGGGCAGGGCGTCGATCATGGCCTGCACCGCCGCCACGGCCTCGTCCCGGGCAGGCTCAGCGAAGACCTGAACCGGGGGCTCGGTGGACTGTGTCTCGGTGGGAGCCTGGGTCGGCGCCGCCGGGGCTTCCGTAGGAGCCTCGGTAGGTGCCT
>CAKTXO010000066.1 GCA_934630985.1 uncultured Oscillospiraceae bacterium | reverse complement strand
TATCTTCCCACCATCGAAAGAACCCTGCCGGTGCTGAACAGCTGGAGCGGGGAGCTGCTGAAAATCGCCCCCTGCCGTTACCTGGGCTCTGCCTATAACGACAACATTATTTTTTCATCCTCAGTTAGTTCTGGCAATACGGCATCAATTTCAATGGTGTACGATTTTTGAGTTTTATCCAGTGAGCAATAAAAATCGTCTGGTGAGCACATATAGTTTGCCTCTGGATCACGGAAAAGGAGACGGAGAGCATTAATGATGGTTGTTTTACCACACCCGTTTTCACCTAGGAGAACATTCAATCCTTTGTTAAGAAGCACATACTGGATGTGGCTGCCCGTCAGTTTCAAAAACCGGGAGCGAACCACCTCTGCCGGGAAATCGTCACTGGCAATTCGGATGGTTTTCCGGGAGGTGCAAACCGTATCCACCAGGATCTCCACGATCTCGTCCAGCTGTTCCTGATCGATCTGGGGATTCTGAATAAGAATGTCATAGTCGATGTTATCCAAGAGAATATCCCGATACTGATCTCTGGCTTCCATCCCATCCGTTCCCATCCCCGTTTCCTGGGAAGGGCGATACGATGGGATAGGATAGATTTCATCCGTATTTTCTAGGGTCTATCTGAAAACCGGGAATATGACCAACGGCGAGGGATTTTCTGCCTGATGAAGCCATTTTTTTGCAGGAATACTCTGCGTATTGCAAGAAAAAATGGTGCCCAGCAGGTGGAAAAGACCCGCTGTTTGGGCGTGTTGACGGTTTTCAGATAGACCCTAAATCTTTCTTTGATATATCTTTCTTTTCTCTATCTTTATTTAATTGTGCGGTCATTTCCGGACACGGGGTATCCATATCCGGGTTTTCCGTACCTGGACGCTCCGGCCTCGGCGGTGCCGACTGTGGCTTGGGCTTGTGGGGTGTTTCGTAGATGATGTACTCCACATCCACGATCTTTCCCTTGCTGTCCCGGATACGGCTGCGGACAATGTACCCCGCCTGCTCCAACTCCCGAAGGGCCGATCCGATGCAGTCGGCCCCCTCCTTGCAGATAGCCGCCAGTCCTCTTGTGGTGTAGTTCCACTCCTCCGGGAGGGACAGCATCATGGAAAGCAGCCCCTTGGACTTCAAGGACAGCCCGGTATCCCGCAGATGATGATTGGACATGACCGTATAATCCCGGTTTCGCTCAATGCGGAAAACTGCCACTTTGATGACCTCCTTCATTGAAAAATAAGTGTTGATTTTCGTGGTTTCGTCGCCCTGTATTCCCTTAAAAAGTCCCCCATGGGAAAACACACGGGCGGCATTTTATTCGCCGCTCTCAAAAGAAACAAAGGCCGATTTCCCACCCAATTTGCTACATTTTCTTACTGCTCCTGGGTAGGGGAAGAAAAAAGCCAAAACCTTCGGTTTAGAGTACGAAGGTTTTGGCTTTGGATATGGGCTGGATTTGTCACCTTGCGAATTGTAGGCAACAACCCGGGTCACTGACCCAAACAAGTAATTTTTCCTAGGGGAGAAGGGACTTTTTGGGCATACCTAATTGTAGGCAGTGACCTCCACCACGGCGGTAGGCCGGTTGGCGGTACTGGTGGCGCAGCCGTCCAGCTGGGAAATGCGGGTGCTGCTGCGGAAAATGTGGGCCCGGCTGTCCTCGCCGCAGAGCACCGCCCGCTTGCTGAAGACCCCAAGGCCATACAGGGTGGTGGGGCGGCAGGCGCCGACCAGGGCATCCGCCAGAATCCGGTAGTAGAAGGTGATGTCGATGCAGTAGTGGTTCCGGTCAAAGGCCACCGGCTCCACATCGATATCCGTATGGATCAGCTCGGCACTGCGAACCCGGACATTGGCCGCGGTGTCCAGAAGCTCCTGAGAGCCGGCGGTGAGATAGACCCGCAGATCCTCAATACAGTCCTTATCCCGGCAGGAGTCGGTGATTTTTCGGGTGTGGATGGACATGGTCTGCTGGCTGCCGTCGCAGCGCGGCGTGTCCCGGCATTGGTCTGGCATGGAAAAACCTCCCGAATGAAGATAGGGCAGCCCGGCGTGAGCCGGGGCACCCAAGCATAGGCTTACAGGACAGTTTATGCAGACGATGGCCGGAAGTGCTAAAAGGAGGAAGCGGGTTACGCTTCCTCCGAAATCTTACCAGTGAAACCGATAGACGGTCTCGCTGTGGTATTTTTCCCCGGCGGGGGTCACGGGCTGAGGCCAGTCCGGGTGATGGACGGCATCGGGGTAGAACTGGGTTTCCAGAGCCACACCGGAATTCTTGCCGTAATAAACGCCGCCCTTGCCGGTTTCGTTCAGGAAATTGCCGGAGTAGAACTGAATGCCCGGGCAGTCGGTGTAGACCGCCATGCTCCGGCCGGATACCGGGTCGGTCAGCTGGGCGCAGGGATTGCAGAAGACCTCAAAATTGTGGTCGTAGCCCCCCTGAAGCTTCAGAGGCTCGTAATCCGCGTGAAGCTCCTGACCGATGGCCTTGGGACTGCGGAAGTCCATGGGGGTGCCCTCCACGCTCCGCTTTTCCCCGGTGGGGATGGCCTGGACATCGTCGGGGTTAAAGAACCGGGCGGGCAGAGAAAGCAGCTGCTCCATGGCGGAGTCGGTGTGAGCCTGCCCCCGGAGGTTAAAATAGCTGTGATTCGTCAGATTGAGCACGGTGTCCTGGTCGCACTGGGCGTCGTAGACAATGTGCACGCCGCCGGTGGCGTCCAGACTGTAGGTCACCCGGATGTCCGCGTTTCCGGGGAAGCCCTGGTCGCCGTGAGGGCTGTGCAGGCCGAAGGTGACGGCGGTATCGGAGGCGGAAATCAAAGTCCACATCCGCTTGAAGTACATATCCGGGCCGGAGTGAAGGTTGTTGCCGTTTTCATTGGGGGTCAGATGGACAGCCTTCTTGCCCAGGGTGAAGGCGGCTCCCGCGATCCGGTTGGCGTTCCGGCCTACGGTAGCACCCAGGCAGGCGTCGCCTGCGGCGTAGCCATTGCAATCGTCGTAGCCCAGCACCACATCGGCGAGGGTTCCCGCCTTGTCGGGTACCAGAAGGCTCACAAGGGTTGCGCCGTAGTCGGTGATCTGGGCGGTGATCCCACCACAGGATATGGTGTAGAGGGTGGCTTCCTCGCCGGATGGCAAAATGCCGAAATTTTTTCTCACGGAAATGACTCCTTTCATTTTTCATGGGGAAACGGGAGGGGTTATGTAAATGCGCTTTTTGTGATTATACTATATTCCCTCGCCGATTTCAAACCTTTCTTTCACAAAAGGGAGAAAAAGGGTTCGGTTTTCCGGGTTCCTGGGGCTTGAGAAACCGGGCGGGAAAAGCGAACTTTTTTCCGCCGAAAAGGAAGACACTGTATTTTGTGTTTACTACTTGACAAAACCACAATATCTAGTATAATAAGCCCAGTTCGAATCTTCGACCCAATCCCGACCTAAGGAGGAGTTACCCTATGAAGATCATTAAACGAAACGGCGCGGAGGCTGTTTTTGACATTGATAAGATTGTCATGGCCGTGACCAAGGCCAATGAAGCCACGGACGAGAAGGTGCGCATGACCCCTTTGCAGATTCAGCGGATCTCCGAGAGCGTCCAGATTTCCTGCGAGGAAATGGGGCGCAGCCCCTCGGTGGAGGAAATTCAGGATCTGGTGGAGAAGGCCATCATGGCGCACGGCGCCTTCGAGGTGGCCAAGGAATACATCACCTACCGCTACATCCGTTCTCTGGCTCGCCAGTCCAACACCACCGACGACCGGATCCTGAGCCTCATCGAGTGCAACAACGAGGAGGTCAAGCAGGAGAACGCCAATAAGAATCCCACCATCAACGCCGTCCAGCGGGACTATATGGCAGGCGAGGTGAGTAAGGACATCACCAACCGGATTCTGCTGCCCCAGGAGATCGTGGCTGCCCATGAGGCGGGCATCATCCATTTCCACGATTCCGACTACTATGCCCAGCACATGCACAACTGCGACCTGGTAAACCTGGACGATATGCTGCAAAACGGCACCGTCATTTCCGGCACCCTTATCGAGAAGCCCCATTCCTTCTCCACCGCCTGCAACATCGCTACCCAGATCATTGCCCAGGTGGCCTCCAACCAGTATGGCGGCCAGTCCATTTCTCTGACCCACCTGGCTCCCTTTGTCCAGATCAGCCGGGAAAAGATCCGTAAGACCGTGGAGCGGGAGCTGAACGTCTTCGGCATTGCGCCGGATGAGGAAACCGTGTCCAAGGTGGTGGAGGATCGGCTCCGGGAGGAGGTGCGCCGGGGCGTGCAGACCATCCAGTACCAGGTGGTGACGCTCATGACCACCAACGGCCAGGCTCCCTTCATTACCGTCTTCATGTACCTGAACGAGGCCAGAAACGAGCAGGAGAAAAAAGACCTGGCTATGATCATCGAGGAGACCCTGCGCCAGCGCTACGAGGGCGTGAAAAACGAGAAGGGCGTTTGGATCACCCCGGCCTTCCCCAAGCTCATCTATGTGCTGGAAGAGGACAACGTCCGGGAGGGCACTCCCTATTGGTATCTGACCCGGCTTGCCGCCGAGTGCACCGCCAAGCGGATGGTGCCCGACTATATCAGCGAGAAGAAGATGCGGGAATATAAGCTGTCCAAGGGGGAGACTCCGGGTCACGGCGACGTGTACACCTGCATGGGCTGCCGGAGCTTCCTGACCCCTGACCGTTCCGGCAACGGCTGGGACAACATTGCCAACGCCAAGAATTACGAGCCGGGGAAGCCCAAGTATTACGGCCGGTTCAACCAGGGCGTGGTCACCATTAACCTGGTGGATGTGGCGCTGTCCTCTGGCCGGGATGTGGACAAGTTCTGGCAGATTTTTGAGGAGCGGCTGGAGCTGTGCCACCAGGCGCTCCAGTGCCGTCACGAGCGGCTGAAGGGCACCCTGTCCGACGCGGCACCCATCCTGTGGCAGTACGGCGCTCTGGCAAGACTTCAGAAGGGCGAGCCCATTGACAAGCTCCTTTACGGCGGCTATTCCACCATTTCCCTGGGCTACGCCGGCCTTTATGAGTGCGTCAAGTACATGACCGGCAAGTCCCACACCGACGTCTCCGCCAAGCCCTTCGCCCTGTCCGTCATGCAGAAGATGAACGACAAGTGCGCCCAGTGGAAGGCGGCGGAGAATATCGACTACTCCCTGTACGGCACGCCTCTGGAGTCCACCACCTATAAGTTTGCCAAGTGCCTGCAAAAGCGGTTCGGCCTGATCCCCGGCATTACGGACAAGAGCTATATTACCAATTCCTACCACGTCCATGTCAGCGAGCAGATCGATGCCTTCACCAAGCTGGCCTTCGAGTCCGAGTTCCAGCAGCTGTCTCCCGGCGGCGCCATCAGCTATGTGGAGGTGCCCAACATGCAGCAGAACATCGACGCGGTGCTGGAGGTCATGCAGTTCATCTACGACAACATCATGTATGCCGAGCTGAACACCAAGTCCGATTACTGCCAGGTCTGCGGCTACGACGGCGAGATTTCCATCCGGGAGGATGAGGACGGCAAGCTGGTCTGGGTGTGCCCCCAGTGCGGCAACACCGACCAGAGCAAGATGAACGTGGCCAGACGTACCTGCGGCTACATCGGCACCCAGTTCTGGAACCAGGGTCGTACCCAGGAGATCAAGGATCGGGTTCTGCACCTGTAAGCGCAAAGCCTTCCCCTCCAGAGAACAATCATAAATTTGCGGAGACACCCTATCTGGGTGCCTCCGTTTTTTCTCCTTTACAATCTGAAATATTCTGATGCGCTACCGGCGATGCGGCCGGGGGATCCTTAAGGGGGCGGCTTTTCGGCAGCGCCCTTTCGTAACCGATGATGAAATCGTCTGCGGCTATCAGCGGATCTTTCGCCCCGACTGTGCAGTTTGAAAAGCTTGAAATACATACAGTATTCCGGCGCTTTTCAAACTTTCATTCGTGACAAAATCTCTCGCTGTTAGCTCTTGTCGATTTCATCATCGGTTACTTAAGCCCGCTTACTTCTCAATGTTCTTGCCGGGACAAGAACATTGCCCCCGGAGGGTTCAGCGCCAAAAGCTTCTGGGAGGCTTGGAATATAAGGGTAGACTTGCAATTCACGGGCCAATGAGGGCATTGGCCCCTACGGGTTTTCTACGCAAAAAACCATGGAGCTTTTTCACTTCATGTTTTTTTACAGGAAAATGAGCCGGAAAGCCAGGAAAGGAAACATTGCGTCTTGCGTTTTTCCCGGAGAAACGCTATAATAGGAACAATACGATCGGGGGGTGAGTGCTATGGCGAATCCAAATCAGGACTGGGAGGATCTGGGGCGGAATATTCAGGATATTATCGACCAGGCTATCAATTCTCAGGACTACCGAAAACTGAATCAGACCATCACCCGCACGGTCAGCCATGCCATGGACGTGGGAGGCGAGGCCGTCCGCCGGGCGGTGGATACCGCGGCCAGGGCGGCGGACAGCGCGGCTCGGTCGGCTCAGGTAAAATACAAACCAAAGATCATCGACCAGCCCACAACCCTGCCGACCTTCTACGGCAATACCGACGGGAAAACCGCCCTGGGAATCGTGAAGGTCGTGGGCGGCAGCCTGTTGGGCAGCTCCGGCTTTCTGGGGGCACTGCTTGGCATGATTTTTGCCTTGGGTTCGGACTACCCTGCCTATCCGGCCTTCATAGGCCTTGGGGCACTGGGAGTGGGAATCTGGCTCATCGGCGGGGGCATCAGCGGCCTTGGCCGGGTGAGCCGGTTCAAGCGGTACTGCCGCTGTTTAGGAGACAAGACCTACTGCAAGCTGGAGCTGCTGGCCAGAACCACCGGGAAAAACGTGAAGTTTGTCCGCAAAGAGCTGGGCAAAATGATCGATGAGGGGCTCTTCCTGGAAGGACATCTGGATGCGGAGCAGACCTGCCTCATCACCAGCAATGAGACCTACCGCCAGTTTGAGCAGAGCCGTCTGGCGCTGGAAGAGCGGCAGAGGCAGGAGCGGGAGGCGGCAAAGCTTCGCCCGGCAGCGAAAGAAGTTGATCCCCGGATTCAGGAGGTTCTCGACCGGGGCAATGCCTTTATTTTAGAAATTCGCCGTTGCAACGATGCCATCCCCGGGGAGGAAATTTCCGAGAAGATTTCCCATATGGAGCTGCTGGTGCGCCGGATTTTTGACCGGGTGCAGGCGCATCCGGAGGTGGAGCCAGACCTGAAAAAGCTTATGGATTATTATCTGCCCATGACAGTGAAGCTTCTGAACGCCTACGCCGAAATGGATGCCCAGCCTGTCCAGGGGGAGACCATCCAGGCCTCCAAGGTGGA
>CAKTXO010000065.1 GCA_934630985.1 uncultured Oscillospiraceae bacterium | reverse complement strand
CAGTCTTCCTTGGCTCCCACTTTGGGGGAGCTGTCAGCGAAGCTGACTGAGAGGGTAAAACAAACCCTCTCCGCCCCTGGGGGGGGCACCTCTCCCATAGGGAGAGGCGAGACCCTCATTCGTCACGGCTTTTGAATACATATCTTCCCCCGATGCGGCTGCGTCGGGGGATTTTTTCTGCGAATCCGGGCGGATTTTTTCGATTATCGTTCGATGGCGCAATCCGCCGCCCGCCGCTACAATGGCCTTACGGTAACAACCGAACAAAAGGAGGCTATGCGCATGGATACAACCATTCCCTTATATGGCTTTGGCGGCGGAGGCGGCTCCGGAGCCACACTGACGGTTACGGCTCCGGAGGGGGCAGCGGTGACTGCCGAAAAAGCGGGCAAGGCCAAGAGCAAAACGGCGGTCAACCAAAAGGCGGTTTTCCGGGGCCTGGAAAGCGGCATTTGGACGATCACCATTACGGACGGTACGAGGAGGGCCAGCGAGACGGTGGAAATCAGGGCGGATTACGAAGCGGAACTCTCCTTCTTCACAGCCACCCTTCGGATTACCTACCCTGAGGGGCTGGTCTGCAAGGCAACGGACGGCACCTCTGTCCGCACCGCCCCGGATACCTCCGGTACCTGGGAGTGCACCGTGGATTGCCCGGGTACCTGGAAGGTGACGGCAGAAACCTGGAGCGCGGAGGCGGTGCTGACGGAAAAGGGGCAGCAGGTTTCCCTGAACCTTGCCCGGTGGATCGTGAAGGAGGGGGCGATTACGGAAATCGGCCTGTCCGATCAGCTGATTTCCGGTCGGAGCGTTACAGTTACCCAGGAGGACGGAAGCGTCCTGCTGCACAACACGAAGAGCGATCAGGTGATGGGTCTGCTGTCCGGGGAAAAGCTGGATCTGACCGATGCCGCGAGAGTCACCGCCGATGTGCAGATTCTTACCGTCGGCAGTTCGCAGCTTGCCAAATTCAACGGTGACGCTCTGGCGTTGACCCAAGACACCCGGTACAGCAGCGCGGACAATGCCGTAAACGGCATTGCCCACGAAAGCATCAGCCGAACCACCGGGCGGCAGAAGCTGACCATCGACACGGCGAACATTACCGGACAGTGGTATGTGGGTGTGGTTCTGGGAAAATCCGGCAAAGTTCGGTTATACGACCTGCGCCTGGAGGTGTGAGCCCATGACCAACCGGCAGAAGCAGAATCTGCTCCAATACCTGGGCTATTACCTGGCCGTTCCCGACGGCATCTGGGGTGAAAAATCCCGAGCCGCAACCAGAGCCTTTCAACAGGCCTGGGGTCTTCCCGCCAGCGGGGTCTTCGATGAACAGACGGAGGCGAAAATCCGGCAGGTCATCGGAGAAGGGGCGGAGCCGGAGCCTCCAGACTGGTGGCAGGAAATCCCTCATTTCCGGCGTGAAGAATTTCGGTGCCCTTGCGGACAGTGCGGCGGCTTTCCGGCAGAGCCGGAAGAAAAGCTGGTTCGGCTTGCCGAACAGGTACGGACGGCTTTCCATGCGCCGGTGCTGATTTCCAGCGGGGTGCGGTGCCCGGCGCACAACGCCGCCGTAGGCGGGGTGAAAAACAGCCGTCACCTTCTGGGCAAGGCCATGGACTTCCGGGTGAAAAATGTGTCCGGCGAGAAGCTGCTGGCCTATGTCCGGACGCTGCCTGTTCGCTACGCCTACCGGATTGACGATAGCTTCGCCCACATGGACGTTGCCTAGGGGGTGAACCGTTGGAAGCGATTCTCACAGCCCTCATCGGCGGGGGCGTGACGCTGGTGGGGGTGCTGATCGCCAATTCCCGAACCCAGGCCGTCACGGAAACCAAGCTGGACGAGCTGACCCGGGAGGTTCGGGAGCACAACAATTTCGCCCGGCGAATGCCGGTGGTGGAGGAACAGATCAAGGTCATCAATCACAGAATTGAGGATCTGGAGGAATATCACAAGCCGAATTAAGGAGGAAAATATGGAAAACATCACAATGCTCAATACCTGGATCAACCCAACGATTCTCGCCATCTGCCTGGTGGCAGGCTACGCGGTCAAGCATCTGCTGCCCAGGGTCAGCAACCGGCTCATTCCTGTGACCGTAGTCGTTGTGGGAATCATCACTGCCCTCTGGATGAACCAGTGGGGGGTTCTGACACCGGACATTCTGCTCTCCGGAGCTCTCAGCGGCCTGGCATCCACAGGACTGCATCAGCTGTTCAAGCAGTGGATCGAGGGAAAAGCGGAATAACGCAAAAGGGCGCGGTGCATAGCACCGCGCCCTCAGCGTGTCAAATAAGCCCTAAAGATACGTTGTCATTGCGAACCAGTGCCGCAGCACTGGTGTGGCCCCCTCCGGGGATTCCCTCCGGTCACAATTCGTTATCCAAGCCTTCCCCTCCGGGGAAGGTGGCTCGCGCGTCCCCCGCAAGCGCGAGACGGATGAGGGCAAAAAACTCAGTGTGAAAGCCTGTGCGTGTGATCATCCACTCCATAAATATTTCGGCGCTGGTCCCTCCGGGGGCAATTTTCTTGTCCCGGCAAGAAAATTGATAAGAAGCCGGCTTAAGGGGCGCTGCCGAAAAGCTGCCCCCGTTAGGAAGCACTGAATAAATTGTCTGCGGCTGTGGGCGGATCTTTTCCGTCCACTCTTCATCAGAAAAAGTGGGAAATACATCCAGTATTCCTCCACTTTTTCTGCCTTGATTGGCCGAAAAATCTCTCGTCCACAGCTCTTGCCAGTTTATCCAGTGCTTCCTTCGAATCCCCCGGCCGCATCGCCGGAAGTGCGCTAGAATGTTCCAGTTTGCTATGGGTGGCTTTATTGGAAGCGCTCAGATAGAATAAAATTCTTTGACAGAATAGGGCGCGGTGCACAGCACCGCACCCTCAATTTTTTTTACAGTCCGGGTTTGGAGGCCTCGTCGAAGAGAGCCTCCACCTGCGCGCCGGGGCCCTTCTTGTCCAGAACGGACACCAGCCAGGCAGCCAGCAGTCCCGCAAAGAAGCCGGGGACGATCTCGTAAATTCCGGTGGCGGACTTGGCCAGAATCAGCCACAGCACGTCTACACCGGCGCCCACGGCAATACCGGCTACAGTGCCGCCGAAGGTCAGCTTCTTCCAGAACAGGCTCAGCAGAATCACCGGGCCGAAGGCCGCGCCGAACACGCCCCAGGCGTTCTCTACCAGCCCCATGATGGAGCCGGAATTGGGATTGGAGGCGATCAGCAGTGCCACCACGGAAATGGCCATGACCACCAGACGGCTGGCCCAGAGCATTTCCTTATCGGAGGCGTTCTTGCGAATCAGGGGCTTGTAAACATCGCTGGCAAAGGCGGAAGAAGCGGCCAGCAGCTGAGAGTCGGCGGTGGACATGGCGGCGGAGAGAATGGCGGACAGCAGCAGTCCGGACACCAGAGCCGGGAAAATCCGCCGCACCATGGTGATGAACACCGTGGAGGAGTCCTCGATTTCGCCCAGGTACAGCCGGCCGGCCACGGCGGTCAGGGCGGACATGACCAGAATAATTACCGTCCAGGAAATGCCGATGACGCTGGACTTGCGCAGCTCCTTCTCGCTCTTGATGGACATGAAGCGGATGATGATGTGGGGCATTCCGAAATAGCCCAGACCCCAGCCCAGGCCGGAGATCACGTCCTGGGGGGTGGTGAACAGATGGAAGAAGCCATCGGGCAGCTGGCCATTGGCCGCGCCCTCCCCCTGTCCCACCAGAGCCAGGGCGAAAATGGGAGCCAGCAGCAGCGCCGCCAGCATGATCATGCCCTGGAAGAAGTCTGTCCAGCACACGGCGGAGAAGCCGCCCAGGAAGGTGTAGGAAATGATGATGAAGGCCGCCAGATACATGGCCGCGGTGGCATCCATGTTCATTACCGTGTTGAACAGGGTGCCGCAGGCCTTGATGGAGGAGGCGGCGTAGACCGTGTAGGCCACCAGGAAAATCACCGCGCACAGCACCTGAAGGGTCTTCTTTTCCTCCAGGAACCGGTTGGTCAGGTACTGGGGAATGGTGATGGAGTCCTTAGCGGCGATGGAGAACCGGCGCAGCCGGGGGGCCTCAAAAATCCAGCTCAGGGCGTAGCCGATGCCCAGGCCGATGGCAATCCAGGTCTGGCCGATGCCAAAGGCGTAAATGGAGGCGGGCAGACCCATGAGCACCCAGGCGCTCATGTCGGAAGCACCGGCGGACAGGGCGGACACCCAGGCGCCCATGTTCCGGCCTCCCAGGAAATAGTCCTTTTCGCCGGCATCCTTGGATTTCAGGAAGAAAAACACGCCGATGCCCAACATAAACAGGAAGTAGGCAACGAATACCAGCATTTCGACAATGTTCATAGAATTCCCTCTCTTCTGATACATGATAAAATATCATGTATCTATGCTATATTTGTGATGAAATTATTATAATCCCTGATTCGACATTTTGCAATCAAAAACTGCCCGGGGAGATTCACAAAAAACAGTTGCGATTCTGTGAAATATATGATAATATCAACAAGAAACTATGAAAAATCAGCATAGTAAAGAGGGATGGCACATGAGTCTGAAAAAATACGAAGCCTTTGTCCGCACGGTGGATCTGGGCAGTCTGACCAAAGCCGCTCAGGACTTGGGCTCGACCCAGTCCCGGATCAGCCATATTTTAAGCGATCTGGAATCGGAATACGGCTTCTGCCTGATGCGCAGAAGCCGGGGCGGCATTGAGCTGACCGAGGCCGGACGGCTGGTGCTGCCGAAAATGCGGGAGATTCTGCGCCGGGAGCAGGAGCTTTCCGAGTGCATTCAGGAGATCCGCAATGCCAACGCCGGAACCGTCCGGATTGGCGTGTTCACCAGCGTGGCCGTTCACTGGCTGCCCGGGATGATCCGCAGCTTCCAGGCCGAGCACCCCGGGGCCAAGCTGGAAATGCGCAGCGGGGACTATCACGATGTGGATCAGTGGCTCCGGGAGGGCAGCGTGGATCTGGGTTTTGTGACCCTGCCCGGCTCGGGGGACATGCGGCTCATTCCCCTGGCGGAGGATCCCTTGGTCGCCATCCTGCCGAAAGATCACCGGCTGGCGAAGCTGGACAAAATTCCCACCCGAGAGCTGGCGGGAGACCCCTTCATCAGTCTGCTCCAAAGCTCTGCCCATGACATCCACCGGGCTCTGGACAACGCGGGCATTCACCCGGAAATTCGCTTCACCACCAAGGACGACTACGCCATTCTTGCCATGGTGGAGCAGGGGCTGGGAATTTCCATCGTGCCCAGTCTGCTCATTCGGGGTCGTGCCCAGAATCTGGCGGTGCGTCCCCTGGAACCTCAGGCCAGCCGAACCATTGCCCTGGCCATCCCCCAGGGGGAGGCTCTGCCGGTCGTCAATGCCTTCGCCCAGACTGCCATCGATTGGCTGAAGGAGAATTGGGAGTCTGCGCTATAGTCGGCAACAGTGTCTTACCCGTGTCATTATTGCGAACCAGCTTCCGGAAGAACCGTGTCATTGCGAACCAGTCCGCAGACTGGTGTGGCAATCCGCTTCTCCTGCTAACACAGCAAGCACCCCGGAAGTTACTAGCTTCCGGGGTGTTGACTATACATTTCGATTCTTTCCGTAGAATATCTTTCCCGCCTTCATGTTTTTACGGTATGCGCAGCACAGTGCCATATTGGGATCAGGGTGAACACAGTGCATAACATCACTGCACGCTTCGTACCGGGAGCAACACCCAAAGTCGGACGGATATGTAGCGATTTGTACTTCCAGAAGTTTTTTCAGAAGCGCCAGATAATTCAATAGATCATCCGGATTAACAATCGGTATACGACAATAATTGGGGTCGGACTTCTGTACCTTATATTCAACATTTGTAGGGATTAGTTCTACATAGGTTGACGGGATAGCCAAATAAGGCTGTTTTCCCCTGAAACTGATGCGGCAAAAGAGATTCGAATCGCTAAATAGACAAATTGAACTGTATTGCGTATTGCCTGTTTTATTCTGCTTGAAGATCAAGTGGTTCTCAGATAGATTGTCTGAAACAAGCAGCTCTTTGAGCGCAGGTGCAACGAGATCATACGCAGTTTGCTCCATTTCTTCTGCTGGAAGCTCCACGATGGCATCCTCAGGCTCATTGACAAAAGCATTATCCTCATACAAAATATCTAAGAAGACAGATTCAGGGATAATTGAAAGGTCTGCTCCCTCGGAAATCAGTTTTTCTGCATTTTTTTGCTTATTACTTTTTCCATCTTTAATTGCCTTACAATAGTCGTTATTACCAAGGATTAGATAATTTGTTCTCTTGGTCACCCTATCCTCGACAATACCACCGATATTAACAACAAGCTGTGCTGCTTCTCTACGGGTAAAACTTTCTAGCGTTCCGGTAAAAACACAAACTCTTCCATATAGCAGGCTATCCGGATTTTCAAATCCATCAACAGCCATGAGTTCTTTTAGCGACTGCTTTTTTCGAGTTTGTGTGCGTTGCGAAGCTTTAATTGCTTCCTTAAAGCATATGGTATCTGCCATCATTTTCTGGTAGCAGACCGCAGTTAATTCACAGTCTGAAAGACTTCTATGGAGACCACGTTGATCTAAGCCGAAGTAGCTAATCAGAGTATCCAATTTATGGTTCGGTAGGTCTTGGTACATGCGGCGTGCCAGACGCATGGTATCAACATAATCATTTGAGAAGGAGGGTAATTTCAAATTATTGCAGGCATCATAGAGAAAATTGATATCAAAATTAACATTGTGTCCAACAATGACATTGGAACCGACGAAGTCAATAAAATGTGGTAAAACAGTAGCTAAAGAAGGCGCACCTTCCAGCATTTCATTCGTAATTCCAGTTAAATTAGAAATAAATTCATCGATTGGGTTTTCTGGCTTGACAAGGCTTGTAAATGTATCTATGCACTCCCCATCTTTATATTTTACTGCGCCAAGCTCAATAATCTCATCGTAATGAGGAGAAAGTCCTGTTGTTTCAATGTCAAGTGATACATAGCTATCCAAAGCACACAATAAGCTTTTGCCCTTGTTTGGACGTGGCACTTTGGGTGCAGAGCCGCTTTCGATAACAACCGAGCCATCTTCATTAACAGTGAACCTGATTTCCAAGGAAACTCCCCCCTTAATGTTTGCAACTATGATAACATAAAGCACATCCAAAAGCAATCTTTTATACAAGGAGTAATGTATGTTATTACACAGAGCTGTACAAACCGGTGCGGTCCTTACTAAGGATTCCCTTCGGCCACAATCCGTTTTCTTCTCATGCAGGTGGAATTGAGGGCAGAGGATGAGGGATTCGATTGCGTTCCGCCGGGAGGCGGAACGTAAGGAGCATCCGGCGAGAGACGCTTTTGGCAACAGTCCGGCGGACGGTTGCATTTAGATGGGTTCGAATCCCTCACCTGGGCAAGAAAAAATGCAGATACCCAAAAGGGTATCTGCATTTTTTGGCAGAGGATGAGGGATTCGAACCCCCGCAAACGGAGTCAGAGTCCGGTGTGCTACC
>CAKTXO010000064.1 GCA_934630985.1 uncultured Oscillospiraceae bacterium | reverse complement strand
ATTGTCCTGACCCGGGAGTTCGGCGTTACCGGCCTGCGGCTCATTGCCGTCCAGAAGGGCACGGTCATTGCCGCCGGCTGGAGCGGCAAGGTGAAAACCGCCAGCACCATGATCGGCCTGTGCCTGATGATGGCTCTGCCCGGCATCCCGGTGCTGAATCTGGCAGTCATCGGGGTTATCGTCATCACCACTGTCTATTCCGGCGGGGAGTACTTCATCCAGAACTGGAAGTGCCTTTGGGATTAAGTTCCCAAACAAGAATAAACGAAGAAGCGGAAGGGAAGTTCTCTCTTCCACTTCTTCGTTTTTTTGTTCCCGCCCGTGCTTCCACCGTAGGTGGAAGGTTCATGCCAGCCCTTATCATTTGAAATACAAGGGGGAGAATCCGGATTTGCATTTTCTTCCGTTTTGCGTTATAATAAAAATGCGGACGACGTTCACTATCCGCTATCTTAAGCAGATTCATAGGAGACACAACATGATTGATAAGGAAATCGGCGAGATCCGGCGGCACATGCGCCGGGATCGCAGCAATATGACGGCTATTTTCGGCTGCTACGTCAACGACAACAAGGAGATCATCTCCGAGTTTCGCCAGTCCACTGGCATGATGCCGGAGAACGAATCCGACAAGTATTTTGCCCTTCTCCGGCGGACACTTTCCGGAGCCATCGGCAGGAATCTCATTGACATCACCTTCAAGACCAGCCAGGTGGCCTCATCTCCGGAGCATAAGCTGCTGATGGGACTGCGGGAAAGCAAGCTGGAGGATGAGGAACTTCGGGGAGAATTTTTCCAGAAAATCATCGATTCCCTGGTGATTGAGGGAAATTACCTGATTCTTGCCGGGTATGATGCCTATGATGTGCCCTTTAAGTCCAAAGACGACGCGTTCCAGAAGGACAACTCCGATGAGACCTATTCTTTCCTGCTGTGCGCCATCTGCCCGGTGAAGCAGACCAAGGCCAACCTGCACTATGTCCCTGAGGAAAAGACATTCCACGATGGAGCCATGAATCAGATGGTGGGTTCTCCCGCCCTGGGCTTTCTGTTCCCGGCTTTCGACAACCGTTCCACCAACATCTATAACGCCCTTTACTATACCCACGACGTGAAGACCAGCCAGGACGCCCTCATCGAGGCGCTGTTCAACACCCCGGTTCCCCAGCCCGCGGAGGAGCAGAAGCACACCTTCGAGGCACTGCTCACCACCTCTTTGGGGGAGGAATGCAGCCTGGATGTGGTGCAGACCGTCCATGACCAGCTTCGGGAGCGGATCGCTCTGCATAAGGAGGCCAAGGTTCCGGAGCCTCTGATGATCGCCAAGGCGGACGTGAAGGAGGTGCTTGAAGCCTGCGGAGTCAGTCAGGAGCACCTGTCCAAGTTCAGCGTGGATTATGACGAGGCTTTCGGGTTTGAGGCCGATCTGCATCCCAAGAACATCATCGACGACAAGCATTTCGAGGTGAAGACCCCGGATGTGGTCATCAAGGTGGACCCCACCCGCAGCGACCTGGTGGAGACCCGGGTCATCGGCGGGGTGAAGTACATCATGATCTGCGCCGACGAGGCCGTGGAGGTCAACGGGGTGAATATCACCATCCCCGACGAAAAGACGGAATAAAAAAACCATTCAATACAAGCTGCCGCTGTGAGCCTTGGCTCCCAGCGGCAGCCTCTTTTTTGCGAAAAAAACACATAACCTTCCGGGTTTTGGAAATACTACCTCCTGAAAAGGCGGTGGTATACGTTGGAAGAATTCTTCTGCAAAACCAGGATTTTTGCGGGAGCCGGCGCGGTTTCGGCTCTTTCCTCCCTGGGGAAAAAGCGGCTGTTTCTGGTGGCGGATCCCTTTTTCGTGAAAAACGGAACGGTGAAGCGAATTGTGGAGCTGTCCCGATGTGAGTGCTCGGAGATCTTCGACAAGATCCAGCCGGATCCCACGGTTGCGCTGGCGGCGGAGGGCACGGCTCGGCTCCGAGCCTTTGCCCCCGATCTGCTGGTGGCACTGGGTGGGGGCAGCACGCTGGACTGCGCCAAGGCCATGGCTTATTTTGCCAAGGGGAACTGCCTGCTGGCGGCCATCCCCACTACCTCCGGCTCCGGCTCGGAGGTGACGGATTTTGCCATTCTGACCCACGACCGGGTGAAGCACCCCCTGGTGGACAGCCGGATGCGGCCGGATATTGCCATTTTGGACAGCGATTTGCTGACGGCTCTGCCCCCTGGGCTCATTGCCGAGACGGGCTTTGACGTGCTGACCCACGCGGCGGAAAGCTTTGTTGCCAAAAACGCCGGAGCCATTACGGATTTATACGCCCGGGAGGCTTTTTCCGTGGCCTTTGCCAACCTGCCCGCCTCCTTCGCCGGAAATACGGCGGTGCGGCTGAAGGTGCATCTGGCCTCGACGATGGCGGGCATGGCTTTCACCCAGGCAGGGCTGGGGCTCTGTCACGCCATGTCCCACAGCTTGGGCGGTATGTTCCATGTGCCTCACGGACGGCTGAACGCGGTGCTGCTGCCGGCGGTCATTGGCTGCAATGCCCATGTGGCCGGGAAAAAGTATGGAGAGCTGGCTCGGGCGGCGGGCATCGGAGGCAGTGCGGATACCATTGCCATCCGGAACCTGAAAAACGGCCTGTGCCGACTGCGCCGGGAGCTGAACCTGCCGGAGACCCTTTTGCAGGCAGGCATCGACCCAAGAAGGGTCTGGCAAGGGGCCCAGGAACTGGTGGAGGCTACCTTAAAGGATCCCTGCTGTGACACGAACCCCATGCCGGTGGAAGGCTTCCTGGTGCGCCGGATTCTGGAAGAGGTGACGGGTCATGTGTGAGAGCCTTCTGAGCGTAGGGCTGGACGTGGGCACCACCTCCACCCAAATGGTGGTATCCCGGCTGAAGGTGGAAAACCGAGCCTCGATTTTCGCCGTGCCGGAGCTTGCCATTACCCAGAGAGAAATCCTCTATGAAAGCCCGGTGTATTTTACGCCGCTTCTGGATGAAAGCCATGTAAACGGGGAGAAAATCCGGGAAATCGTTGAGAAAGAGTATCGGAAAGCGGGTATTTCCCGGCAGACGGTGGATACGGGAGCCATCATCATTACCGGGGAAACCAGCCGGAAGGAAAACGCCCGGGCGGTGCTGGACGCCTTGTCCGATCTGGCGGGGGAGTTCGTGGTGGCCACCGCCGGGCCGGATTTGGAGAGCGTTCTCGCGGCTAAGGGAGCCGGGGCGGTAAGCTATTCCGAGGAAACGGGCAAAACCGTTCTGCATATGGACATCGGCGGCGGAACCAGCAATCTGGCTCTGATTCAGGACGGAAAAATCCGCAAAACCGGCTGCCTGAACGTAGGCGGACGGCTGGTGAAGCTGTCGGACACCGGGGAAATCACCTATGTGTCCCCGGTCTTGCAGGGACTGTTTTCGGGAAAGCCTGGAAAGAAGATCACTCAGGAGGAAGCTTCTGCCCTGGCGGACACCCTGACCCGGGCACTGGAAATGGCGGCAGGCCTTCGGGAGCCCACGGCTCTTCTGGATCAACTGCTGACGAAAGAAACCGGGGAGGTCTGGCAGCCGCCTGAGAAGCCCGCCGTGCTCTCCTTTTCCGGCGGCGTGGCAGACTGTATCGAAAAGGAACACTCCTGGCTGAAATTCGGGGACATAGGCACGATTCTGGGGCAAAGTATCCGGAAAAGCCGCCTGTGTCAGGGACAGTACCGGCTGGGAACGCAGACCATCCGAGCTACCGTCATCGGAGCCGGATGCCACAGCACCCAGCTGTCCGGCAGTACGGTTTTCTGCCAGAATATCCGTTTTCCGATGAAAAATATCCCGGTTGCGGAAGAAAATCGGGGACAGTTTGAAGGCTCCGTGATTCTCTCCGTTCCCGGCGAGACCCCGCCCACCTATGACCGGGTGCAGACCCTTGCCCGGGAACTGACCCGGGGCAGCCCGGCGGAGGTGCTGGTCTGCCTGGAGGCGGACATGGCAAAGGCACTGGGTCACGCCCTGTCGGCAAGGCTTCCGGAAAATGCCCGGATTCTGTGCATCGACCGGGTTCGGGCTCTGCCGGATACCTACCTGGATATTGGCGCACCGGTTGGGGGTGCCTTCCCGGTGGTGCTGAAAACCCTGGTGCTGGAAAGGAGCAGAACATGAACAAGCAGGATTTAACGCAGATGATTGCTCAGATTCTGGAGGAAATGGGGCAGCCGCCTCAGGTGAAGGCCGGAGAGTATCACCCCAGAGCACCTCAGCCTGAGGCAAAGCCTACGCCCTATGAGGACGGGGACTTTGTGCCGGATGTGACGGAGCTGGATCTGCGAAAGCTTTACCTGACGGAGAACCCGGAAAACGGGGAAAAATTCCGGAAAATGAAGGCGCGAACCCCCGCCCGACTGGGCAGCGGCAAGGCTGGGCCACGTTATAAGACCCTGACCATGCTGCGCTTCCGAGCCGACCATGCGGCGGCTCAGGATGCGGTGTTTTCCCAGGTAAGCGAGGATTTCGCCGCCAAAAACGGCATGGCGGAGGTGCAGACCCGGTGCCATGACAAGGACGAGTATCTGACACGACCGGACTATGGCCGGTGCTTTGACGAGGAAAACCAGCGGAAAATCCGTTCCGCCATTTCCGGAACGCCCCGGGTGCAGATTGTGGTGGGGGACGGCCTGTCTTCTGCCGCCATCGAGGCCAACGCCATGGACTGCCTTCAGGCTCTCCGGGAGGGCTTGAAGCTCAAGGGCATCGACCCCGGCACCCCCATTTTCGTCCGGTACTGCCGGGTGGGTGCGGGGGATGCCATCGGGGACGTGACCGGCTGTGAGCTGGTGTGTATGCTGGTAGGGGAGCGGCCGGGTCTGGTGACGGACAAGAGCATGTCCGCTTATATCACCTATCAGCCCAGAACCGGGGTGTCGGAATCCGCCCGGACGGTGGTTTCCAATATCCACGCCCAGGGTACTCCCGCCGTGGAGGCCGGAGCCCACATTGCCGATTTGATCGACACCATTCTGAAGCGAAAAGTTTCCGGCGTGGGGCTCCATTTGGAGGCGACCCGATGATTCCGGTGAAGATTCTGGCGGTGCGGTATCTGGCCAATGCCAGCCCGGCTCTGTGCCGGGCGCTGGGGGCGCCGGAAGGGTATCCGGCGCTGGGACTGATTACCACCGACTGCGACGACGCCACCTATATTGCTCTGGACGCGGCGACAAAAGCGGCGGAGGTGGAGGTGGCCTACGGCAGAAGCTTCTACGCCGGAGCCGGAAATGCCTCCACTCCCAATGCCGGAGAGGTCATCGGCATTCTGGCTGCCCGAACGCCCGGGGCTCTCGGCAGCGGCATGGAGGCGGCACTGTCAGAGCTGACCAGAGTCGGCTTTGAGCAAGCGCATAATGTGCCCTATCTTGCGCACACTGTGAGCAGCGCGGGCACATACCTTGCCAAAGAGGCGGGGGTGGAGCCGGGCTCAGCCCTTGCCTACCTGATTGCCCCGCCTCTGGAAGGTATGTACGCTATGGACGCGGCGCTGAAGGCGGCGGAGGTTCGGCTTTGTAAGCTCTACGCCCCGCCCAGCGAAACCAATTTCGGCGGCGGTCTGCTGACCGGCACCCAAAGTGCCTGCGACGCCGCCTGTGCGGCCTTTGCCGCCGCAGTGACGGAAGTTGCGGCACAACCGATGGAAAGGATGTAACAAATGGATACGAATTCTTTGGGTATGATTGAAACAAAGGGACTTGTGGGAGCCATTGAGGCGGCGGACGCCATGGTCAAGTCCGCCAACGTCCAGCTGGTGGGCAAGGAGCAGATCGGCGGCGGTCTGGTAACGGTGATGGTTCGGGGCGACGTGGGCGCGGTGAAGGCGGCTACAGATGCCGGTGCCGCCGCGGCGGAGAAGGTGGGAGAGCTGATCTCCGTCCATGTGATCGCCCGGCCTCACATGGAGGTGGACGCCATTTTGCCCAAGGGCAGAGGCGGCCAACAGAGCGCCGCCGGTAAGTAATGCTCTGGGATGAGCAGGCCGTCCGGGCGAACATCCGCAACCGGGATGGAAAACGGGTCTACTATCTGGGCAAGGGCGACCAGCTGACAAGCACCGCCCGGGATTTTCTTCGCCGGGAGCGGATCGAAATCCTTCCCGGTTCCCAGGCAAGACCGGAACGCTACCGGCTGTTATCCGGGGGCTATGCAGAGGAAAAGCCGGAGCACATGACCCACCTGAACGGGGAAGTTTTGGTGCTCAAAACCCACCCCAGAATCCGGTTCCGGGGGAAAATGGACACTTTGGAGGCAGAGCTGATTCTCTGCCAGCGGATACCGGGGGCACCGGAGGGGGCACTGGGAGAAATCCTGGACTTATCCCGAAAAATCCTTCGCTGTGACGTGCTGGACGAGCCGCTGATCTGGGACACCCTCTGCGGTCTAGGCGAACAGGAGCAGCGAGAGCGCAGCCACATGCCCCAGGATTACTACGGTCAGCCCCATTTCATGCCCCAGGCTTCCGACGGCTCGGTGATTGCCGGGCTGAACCGGACCCGGTGCTTTGCCAGGGAGGCGGAACTGGCGGCGGTGGAGGCCTTTTCCGACCGGGAGGGGAACCTGCTTCGGGAGGACATTCCCAAAGCCCTGAACCGGATGAGCAGTATGCTGTATCTTCTGATGATTCAGGAAAAAGCAAAATCGCGCTAGAGCGGAGGCGGCCGACCCGCCTCCCCTTCAAAAGGATGAGGAATATGAAGCTGAAAACCACATTGCTGGGAAAAACCTATACATTCCGGGACTTAAAGCAGGTTCTGGCCAAGGCAAACGAGGAAAAAACCGGAGATAAATTGGCGGGTCTCGCGGCGGAGACCGCCCAGGAGCGGGTGGCCGCTAAGGTGGTGCTCTCCGCCGTGACCCTGGGGGAGCTGCGGGAGAATCCCGCCGTGCCCTATGAGGAGGACGAAGTCACCCGGATTATCCAGGACGACGTAAACGAGCAGGTCTACCGGGAAATCCGGGGCTGGACGGTGGCGGAGTTCCGGGAGTGGCTTCTGGACGAAACCACCACCGGTCAGGACATCCGCCGAATCAGCCGGGGGCTGACCTCCGAAATGGTGGCGGCGGTGTGCAAGCTCATGGGCAATCTCGACCTGATTTACGCCGCCAACAAAATCACCGTCACCGCCCACTGCAACACCACCATCGGCCTTCCGGGAACGCTTTCCTGCCGCTTGCAGCCCAACCACACCACCGATGACCCGGAGGGCATTACCGCCTCCACTTTGGAGGGACTGAGCTTCGGCGCGGGGGACGCGGTCATCGGCCTGAACCCGGTGACGGACAGCCCGGAGCAGGTGGGCAGGGTTTTGCGCCGGTTCCGGGAAATCCGGGAGCACTGGCAGATTCCTACTCAGATCTGCGTGCTGGCGCATGTGACGGCTCAGATGAAGGCCGTCCGGGCGGGAGCCCCCTGTGACCTGATTTTCCAGTCCATTGCGGGCAGTCAGAAGGGAAATGAGGCCTTCGGCTTCAGCGCCGCCACATTGGAGGAAGCCCGGCAGCTGCTATTAAAAGAGGGGACTGCCGAAGGCCCCAACGTCATGTATTTTGAAACCGGCCAGGGCTCGGAGCTGTCGTCCAACGCCCACCACGACACCGATCAGGTGACCATGGAGGCTCGGTG
>CAKTXO010000063.1 GCA_934630985.1 uncultured Oscillospiraceae bacterium | reverse complement strand
AGGTGGTAGCCGTGCTGGAAGCCCGTGACGGCACCATCCTGGACGTTGTCCGCAAGATCAAGCCCCTGGAGCTGTAACCATTTCATCCTGAACCGGGGAGGAAACCCGGAGGAAATAGGGAAGAGCAGTCGATTTTTATACTATTCAATATAGTATTCAATTTTTGTCACCCCGGCTGCCCCTTCCCAAACAAAACAAAATTTGCAAAGAAAGAGGTATCCCCACAATGAGCAACACCGTAGTTGGCATTCTCGGTCTACTCACCATCATTGCGGTGGTCGTGACTCTGTTCAAGAGCAAGACTCAGCCCGCAATTGCCTTCATCGTCTACCCCTTCATCCTGGGCCTGATTCTGGTGGCCGGCGGCAGAATTGACTTCTCCAACCTGACCGCCATGATCAAGGCAGGCTTCAACTCCACCGCTCCCACCGCTGCCCTGTTCGTATTCTCCGTTCTGTACTTCGGCATCATGACCGATGCCGGTATGTTCGATGTAATCATCGGCAAGCTGATGAAGCTCATCGGCAACAACGTCATCGGCGTGTGCGTCATGACCTGCATCATCGCCCTGATCGGCCACCTGGACGGCGGCGGCGCTTCCACCTTCTGCATTGTGGTTCCCGCCATGCTGCCCATCTACAAGAAGATGAACATGCGCACCACCAGCCTGCTGCGGATCGCCGTGCTGGCTATGGGCGTACTGAACCTGATGCCCTGGGCTGGCCCCACCATGCGTGCCGCCACCGTTCTGGGCATTGAGGCCGGCTCCCTGTGGTCCACCATCATCCCCATCCAGATTTTCGGTATTGTTCTGGCTCTGGCTCATTCCGTCCTCACCGGCTTCCAGGAGAAGAAGCGGGGCGCCGGCCTGCCCGAGGGTGCTACCCTGGATCTGGCCGAGAGCAAGAGCTCCGAGGAGCAGGAGCTGGCTCGTCCCAAGCTGTTCTGGTTCAACCTGCTGCTGACCATCGCCGTCATCGCTCTGCTGATCTGGGATGAGTTCCCCAGCTATGTGCCCTTCATGCTGGGCGTTTCCGCAGCTCTGTTCGTCAACTACGGTGCTACCGCTAAGATGCACAAGAAGATCATCAACCTGCACGCCGGCCCCGCGCTCATGATGTGCTCCACCCTGATGGGCGCCGCCGTTCTGATGGGCGTTCTGACCACCTCCTTCGTTCTGAAGGACGGCAAGATGGTCGCCGCCAGCGCCAAGGTCATGGAAGTTGACCTGCCCAGCGTCGTCCGCTGCCTTGCCGGCATCATTGAGGCCGGTCTGCCCGCCGCCATCGGTCAGCATCTGCCTCT
Organism: uncultured Oscillospiraceae bacterium; assembly: GCA_934630985.1. Taxonomy (GTDB): domain Bacteria; phylum Bacillota; class Clostridia; order Oscillospirales; family Oscillospiraceae; genus Faecousia. The sequence goes on along the minus strand of CAKTXO010000063.1, from coordinate 6,358 downwards.
CGTCATCGGCATTCTGTCCGTGCCTCTGGCTCTGGCCTTCGACACCGACTCCTACTTCTTCGGTATGCTGCCCGTAATCATCGCCATCGGTCAGAGCTTCGGCGTGGATGCTCTGCCCATCGCCGTGGCCATGGTCGTCTGCCGCAACTGCGCCACCTTCATCAGCCCCATGGTTCCTGCGACGCTGCTGGGCACCGGTCTGGCGGATGTGGACATCAAGGATCACATCAAGGCCAGCTTCGGCTATGTGTGGGTGTTCTCCATTGCGTGCATGATCTTCGCCGTTATCATGGGAATCATGCCCCTGTAAATCCGCTACCACTCCTCCTTACTTTTACCCCGGTGCTCAAAGCCCACGAGCACCGGGGGTTTTCTATGAGTGAAGAGATTATTGTGAATAGTGAATGGTGTACGCTGAAATAGGAGGTGTCATTGCGTCCCTGTTAGACGCATGTCATTGCGAACCAGTGCTCACACTGGTGTGGCAATCCCCCTCAAATGTCCGAGAACCCTCGAAAGAGCGCCTTGCCTCTCCCTATGGGAGAGGTGCCCCTGGAAGGGGCGGAGAGGGCGTTTTTACCCTCTCAGTCGGCTTCGCCGCCAGCTCTCCCAAGGGGGGGAGCCAAGGAGAACGGATTGTGACCGAAGGGAATCCTTGGAAAGAGCCACACCAGTGCAGCGATACACTAAGGTATGGCTACCACCGGCAGTCATGCAGTTTTTGATTCGCTGCGCGGAGCACCACTGGTTCGCAATGACTTGCCGTTCAGGACAACACCCCAAAGCAACAAGTTGAGGGTCTTGAAAAATACGAAATAATATGGTATTCTATGTCCGGATTTTAATTTTGGAGGGTGATAGATACGAATAATAAACGAAACCCATTTGCCTTATTTCTGGAATTTGCCCGGTTTGGCTGCTTTACCTTCGGCGGCGGCTGGAGCATCATTGCCCAGATGCAGCAATATTACGGCGACCGGCGCAAGGAGATCACCTCCCAGGAGCTGATGGATCTGACCAGCGTGGCCAAGAGCCTGCCCGGCACCATGATCGCCAACGTGGCCATGCTCTACGGCTACCGGGCCGGAGGCCTGGCCGGGGGCTTCGCGGCGGTGTTCGGCATGATTCTGCCGCCCATGGTGGTCATCGTCATCATCAGCTATTGCTACGCCGCCTTCCGGAGCAATCCCTGGGTCAGCGCGGCTATGTCCGGGATGCAGGCCGCGGTGGTGCCCATTATTTTCTCCGCCGCCATCAACCTGGTTCACGGCAGTATGCCCTATCCCCCCTGCGTGGTGCTGATGGCGCTGTCCGTTGCCGCCTATCTGTTTACAAACATCAATCCCATTGTGCTCGTCATTGTCGGTGTCTTCGCCGGGCTGGCTCTGGGCAGCTACTACGAGAAAAGGGGGCTGAACCATGATATTGCTTAAGCTTTTCTGGAGCTTTATGCTCATCGGCTTCGGCAGCTTCGGCGGTCTGAGCATGATTCCCCAGATCTCCAACGAGGTGCTCTCCCACGGCTGGATGACCGCCGACCAGGTCACGGATATCGTGGCCATCGCCGAAATGACCCCCGGCCCTCTGGGGCTCAACTGCGCCTCCTTCGCCGGAATGCAGGCGGCGGGCATTCCCGGCGCCATTGCCGCCAACTTTGGCGTGCTCACCCCCAGCATTACCCTGTGCGCCGTCGCCGCCATCTTTTTCCACCGGTTTCACGAGAGCAAGGTCATGCAGCACATTCTGCTGGGTGTCCGGCCTATCTGCTTGGGGATGGTAGCCGGTGTGGTGATTTCCCTGAGCCTCAGCAATTACTGGTCAGGCACAAGCCTGGAATGGGCCAGCATCGCTCTGGGAGCGGTGGATCTGGTGCTGCTGATGAAGTTCAAGGTGGGGATTCCCAAGATTCTGGTTTTCAGCGCGGCAGCAGGACTGGTGCTCTTCGGCCTGCTGGGGCTGCCCCTGTGAAAGGTGGAGAAATATGACCGAGCAGGAAATGATCGACCTAGCCCTTGCCGAAGGCGTCTGCGCCGCGGAAATGACCGACACCAAGGAGATCGTATTCGACCCCATGTTCCGACCCTTCTGCGCGGAGAATCTGTGCGGTCAGTACGGCGTCAACTACTGCTGCCCCCCGGACTGCGGCACCCCGGAGGAAATGAAGCAGCGGATTCTGGCTCACAAACGGGCGCTGGTGCTGCAAACCATCTGGGAAATTCCGGATATCTCCGACAACGGCCTTATCAAGCCGGCAAAGAAGGGGCACAACGCCATCCAGCTTCGGCTTCAGAAGAAATTCCATGAGGCCGGGATTCCCGGCTTTCTGGTGGGAGCCAGCGGATGCAGTCTGTGCTCTCCCTGCCATCTGAAAAACGGAGAGCCCTGCCCCCACCCGGCCGAGCGGTACAGCTGCATGTCCGCCTACTGCATCTTTGTGCGCAAGCTGGCAGAGCACTGCGGCATGGACTACGACTGCGGGGAAGGGCTGCTGGCCTTCTTCGGGATGTATGTGTTTGATTAGGGTCTATCTGAAAACCGGAAATATGACCAACGGCGAGGGATTTTTCGCCTGATGAAGCCATTTTTTTGCAGGAATACTCTGCGTATTGCAAGAAAAAATGGTGCCCAGCAGGTGGAAAAGACCCGCTGTTTGGGCGTGTTGACGGTTTTTAGATAGACCCTAAGCAAAACCTCCCGGCTCCAAAGCCGGGAGGTTGACAAATCCGGAAATCCGGAGTATAGTATAGATGCAGGGGGTGCTGCCAGTAGGACGGTTCCCCACGCGCGATTATGAAGAGATAACCGTTACTTTGGGGAAAGTTGGGCGGTTATCTCTTCTTATTATTGTTTGCCTGGAGAACCAGGGCAATGACAGCCGTAATGACCATGCAGAATTGAAACAATTCTTCCCATGTAACCATAACCGTCACCCCCTTTCTTGCGATTGGGGGCAAAGAAGAGCATTACCCCCGAAGAAAATCGAGGGAAACCGCCTACCGGGGTACTACTGACAGCACCGTCAACAGCGTACCACAAGAATTGACAAATTGCAAGAAAAAAACTGGGAATGCACCCGCACTCTGTCCCATTCCCATGCGAATCCACCAAAAAGGAGAGGAGAAATCCTCTCCTTTTTGATTTTCTCTTGCAATACGCCGCCAACTTTGTTATACTGAATTCAGGATTACAAACCACAAAACATGGAAAGGATGATTGATTTATGGGTCTTATTCGTGCAGGTCTGAATGCCGCCGGCGGCGTTCTGGGGGATCAGTGGAAGGAATTTTTCCGCTGTGAGGCCATTCCCGCGGATGTTCTGGCGATGAAGGGGCAGAAGGCCGGCGGCCGCCGCTCCGTCAACAACAAGGGAAGCGACAATATCATCACCAGCGGCTCCGTGATTCTGGTTGCCGACGGTCAGTGCATGATGATCGTGGATCAGGGAAAAATCGTGGAATTTGCCGCCGAGCCCGGCGAGTACACCTACGATGCTTCCACCCAGCCCACCATCTTTTGCGGTGACTTCGGCGAGGGGGTCAAGAAATCCTTCGTGGAATTCGGCCGCCGGGTAACCTTCGGTGGGGAGCCCAGCAAGGATCAGCGAATCTACTACTTCAACACCAAGGAGCTTACCGGCAACAAGTACGGCACGCCCAGCCCGGTGCCCTTCCGGGTGGTGGATACCAACATCGGTCTGGATACGGACGTAGGACTGCGGTGCTTCGGCGTGTTCTCCTACCGGATCTGTGACCCCATGCTTTTCTATAAGAATGTCTGCGGCAACGTTTCCGCCGACTATACCCGGGAGGAACTGGACGGCCAGCTGCGCAGTGAGCTGCTTTCCGCCCTGGGCATGGCCTTCGGCAAGATCTCCGAAATGGGCATCCGCTACAGCGCCCTGCAAATGCACACCCTGGAGCTGGCGGACACCCTGAACGACATCCTCAGCAAGAAATGGCGGGAGAAGCGGGGTCTGGAGATCGTCAGCATCGGCATTTCCAGCCTGACCCCCGTAGAGGAGGACATGAAGCGGATTCAGGAGCTTCAGGCCGCCTCTGCCTACGCCACGCCCCAGCACGCCGCCGCCCAGCTGTTCAAGGCCCAGGCCGAGGCCATGAAGGCCGCTGCCGGAAACCCCGGCGGTGCCATGGTGGGTATGTTCGGCATGAACGCCGTCCAGCAGGCGGGGAACACCGCCGCCCAGCTGTTCCAGATGGGCGCAACTCCCGCCACCCCGTCCGCACCCGCCGCGCCGGCAGCCCCGACCGGGGATACCTGGAAGTGCCCCAGCTGCGGCGCCACCGTCACCGGAAAGTTCTGCACCGAGTGCGGCACGAAAAAGCCTGAGGCCGACGGCTGGGTCTGCGCCTGCGGCGCGGTGAACAAGGGCAAATTCTGCTGCGAATGCGGCGCGAAAAAGCCCGCCGGAGTGCCCCAGTACCGGTGCGACAAGTGCGGCTGGGAGCCGCCCAAGGGCACCAAGCCCCCCAAATTCTGCCCGGAGTGCGGGGATCCCTTTGACGACGGAGACATTGTGAATTAAGGCAACGCCTGGGAGGGGAATATGGAACTGGTCAACTATAAATGCCCGTCCTGTACCGCGCCTTTGCGGTTCGACGAGAAGACCGGGAAGCTGGTCTGCGACTTCTGCGGCAGCATCTATACGGTCGAGGAAGCCGAGACGCTGAACGCCGAAAAGGAAGCGGCGGCCGCCAAGGCGGAAAAGCCGGACATTCCGGAGGTTCAGCAGACGGAGGATCCCAATCTGCACGCCTATCTTTGCCCCAGCTGCGGCGCGGAGCTCATCTGCGAGATAACCACCGCCGCCACCTCCTGTCCCTACTGCGGCAACGTGAATATTGTCCCCGGACAGCTGTCCGGGGAACTGAAGCCCGACTTTGTGATTCCCTTCCAGGTGGAGCGCAAGTCGGTGGTGGAGGCGCTGCACAAGCACTACGGAAAGCACAACTTCTACCTGCCCAAGCTCTTCCGGACGGAAAACCACATTCAGAAGGTTCAGGGCGTTTACGTTCCCTTCTGGCTCTACGACGCCCGGCTTTCCGGCGAGGGCCGCTACGAGGGCATGGACAGCGTCACCCATCGGGAAGGGGACTATGAGGTCACCCGCACCCGGCACTATGACGTGGAGCGCGCCGGCACGGCGGACTTTGTAAAGGTTCCCGTGGATGCCTCCAAGAAAATGCCGGATAACTACATGGACTCCCTGGAGCCCTACGATTACGACAAGCTCGCGCCCTTTTCTACCGCCTACCTGCCCGGCTTTCTGGCGGATCGGTACGACGAAAGTGCCGAGGACTGCGCTCCCAGAATGCAGACCCGGTGCGAAAACGCGCTGTCCTCCAAGCTGCGCAGTGACATCAATCACACCACCGTCACCCAGAAAAGCTTTCAGGGTCACATCGAACGGAAGGAGGCTCACTACGCCCTGCTTCCCGTGTGGATGCTGACCACCAAATGGCGGAACAAGAATTATCTTTTCGCCATGAACGGTCAAACCGGAAAAATGGTGGGAGAGCTTCCCACGGATCCCATCCTTTTCTGCCGGAATGTGGCGCTGCTGACTCTGCTTCTGACCCTTTTCTTCCGGTTCTCCGGCCTTGTGAAGCTGCTGATTCTGTGGATTCGCTATATGTAAGGGAGGGCGGAATATGAAACGATTTTTCTCTGTTTTCCTGGCGGCTGTGCTGCTGATGGCTCTGGCGGTGCCCGCATCCGCCGCGGAAAGCTACATCTGGGACGAGGCCGGGCTTCTGAAGGAGGAAGGCTGGGCGGAGCTGAACGAAACTGCCCGGGAAATTTCCGAAAGAACCGGCTGCGGAGTCTATTTTCTGAGCATTCCCGACTACACCGTTTACGGCAAGGACACCATCTATGACACCGCCGTGTGGCTTTTCGAGCAGAAGGGGCTGGGCACAGGCGAAAATAAGGACGGAGTGCTGCTGGTGCTGTCCATGGCCGACCGGGACTACAGCCTGATCGCCCACAGCTTCGGCGACACCGCCCTGACCGACTCCGGCAAGGACTACATCACCGATGCCTGTCTGGATGATTTTGGCGATAATGCCTGGTATCACGGCATTTACAACTACCTGAACGCCACGGACACCCTGCTGACCCGGGCTCGGAAGGGGGATATTTACGACCGGGACAAGGTTTCCTCCAGAAGCCAGTGGACCTGGAGCCTGGTCATCGGCCTGTCTCTGGCTTTGATTGTCTGTATCACCCAGCAAGCCGCCATGAAAAAGAAGGTTCGGGAGCAGACCCAGGCTCTGGGCTACCTGAAGAAGGGCAGCGTCAACATTACCCGCCGCTCCGATCGCTACACCCACACCACGGA
>CAKTXO010000062.1 GCA_934630985.1 uncultured Oscillospiraceae bacterium | reverse complement strand
AGGCGGTCTGCCGTGAAACGGCAGAATAAAATGATGAAATCATTTTATTAAGAAATAGTATAATCATCAAGGGAGGATCCATACATGTATAAAACCAGCGAACTTTACGAGCTGAGCCACAGCCTGGCGGGAAGCTATCTTTCCGGCTTTGAATACCCCTGGCAGGCTTTGGCCGGTATCAAAAGCCTGATCCTGACCCTGGGTTCCACTCTGGGCTGCGACTACACGGAGGTTTCTCCCTCGGTTTGGGTGCACAATACCGCCGTCGTGGCTCCCACGGCCTATCTGGGGGCTCCCTGCATCATCGGCCCCGGCACCGAGGTGCGCCACTGTGCCTTCATCCGGGGCAGTGCCCTGGTAGGTGCCAACTGCGTTGTTGGCAACTCCGTGGAGCTGAAAAATGTAATCCTCTTCGACAACGTCCAGACTCCCCACTACAACTACGTCGGCGACAGCATCCTGGGCTACAAATCCCATATGGGCGCCGGCAGTCTGACCTCCAATGTGAAATCCGACAAGACTCTGGTGGTAGTCAAAGACGGAAAAGAGCAGATCGAGACAGGGCTTAAAAAATTCGGCGCCATGCTGGGCGACTTCGTAGAAGTGGGCTGCAACAGCGTGCTGAATCCCGGCACGGTCATCGGCTCTCATACCAACATCTACCCCACCTCCTGTGTCCGGGGTGTGGTTCCGGCAAACAGCATCTGGAAAACCGGCGGCGTGGTCGTCGAAAAAAAGTAAACTGAATTTGTGAAGGAGTCCTTTTTATGGGCAAATATTTTGGAACCGACGGCTTCCGCGGGGAAGCCAACTGCACCCTCACCGCTGACCACGCCTACAAGGTAGGCCGCTTCCTGGGCTGGTACTACACCCAGCTGAACCGGCGCAAAGGCGACGACGGCCCCGCCCGAATCGTCATCGGCAAGGACACCCGCCGCTCCAGCTACATGTTTGAATACTCTCTGGTGGGCGGCCTGGTGGCCTCCGGCGCCGACGCCTACCTGCTCCATGTCACCACCACCCCCTCCGTGGCCTACGTTGCCCGGACGGAAAGCTTTGACTGCGGCATTATGATCTCCGCCAGCCACAACCCCTACTACGACAACGGCATCAAGCTCATCAACAGCTTCGGCGAGAAGATGGACGAGAGCGTCATTGCGTTGGTAGAGGCTTACCTGGACGGAAACCTGGAGGCCTTCGGCAAGCGGTGGCCGGAGCTGCCCCTGGCCAAGCGGGATCAGATCGGTCGGACTGTGGACCATGTGGCCGGCCGGAACCGGTACATCGGCTACCTGATTTCCCTGGGCATCTATTCCTTCAAGGGGATGCGGGTTGGTCTGGACTGCGCCAACGGCGCTTCCTGGAACATCGCCAAGGCTGTCTTCGACGCTCTGGGTGCCAAGACCTATGTCATCAACGCCGAGCCCGACGGCTACAACATCAATATGAACGCCGGCTCCACCCACATTGAGAATTTGCAGAAGTTCGTGGTGGACAACGGCCTGGACGTGGGCTTTGCCTACGACGGCGATGCCGACCGGTGTCTGTGCGTGGACGAAAAGGGCGAGGTCATCACCGGTGATCACATTCTCTACATCTACGGCAAGTATCTGAAGGAGCGAGGTAAGCTGCTGATGAACACCGTGGTCACCACGGTGATGAGTAACTTCGGTCTTTACAAGGCCTTCGACGAGCTGGGCATCGACTACGCCAAGACCAAGGTAGGCGACAAATACGTCTACGAGTACATGGTGCAAAACGGCTGCCGGATCGGCGGCGAGCAGAGCGGCCACATCATTTTCTCCAAGTACGCCTCCACCGGTGACGGCATTCTCACGAGCCTGAAAATTATGGAGGTCATGCTGGCAAGAAAGAAGACCCTGAGCCAGCTGTGCGAGGGCTTCACCTTCTATCCCCAGGTGCTGAAGAATGTGCGGGTTGCGGACAAGGCCGCCGCCCAGGCAGACCCGGATGTCCAGGCAGCGGTGGCGGCGGTGGCCGCCAAGCTGGGGGACACCGGTCGGATTCTGGTGCGGGAATCCGGCACCGAGCCCGTCATCCGGGTGATGGTGGAAGCCGAGAACAAGGTGGTCTGCAACGACCTGGTAGACAGCGTGGTGGACGTCATCAAGCGCAAGGGGCACGCAGTCTGAGAAAATATATCCGGTGCGGGGCAAATGCCCCGCGCTTTTTTTAGTGAATGGTGAAGAGTGAATAGAAATTGTGTCCCTTCGGGACGGTTGAATTGGTTGCTGACAGCAGCATTCAACGCATGTCATTGCGAACCAGTGACCGATGTCACTGGTGTGGCAATCCGTACCCATAAGCCTTCCCCCACGGGGAAGGTGGCTCACGTGTCCCCCGCAAGCGTGAGACGGATGAGGGCTACCCTCTCAGTCGGCTTCGCCGCCGGCTCCCCCCCACAGGGGCGGAGCCCAGAGGGAAACGGATTGCCACACCAGTCTGCGGACTGGTTCGCAATGACATTGTTTTCTTTTCCTTGTGCGTCGGGAAAATATGTGCTATGATAGAGAAAAATTGGTAATAGGGGGGCATTATATGTCGGAAATGGATGGGCTGTTTGCCCGGTTTCAGTCCGCGCCCCGGGAGGACCTGCGGCTGGGTCTGGCGCTGGAAGGCTATTTTTCCGGACTGGCGGACGAAACGCAAAAGCAGGCCTTAGAATCCTATTTGCGGCGGCGGCTGCGGCCTGCCATGGAGCTGCTTCTGCGGGAAGGTCGGACGGAGGAGCTGGAACAACTACTAGAGCAGGGCTGGCTCACTGCGGGGCTTCTGGAAGATGGTCTGAGCCTGGCGATCTCCCTGAAATCCACCGAGGGCTTCGTGCTGCTTCTGCGCCGGAAAGCGGAGCTGGTGGGCTTTTCGGATCGGGACTTTTCTCTATGACGACCGATGAGAAAACCCGCCTGTGCGCCCAGGTGCTGGAACTGACCCGGCAGCAGCTTCTGGATGCCCTTCCGCAATTAGGCGGAGCGTTGGCAGCTCTTCCCTGGAAACCGGACGAAAAGCCTGGCTTTCGTCTGGAGGACGGCACGGCCCGATTTCGTCCGGAAGACCTGCTGCGAATATACGCCGCACAGCCGGAGGCTCTGCTCCGGGGATTTCTGCATATGCTGCTGCACTGCCTGTATCTGCACCCCTTCAGTGACCACGCCGGAGAAGCTCTCTGGGATACCGCATGCGACCTGACCGTAGAGCGTATCATCGAAGGGTTAGAACTGCCCCGGCTGGGGAAAAAGCCGCCCATTCTCCCGGAACTGGGCAGGCAACCCCTCACCGCCCAGCAGATTTACGGCTATCTCCGGGAAAACGCCCCAGACTTTGACGGAAAGTCCTATGCCTTTGATGACCACAGCAGCTGGAAGGATGCCCCTGGGGAGACGAGCCGCCGGAAATGGGAGACCCTTCTGCTGGCTGCCGCCGGGGACAAGACCGGGGCAGGAAAACGGGGGCACACTGCCGGTGCCGGGCTGGAAGAGGCGGAGGATGCGCAAGCCGGACAGTTCGACTACCGAAGATATCTGGAACCCTTTGCCGCTCTCCGGGAAGAAATGCAGCTGGATATGGAGAGCTTCGACTACGCCTATTACCGGCTGGGGCTTGATCTGGGCACCCCCTTCCTGGAGCCGCTGGAATCCCAGGAGGTTCGGCGGCTGGAAGAACTGGTCATCGCCATCGACACCTCCGGCTCCTGCGATAAGGAAACCGTCAGCCGGTTTCTGGCGGAAACCTGGAAGCTGCTATCCAATCAGGAGAACTTTTTCCGGAAAATGAACGTGTATTTTCTCCAATGTGACTGTGTTATCCAGGACGTGACCCGGATTCAAAGCCGGGAGGATTGGCTGGATTACGCCAAAAAGGTGGTCATCCAGGGTCGGGGCGGCACGGATTTTACCCCGGTATTCGACTATGTGGAAAAGCTTCGCCGGACAAAGCAGCTGAAAAACCTCAAGGCTCTGCTCTACTTCACCGACGGAGACGGGTTTTATCCCACCCAACCTCCGGATTACGAAACCGCCTTTGTGCTGCTGAAAGGCTCCGGTCACCCGGAGCTGGTGCCCAAATGGGCTCACTGTTTTCAAATCTAGGAGCCGACTATGAACATTCAGGAAGCAAAAGAAGAAATTATCCGCACGGTACAGGCCTATCTTGAGAAGGACGGGGAAGGCCAGTACCTGTTTCCGGCGGCCCATCAGCGGCCACTGCTGCTGATGGGGCCTCCCGGCATCGGCAAAACCGCCATTTTGGAGCAGGCGGCGAAAGACTGCGCCGTGAATCTGGTGTCCTACACCCTGTCCCATCACACCCGGCAAAGCGCCATCGGCCTGCCTCGGCTGGTGGAAAAGCACTACGGCGGGACTGCCGTTACCGTGACGGAATACACCATGAGCGAGATCATCGCCTCGGTTTACGATGCCATGGAGCAGACAGGAACGCCGGAGGGCATTCTGTTTCTGGACGAAATCAACTGTGTGTCGGAGACTCTGGCGCCTACCATGCTTCAATTCTTGCAGAACAAGACCTTCGGCACCCATCGTCTGCCTGCGGGCTGGGTGGTGGTAGCCGCGGGGAATCCGCCGGAATATAACAAGTCTGTCCGGGAATTTGACGTGGTGACCCTGGATCGGGTTCGGCAGATCCAGGTGGAGGCCGACCTTTCCGTCTGGCTGGACTATGCCCGCCAGCGGCAGCTTCCCGGAGCCGTTCTGTCGTATCTCACGGTGAAGCCCGATCGGTTCTACGCCGTGACCCGGAAGGACGGAGAGCTGTCCTTCGTCACCGCCCGGGGCTGGGAGGATCTGTCCCGGCTGCTGGAAAGCTACGCCTCCCACGGTCTTCCCGTAACGGAGGAACTGATTTTTGAATACCTGCACAAGGCCGATACCGCCCGGGATTTTGCCGCCTACTGGCGGCTGTACCGAAAATATGGCACCGACTACGGCATTTCCGATCTGCTGGAGGGCACACTGACCGAGGCGCAGTACCGGGAAAAGACCGCCATGGCCTCTTCCGGCGGCTTTGACGAGGGTGTCAGCGTGGTCAATCTCTTGCTGGAGGGACTGGGGGCCCGTCTGCGGACTTACGAAACCCTGGATGTCCGGACGGTGCGGCTGCACGAAATGCTGAAGCGGTTCCAGGGGCAGAATCCATCCTTGGCGGATTTTCTCGCTGCGGCCGAAAAGGCGCTGGCGGTCAAGGAGGAAAACGGATTGATTTCCCGAAAAGACGCTCTGGTGGAGCGGTGGGTGCTGAACCGACTGGAAGCCATGGGTGCCGCCGCCCGGGAGCGGCGGCAGACCGGTGAACTGTTATTTCCCTGCCTGAAAGCCCAGTTTGCGGAGGATGTTTCCGCCCGGGCAGCGGCCGTGGAGTCCGTCTCCCAAGGGCTTACCAACGCCTTCCGGTTCGCTGAGGACAGCTTCGGGAATCGGCAGGAAATGAATCTGCTGGTCACCGGCCTGAGCAAGCTCCCTGCCGCCCAGGAATTCATCCGGCTTCACGGCTGCCCCGGCTACCTGCGCCAGGCTGAGTGCCTTCTGTACCACAAGCGTCAGGCGGCTCTTCGCAAGGCCTGCCAGGACGCGCTATAGCACTGCGGTTTTTGGTTGCAAATCCCGGTTTTTTGTGATATGCTAGAGGGGACAATGACTTGGAGGGAAAACATGGACGACGAGAAGCTGAAATATCAGATTGGAGCCAATATCGCCGCCTATCGCAAACGGGCAGGTCTGACCCAGCTGGCACTGGCGGAAAAACTGAATTATTCCGACAAGGCGGTTTCCAAATGGGAGCGGGGGGAGTCCATCCCCGATGTGCTGACCCTGATGCAGCTGGCGTCTCAGTTCGGCATCACCGTCAATGATCTTCTGACCGACCCGGAGGCTCTGCCGGGAAACCCGGGTACCTTGGAGAAGGCCATGACCCAGGTTTCGGAAAAGGCTCTCAAGCGCAAGGCCAATAAGAATGTGATTCTGGCTCTGTCCTCTACCCTGGTGTGGTTTGTGGCGCTGCTGGCCTTCGTGCTCATGTCCCCCTTCGATTTTCTGGAAAAATACAGCCGTCTGCTGTTTTTCTACGCCATTCCCGCCAATGCCATCGTGTTGCTGAGTCTGCGCTCGGCCTGGCACGACTTCCGCTGGAACAAAATGCTCATCAGTGCCATTGTCTGGGGCTGCCTTCTGAGCATTTATGTGACATTGCGGGTGGTTTTGCAGGTTTCCTATCTGAAACTGTTCCTGCTGGGCATTCCCGGGCAGATTGCCATTTTCCTCTGGTTCCGAATGTTCCACAGCGAGAAAAAGGAGAATTCCAATGGATAAAACCGAACTGCGCCGGGAAATACGCGCCCGGAAGCGGGCGATGACGGAAGCGGAAATCGAAGAACGGAGCGCCAAACTCGCCCGGTTATTTTTCGCAAGCGAGGCCTACCAAAACGCGAAAACCATCTACGGCTACCTGCCCTACAACCAGGAGGTACGCACGGTGCCTATGCTGGAGCGTGCCCTGAAGGACGGGAAAAAGGTAGCCGTTCCCAAGGTCTACGGCGACGAAATGAAATTTCTGTACCTGGACGACTTGAATGCCGTTGCCAAGGGATATGCGGGCATTCCCGAGCCCATCGCCGATGAGCCGGTGGCTCAGGACGAAACCGCCCTGGTGCTCATGCCCGGGCTGGCCTTCGACCCCCAGGGCCACCGAATCGGTTACGGCGGCGGCTTCTACGATAAGTTCCTGGCCGCGGAGCCCAACCATCCCACCCTGGCTCTTTGCTACGAATTTCAGATGCTGCCCAAGTTGGACGTGGAAGATCACGACATCCCCGTGGACACGGTGCTCTGGGCATAAGCGACTGCTGAATTTAAGGAGAAATTATGTCAACTGCAATTGCCATTATTCTTGTTGCCGCCATTGTGTTCGGCCTGTGCCGCCTGGTGGACAAGGCTTTCGCCAAGCTCTTCCGCAGCAAGGCTCAGCACATGAGCGGTCTGGCCGTCCGCGCCAACAAACGCTATGGGCTCTTCGGCGTGATTCTGTCCGCTCTGGGCATTATGGCCATCTGCGCCGGAATCAAAGGCGACCGGGTTCTGCTCTGGGGCGGCGTCATCGTGCTGCTGATGGGCGCCGGACTGGCGGTATTCTACCTGAGCTTCGGCGTTTTCTATGATGCGGACAGCTTTCTTTTGTCGAGATTCGCCAAAAAATCCCTCGCCTATCGCTATGACCAGATTCGAGGCCAGAAGCTGTATCTGATCCAGGGCGGCAATGTGGTCATTGAACTGCATCTGGCAGACGGCAACACCCTGAGCCTCCAGTCCACCATGGACGGGGTCTACCCCTTCCTGGACGCCGCCTTTGCCGGCTGGTGCCGTCAGACCGGCCGGGAACCGGAAAGCTGTGACTTTCACGACCCCAGCCAGAGCCTGTGGTTTCCCACTGTGGAGGATGTCTGATGGCTCACATTCCCAGCGCGCCTACCACTGTCCTTTCCCTGCTGACCTTCCGGGAGGCTCTGGCTGCCGCCAATACCCCCTCCCCGGAGTATGACATTGAAAAATGGCTCTATGCCCCCAATTTCTACTCGGAATACCGGTATCTGCTGGGCACAAGGGGGAAAAATCCTCTGATCTGCATCGGCATCAACCCCTCCACGGCAAAGCCCGATGCCCTGGACAACACCCTCAAGTCCGTAGAGCGGATTGCTCTGGGCAACGGCTATGACAGCTTTCTCATGTTCAATGTCTATGCCCAGCGTGCCACCTCTCCGGACGATATGGAGAAGGTCTATAACCCGGCTCTGCACCGGGAGAATCTGGAAGCCTTCCGCTACATTCTCTCCAT
>CAKTXO010000061.1 GCA_934630985.1 uncultured Oscillospiraceae bacterium | reverse complement strand
CCGGACAGGATAAAGCAGCCCTTGTCCAGAGCCTCCGGCCGCTCGGTGGAGGTGCGGATGCACACCGCCGGGAAGGGATGGCCTGCGGATGTAAAGAAGCTGGATTCCTCCGGCAGAGTGCCGGAATCGGACACCACGCAGAAGGCGTTCATTTGCAGGCAGTTGTAGTCATGGAAGCCCAAAGGCTCATGGGCGATGACCCGCTTATCCAGGGCAAAGCCGCTTTGCGCCAGTCGCTTTTTCGACCGGGGATGGCAGGAATAGAGAATGGGCATATCGTACTTTTCCGCCATGGCGTTGATGGCGTTGAAAAGAGACAGGAAGTTTTTCTCGGTGTCGATGTTTTCCTCCCGGTGGGCGGACAGGAGAATGTACTTGCCCCTCTCAAGACCCAGCCGGGCGTGAATGTCCGAGGCCTCAATCTTGGAAAGGTTCCGGTGGAGCACCTCGGCCATGGGAGAGCCGGTAACGTAGGTACGCTCTTTGGGCAGACCCGTATCTGCCAGATACCGGCGGGCGTGCTCGGAATAGGCCATGTTCACATCGGAAATGATGTCCACAATCCGCCGGTTGGTTTCCTCCGGCAGGCACTCATCCTTGCAGCGGTTGCCTGCCTCCATATGAAAAATGGGGATGTGCAGCCGCTTGGCGCCGATGACGGACAGGCAGGAGTTGGTATCGCCCAGCACCAGCACCGCGTCGGGCTTCAGGCGCACCATCAGCTTGTAGGACTCGGCGATGATGTTGCCCATGGTTTCCCCCAGGTCGGCACCCACGGCGTTCAGATACACCTCCGGGTCGGCAAGCTCCAGGTCATGGAAGAACACGCCGTTCAGGTTATAGTCGTAGTTCTGCCCTGTGTGCGCCAGAATCACATCAAAATAGCGCCGGGTTTTGTTGATCACCGCCGACAGCCGGATGATCTCCGGCCGGGTGCCGACAATGATCAAAAGCTTCAGCTTTCCGTTATTTTGAAAGGAAACGCCTGTATAATCCGCCATAAATTCTCCTTTATACCGGTTCAAAGAAGGTATCCGGTTTTTCCGGGTCGAAGCACTCGTTTGCCCACATGAGGGTCACAAGATTCTCGGTTTCGGACAGGTTGATGATGTTGTGGGTGTAGCCCGGAAGCATATGCACCGCCTGGATTTCTGCCCCGGAAACCTCAAAATTCAGAATTTCCTCCGTGCCGATTTTCCGCTGCTGAATGAGACCGCGGCCGGAGACTACAATGAAAAATTCCCACTTGGTATTGTGCCAGTGCTGACCCTTGGCAATGCCGGGCTTTGAGATATTCACGCTGAACTGGCCGCAGTTTTCGGTTTTCAGCAGCTCCGTGAAGCTGCCCCGGACATCCACATTGGTTTTCGGGGTGAAAATTGCCTTTTCGGCAGGCAGATAGGACAGATAAGTGGAATAAAGCTTCTTGGCAAAGCTGCCTGCCGGAATTTCCGGCATTTTCAGAGTCTGGGGCTGGGCTCGGAAAGCATCCAGAAGAGAAACAATTTCTCCCAGGGTGACGCTGTGGGTCACGGGAGCCGCGTAAAAGGTTCCGTCTGCCCGGAACACCGGGGTCAGTCCGTCAAATTCGCAGGCGTGCGCTTTCCCTTCCAGGGCATCCAGCATTTCCGCCACCAGATCGTCAATGTACAGCATTTCCAGCCGGACGGTGGGGTCATTGACCTGAATGGGCAGGTCATGGGCGTAGTTATAGCAGAAGGTGGCCACCACGCTGTTGTAGTTGGGGCGGCACCACTTGCCGAAGAGATTGGGGAACCGGTACACCAGCACCCTGGCTCCGGTTTCCTGGGCATAACGGAAGAACAAGTCCTCCCCTGCCTTCTTGGACTTGCCGTAGTCCCCACCCGCGTAGCGGCCGATGAGGGTGGCCTGAATGGAGGAAGAGAGCATCACCGGGCAGGTATTGTGGTATTTTTTCAGGGTGTCCAGCAGGGTGGAAGCGAAGCCGAAGTTTCCTTCCATGAACTCCCGGGAGTCCTGAGGCCGGTTCACTCCCGCCAGGTTAAAGACAAAATCCGCATTCCGGCAGCCCTCTTCCAGAAGCTCTGCCGGAGAATCCTTGTCGTAGAGGTAAAGCTCACCAACGGAAAGATTGGGTCGGGTTCTGTCCGTGCCGTTTTGCAGGCAGTGCAGAGCCGCGGCCAGGTTTTTCCCCACAAATCCGGCGGCACCGGTAATCAGAATGTTCATAGCAGTTCCTCACTCAGGCCTTTTCCCGAATGGCAGCCAGTTCTTCCCGGATATAGGCAAGGGGCAGAAGCTTCTGCTTCACCTGCTCCACATCCAAAAGCTGGGTATTGTTGGAATTGAACTCGGTAAGCACATTCCGCTGGGCGTCGCCCACCCGGAAATATTTGTCGTAATTCAAGTCCCGCTTGTCAGAGGGCACCCGGTAGAAATTCCCCAGGTCAATGGCATGGGCGCACTCCTCGTTGGTAAGGAGGGTTTCGTACATTTTTTCGCCGTGGCGGATGCCGATGACCTTGATTTCGTGACCGGGATGGAACAGCTCCGTCACTGCCTGAGCCAGCACCCGGATGGTGCAGGCGGGAGCCTTCTGGACTAAGATGTCCCCGCTGGTGCCGTTCCGGAAGGCAAACAGCACCAGGTCAACGGCCTCCTCCAGGGACATGATGAACCGGGTCATGTTCGGCTCGGTGATGGTAATGGGGCTGCCGGATTTGATCTGGTCAATCCACAGGGGGATGACGCTTCCCCGGGAGCACATGACGTTGCCATAGCGGGTGCAGCAGATTTTGGTATCCTCCGGATCAACCGTCCGGGACTTTGCCACAATGGCCTTCTCCATCATGGCCTTGGATGTGCCCATGGCGTTCACCGGGTAGGCCGCCTTGTCGGTAGACAGGCAGATCACCGCCTTGACTCCCTCGTCAATGGCGGCGGTGAGCACGTTATCCGTGCCGATGACATTGGTCTTTACCGCCTCCATAGGGAAAAACTCGCAGGAGGGCACCTGCTTCAGAGCCGCCGCGTGGAAAATGTAGTCCACATTGTGGATGGCGTTTTTCACGGACTGCAAATCCCGGACATCGCCGATGAAGAACTTGATTTTCGTTGAGGCCTCCGGCATTTTCGCCTGGAACTCATGGCGCATGTCGTCCTGCTTCTTTTCGTCCCGGGAGAAAATCCGGATTTCCCCAATGTCCGTATCCAGGAACCGGTTCAGCACCGCGTTGCCGAAGGAACCGGTGCCGCCGGTGATCATCAGGGTCTTACCCGCAAAGATACTCATGGTTTCGTCTCTCCTTTCTGCCCCAGAAGCGCCCGGAAAAGGCCGACATACTGGGCAGTGCAAATTTCTTTGGTGTATTTTTTCTCGTAGAGGCTGCGGCAGACCCGGCGCATGGCTTCAACGGTTTCCGGGCTGTCTTTCAGCATCCGGATTTTTTCCGCCAGCCGCTCCCCTTCCCCGTTTCGCACCCAGCAGCCGGCACCGGCCTCAATGTCCGAGACGATGTCGCCTTCGTCCATGACCGCAAGCAGAGGGATGCCCTGCATCATGTAGCTGTAGGTTTTACTGGGGCAGCACAGGCCGGTGCTGCCCGCCACCAGGGTCACCAGAGCGCAGTCGCTGATGGCAAGGGCATTTTCAAAATCCGCCCCGTGGAGAAATGGATAGATCGCAATGTTTTCGATGTTTTCTGCCTGGACGGTCTGCTTTAAGGCTTCCATTTTGTTGCCGTGACCGGCGAAGAGGAAGAACACATCCGGGTCATCCTTCAAAGCCCGGACAGCGGACAAAACGGTCTGCATGTCCTGCATGGTGCCCATATTGCCGAAATAGGACACGGTAAACCGGCCCTTGGTAATCTCCCGGAAGGGGTTATGTTCCCGATCGGTATTCAGAACGCCTTTGTCCTCGTACCAGTTGGGAATCACGTCGATTCTCTCCGCCGGGAAATCCCGGTGGGTGCGGATGTAGGCCTTCATCTCCCGGGACAGAGCCACGATCCGGTCGGCGCGCTTGCAGATGCAGCGGTTGATGTGGTTCATCAGGCGGCAGATGGGGTTCTTTTCTCCCAGGGTGCCGGTGACGGTGGCCACCTCCGGGTACAGATCATAGCTGACGAAAACCAGCTTGGTGCCGAACAGCGCCTTGGCCCAGGTGGCGATCCAGGGCAGAATCGGCGGATTGGAATAGACCACCACACTGCGATAGCCGGAAAGCCTGGGCAGATTCAGCAGCACCATAAAGGTGAAGGAAAAATAATTGAGAATCCGACCCAGAAAGCCGGAACGATCCAGCTGGAGATATTTCAGCCGCCGGATGAAAATTCCCTCCACCGTCTCCGTCTGGGGGACGTTCTCCCTATCC
Source organism: uncultured Oscillospiraceae bacterium (assembly GCA_934630985.1). Lineage (GTDB taxonomy): Bacteria > Bacillota > Clostridia > Oscillospirales > Oscillospiraceae > Faecousia. The sequence continues at coordinate 3,554 of CAKTXO010000061.1, read as the reverse complement.
GAGTACTCTCTGGGGTAGCCGCAGAGCACCTCCACGGAAAAGCCCGCCTGATGCAGAGCCTTGGCGGTATCGAAGGGCAGCACCGCCGAGGAAATATACTCGGGGTAAAAAAACTGGCACAGAAACAGAATATCCTTTTTCACGCACCGCCCTCCGTTTCCGCAATGGACTGTTCAAAGCCCACGATGTTATAGTTTTGAGGATAATCGCTGAGGGACTTGTCATAGCACAGACTGCCGAAGGCCTTCCCCGCCAGGGGGGTCAGGTGGGACAGAAGCTTCAGCGCCCAGGCGCAACCGCCTACCAGGCGGATGTGCTTGCCGTGGACTTTCGCGATTTCCTGTACCATGCGGCTGGTGGAAACATATTCGGCGTTCTGGGGACAGAAGATCCCGTCGGCCTCGTCCTGGATAAGCAGCCGGAGAAATTCGCAGAGATTGCCGATATAGAGCATGGAACGCTGATTGGCGATTTTGGGGAAAACTGGCAGCTTTTCCGCCAGCCGGGCTAAGGTTCGGTAATTGCCCTTGCAGTCCCTGCCGTAAATCATGGGCGGGCGGAGAATGGCCACCCGGAAGCCGTCGCCCCGGAGAAGGTTCAAATCTTTCTCAGCTTTTAACTTGCTGATGCCATAATTGTCCGTTGGGTTCAAGGGGGTATCGGCGGTGATGGTCAGGGTCTTGCCCACCGGGGCGTGAAGACCGTAGACGCTTTCCGAGCTAAGAAAGAGGAACTGACTCACGCCTTCGTTTTTTGCCTTTTGGGCAAGCTCCGCTGTGAGCAGATGGTTCACCCGGTCGTAAAGTTCCGCCTGAGAAGGGTCATCCTTGGATTTGGGCTGGTGGACGATGGCCGCCGCGTGGACAATGGCATCGTAACCGCCGAAATCCGCCTGCCGCCAAGCTTCCTCCCGTAGGCTGAGGAAATCCACCTGGTATTCCTCCGGCCAGCGGCGCAGGTATTGGGCAAGGGCGCTTCCGATATAGCCCTGGGCGCCGGTAATGAGAATCCGCTTCATTTGCCCTTCTTCTCCTTTTCCAGCTGGCCGGTGCCGCCCTCCACCACACCTTCGGACTTGAGCACCGAGCGAATGGTGCCGAAGAAGCACTTGCAGTCAAAGGCGAAGCTGAGGTTTTGCACATACTCGCCGTCAAACCGAGCCTTCACGTCAATGGGCAGCTCGTCCCGACCGTTGATCTGGGCCCAGCCGGTGAGCCCCGGGCGCACATCGTTGGCTCCGTACTTGTCCCGCTCGGCGATCAGGTCAAACTGATTCCACAGGGCAGGCCGGGGGCCGATAATGGCCATTTTACCCGTAAAAATCTGAAAAATCTGGGGAAGTTCGTCCAGGGAGGTCTTGCGCAGGAATTTTCCCACCCGGGTGATATACTGCTCCGGATTTTCCAGCAGATGGGTGGGCACGTCCTTGGGGGTGCTCACCTTCATGGTGCGAAATTTCAGAATCCAGAAATGGGTCTTGTGGATGCCCACCCGCTTCTGCCGGAAGAACACCGGCCCCGGATCGTCCGCCACAATGGCAAGACAAATCAGAAGGTACACCGGCGACAGCACCACAATGGCGCAGGCGGACAGCAGCAGATCGATCAAACGCTTCGCGTATTTCTGATACATGGTGATCCTCATTCCCCTTATACTTCAAGCTTTTTCCGATAGGTTGGCACGATTTCCGCCACAATATCCTTCATATTTTCCGTTTCCGCCTGGCAGGCCGCCTTCAGGCATTCCAGCTGGGCGGCGAATTTCTCATCGTCCATTTCAATGGGCTTGCCGATGTGAATGAGCTTATTGGCGGTCTCCTGAAGCCCCTCTTCCTTCATAAGAAGCTCCTCATAGAGCTTTTCGCCGGGACGCAGGCCGGTGTAGACCACTTTGATGTCCACGTCCGGCTCATAGCCGCTGAGGCGGATCATGTTCCGTGCCATGGTATCGATCTTCACCGGCTCGCCCATGTCCAGAATGAAAATCTCCCCGCCCTTGGCGTAATAGCCCGCCTGGAGCACCAGGCTCACCGCCTCGGGAATGGTCATAAAATAGCGGATAATGTCTGGGTGGGTCACCGTCACCGGGCCGCCGGCGGCAATCTGCTTTTTGAAAAGCGGAATGACGCTGCCGTTGCTGCCCAGGACGTTGCCGAAACGCACAGCTACAAACTCGGTCTTCGACCGGCGATCCATCATCTGAATCACCATTTCACACAGCCGCTTGGAGGCACCCATGATGTTGGTGGGGTTTACCGCCTTGTCGGTGGAGATCAGCACGAACCGGCGGACGCCGTATTTTGCCGCGGCGGAGGCCACCTTATAGGTGCCGAAGACATTGTTTTTGATGGCCTCGTTGGGGCTGTCCTCCATGAGAGGCACATGCTTGTGAGCCGCCGCATGGAAGATGAGATCAGGCCGGTAATGCCCGACCACCCAATCCACCCGGCTGGTATTGCGCACGGAGCCGATGAGCACCAGAAGATTCAGCTCCGGGAAGTTCCGCCGGAGCTCCTGCTGGATGTCATAGGCATTGTTCTCGTAAATATCGAAAATAATCAGCATTTCCGGCTCGGCTCCCGCAATCTGACGGCACAGCTCGCTGCCGATGCTTCCGCCGCCGCCGGTGACCAGTACGGTTTTTCCGTGGATATAGCCGAAAATTTCCTCCAGATTCACCTGGATAGGATCTCTGCCCAGTAAGTCCTGGGGATCCACCTGGCGCAGCTTGCTGACGCTGACCTCCCCGTTGACCATCTGGTAAATGCCCGGAAGCATCTGCACCTCGCAGCCGGTGGTGGTGCAGATATCCAGGATTTCCTTGCGCATTTTGGCGGGGCAGCTGGGAATGGCGAAAATAATCTTACTGATCTTATACTGCTTGGCCATGGCGGGGATATCGTAGCGGTTGCCCACGATGGGCACCCCGCACAGCCGCTTATTCAGCTTTACCGGGTTGTCGTCGATGACGCAGGACAGGTGATCCTTCACATAATCGCTGCTTAAAAACTCCATGGCCAGCGCCCGGCCTGCGTCCCCCGCGCCGATGAGCATCACGTTTTTCAGGCCGTTGGCATGAGCCATATGGCTCAGCTGCCTTTGCGCCGTCCGCCAGAGCCGGTAGGAAAAGCGAATGAGCACCGTCATGGCAAAGCTCAGAAGGTATCCCATGACCATGCTGCTTCGGGGCATCAGGAAGCCGTCAAACCGGAATACCAGCGTGCCGATGACCGCCAGCACCAGGTAAGCTCCCGCAATCCGGAACACCTCTGAGGTGCTGACAAAGGCCCAGATGCTGCTGTACAGCCGGAAGCACAAAAAAACCACAATGGTGATGACGCACCAGGGGCCGATGGCGGACAGGAAGCCCTGCAAATGCTCCGCCCGGATCTCCTGGAAGGAGAAATCGTACCGGAACCACAACCCTAAGAAGAAGGACAGCATGGTGGCTACCACGTCTCCCGCCATAATCAGCAGCACCTTGCCCAGGACAGCCCGGCTCAAAAACTGGGGTTTATTCATGTCCATTCCCGTTCACCTTCTAATTCTTTGTAA
>CAKTXO010000060.1 GCA_934630985.1 uncultured Oscillospiraceae bacterium | reverse complement strand
CCGGAGACACCGGCTCCCGTCATTACCAGCCCCAATGTGAAAAACGGCGGCACCTTTACCGTGGATAAGGGCATGGCGGTTGACCTGACCTTTGTCAACAAGACCAGGCAGAAAACCGAGTGGAGCGTGGAGCCTGCCGCGGGAGAGCTGCTGGCCTACCGGGGCGAGCAGACCTGCGCCCTGTCCGGCCGGGTCAGCCAGACAGGAAAAACGGAGTATACGCTGACGGCCACCGTGGGCGATAAGACGGCTGCCTTCCGCTTTACCCTGGAGGTGGTGGAGCCAACCGTCCCCTCCAAGGTCATCAATGATTTCTATGTTGTCCTGAAAAAGACCGACGGCGATCGGGAAAAGGCTCCCACCAGTCTGTGGCAGGGCGTTCATGTCTATGTCTACAACGGAAACGACTACGGTTTCTCCCTGTTTGATGCTCCGGCGGAAAGTGAGTTTTTCGGCGATTCTGACAGCGGCCTGGATTTTGACTTCGACTTCGGCAGCGGCATGAGCTCCGCGGAAATCGCCCAGATGCGCCGGGAGCAGACCAAGAAGGTGCGGGATCTCTACGAGGCTGCCCAGATGGCCGAGTCCGAATATAACCTCATGGAGCGGGAATTCAACGACGGAAACGTCCGGGCAGACCTGGACGGCGAGGTGGTTTCCGTGCTCACCGAGGATGAAGCCCGGCAGAACAAGCAGCCCATCGTCAAGGTTTCCGGCGGCGGCGGCTTCTATGTGACAGGCAGCGTCAGCGAGCTGGAAAAGGACAATCTGAAAATCGGCCAGTCCGTCACCGTCAACGACTGGAATACCGGCAATGTCTATGACGGTCAGGTGGTGTCCATCGGAGACTTTCCCGTGGACGGCAACGGCTGGAACGGCATGGGAAATCCCAATGCCTCCTACTATCCCTTCCGGGTTTTCATCGACGGCAGCGCGGACTTGCAGGAGAACGGTTATGTCAGCATAACCTATTCCGCCGCCCATGCGCAAAACGGCGTGTACCTGGAAAATCCCTATCTGAGAACCGACGATGGAGAGCCTTACGTCTACGTCCGGGGCGCCCACGGGAAGCTGGAAAAGCGGTACGTTACCACCGGCAAGTCCCTGTGGGGCAGCTATACGGAAATCCGCAGCGGCCTGACTGCCGATGACTATGTGGCCTTCCCCTACGGCAAGAACGTGAAGCCCGGGGCGGGCACCCAGGAGGGGGACCCCTCCGCCCTGTATAATTTCTAAGGAGGCGGGTATATGCGGGAAAATATCGGACTTGCCTTCCAGGGTATCTGGGGGCACAAAATGCGTTCGGTGCTGACCATGCTGGGCATTATCATCGGCATTGCCTCCATCATTACCATTGTCTCCACCATCCAGGGCACCAACGAGCAGATCAAGGAAAACCTCATCGGCGCGGGCAACAACGTTGTCACCGTGGAGCCCTATCAGAACGGCCAGCAGCTGGATTTCAGCTGGAACTCCGTGCCCCAGGGTATCCGCCAGATCACCGAGGATACCCGGCAGGAGTTGGAGAAAATCAGCGGCGCGGAGAAGGTTTCTCTCTATTACAGCCGCAACTACAGCCAGACCCTGTTCTACCAGAATACCCAGTTCAACGGCAAGCTCTATGGCATTGATGAGAATTATCTCAGCGTTTACGGCTATCAGGTGAAATCCGGCCGGGGCTTTACCCAGGGGGACTTCGACAACTGCCGGAAGGTGGCGCTGGTGGATACCACCGCGGCCACCAGCCTCTTCGGCGGCCTGGATCCGGTGGGGAAGAGCCTGGAAATTCAGAACGACGTGTATATCGTGACGGGAGTGGTGGCCCAGTCCAAGGAGTTCGCCCCGGTGATCAACTCCATGAAGGACTACCAGCTTTACGCCAATACCTCTGCCGGAAGCGTCTATGTGCCCAGCAGCGTGTGGCCCACGGTGTACCAGTTTGAGGAGCCTCAGAACGTGGCCATCAAGGTGGAAAACACCGACGCTATGACCATGGCCGGCAAGGAGACCGCGGATATTCTGACGGAAAAGCAGATTGTGAACACGGACAGCAAGCTGGATTATCGGAGCCAGGATATGCTGGAGCAGGCGCAGCAGCTGCAAAAAATGTCCCAGTCCACCAACAGCCAGCTGATCTGGATCGCCAGCATTTCCCTGCTTGTGGGCGGCATCGGCGTTATGAATATCATGCTGGTGTCCGTCACCGAGCGAACCAGCGAAATCGGCCTGAAGAAGGCCATCGGTGCCAAGAAAAAACGGATTCTGCTGCAATTTTTGACGGAATCCGCGGTGCTCACCAGTCTGGGGGGCATCATCGGGGTCATCAGCGGCATTGTCTTGGCCCAGCTGATCTCCAAGATGATGCAGATTCCGGTGTCCATCAGCATTCCGGCCATCGGCGTGGCGGTGGTGTTCTCCACCCTCATCGGCGTGATTTTCGGAATGCTGCCGGCCTATCAGGCGGCGAACCTGAACCCCATCGAGGCACTGCGCCGGGAGTAAGGAGCGAAAAATGGAAGAAAAATTCATTGCCGCCTGGGCTGCCGCCCGGGAAAAGGCGGCGGCGTTGGGCGTGAGAATCCGCCCGGCGGCGGATAGCGAAGCCCTGAAAACGGCCAAGCGGGTTCTTGCCGGCCGTCGGCTCAGCGACGGGTTCAATGACCTGCGGAAGCAGGGGCATCTGGAGCTGAGCCTGGAAGCGCTGGCTATCGACAAACGCTTCACCGGCCTGTTCACTGACGAAGAGGCCAACGAGGCTCTGACCCGACTGCTGGAAGCGGGGTATCGTTTCTAATTTTGAACAGGCGACCGAAAGAAGCTGTCATTGCGGGACGGATTCGTTAGAAGTATGTCATTGCGAGGAGGCCAGCGGCCGACGTGGCAATCCGCACCTAAGCCTTCTCCTGAGAGGGGTGGTGCTCCGCGCAGCGAATTAGAATTCATCAATTGCCAGTGGCAATTGCACAATAGTGTATTAGGTGCCGGTCGGGCGGATGAGGTCGCCTTTGGCAGTTTTCGGAATATCCGGGGGATTGCCACACCAGTGTTGCGACACTGGTTCGCAATGACACGCATAAACTGTAGATTCCGCTATCTTTCAAAAATTCTATCTCAAAAGAAACGCCCAAGGCTGACACCGTCAGCCTTGGGCGTACTTTTTGCGCTTAAATTTCGTAGGTACGAACCACTTCCGTGGGGCCTTCCAGCAGAAGGGAGGTAACGACACCGTTCCCGCCGGAGACGGTGTATTTCAGGGTGCCCCCACGGCTATGGGCGGTAAGGGTGCTCTCGGGAAGCTTCCCTTCCAGCCACAGCACACAGGCCACGGAGCCGCCGCCGGTGCCACAGGCCAGAGTAAAGTCCTCCACCCCTCGCTCAAAGGTGAGAATCCGCACCACTCCCGGCTCCAGAGGCTGGTAGTAATTTACGTTGGCTCCCTTGGGGAAGGCCGGGTCAAAGCGCAGAGCCCGCATTTCCTCACGGAGAGAATCCGCATCCGCCCACAGGTCGCCTTTGTACGCAGCCACGGCGTGGGGCACGCCGGGATTTCCCAGCTCCACATAGGCAATGTCGCCCTTCCGGTGCAAATCCAGAACGCCGGGATTGTTCAGCTGCACCCGGTAGGTGTTCTCGTCCAGCCGCTCACCCGGCACCAGCCCGGCGTCGGTTTCCACCACCATGGTCTTTCCGGCAATGCCGTGGTCATAAGCGTAGCGGCAGATGCACCGGGCACCGTTGCCGCACATTTCGCCACGGGAGCCGTCGGCATTGTAAAAATGGAGCCGGAAATCGGCTTTCTCGGAGTCATCCACTGCCATAAAGCCATCGGCGTTGGAAAGTTTACATAACTCGACGGCCAGCTTGGCAAAGTCCGGCTGCTGTCCCCGGGCATCCATGACCATGAAATCATTGCCCGCACCGTTCATATAGGTTACTTGCATGGTTTTCGCTCCTTTACTGGTTCAGAATGCTTTCCATGTTGTAAAGCCCCGCGGGCTTTCCCAGCAGGAATCGGGCGGCATCCACCGCACCGTCTGCCAGCATGGCTCGGGTGACGGCCTCATGCCGCAGGGTCAGCTGCTGGGTACCGGTGTGAAGAATCACCTCGTGCATTCCCACCACGCTTCCCATGCGCAGGGCGGAAATGCCGATTTCCTCCTTGGTTCGTTTGCCCTCGCCGGAGCGGCCGCAGTTGGCCCAGGCGTTGGGCCGCACCTCCTTGATAGCGTTGAAAAGCATCAGCGCCGTGCCGCTGGGGGCGTCTACCTTCCGATTGTGGTGAGCCTCCACGATCTCAATGTCCGCGTCCGGGAAATACCGGGCGGCGTCTTTTGCCAGGCGGCAGAGCACCGCAATGCCCAGGCTCATATTGCCGCTGTAAAACACGGGAATTTCCTGGGCGGCGGCAAAAATCAGAGCCTTCTCTTCTTCGGTGTGGCCGGTGGTGCCGATGACGGCAGCCGCGCCGATTTTCTTGGCGTAGTCCAGCACGGCGGAGATGGCGGTGTGGTGGGAAAAATCAATGACCATATCCGCATCCAGAGTTCCCAGCTCGTCAAAGGTTCTGGCGGCTCCGTTTCTTCCGTCAATGCTGACCCGACCTACCACTTCGTCTTTCAGAATGCCGCACAGCAGAGCGCCCATGGCGCCGTTGGCACCGCAGATGACCGCTCTCATAGGGCAATCCCCAGCTTTCTCATTTCCGCGAAGAGCACCGCCCGGTTCTGCTCTTCCATGGAAGTCAGAGGCAGGCGCAGCGCGTCCGCACCGAAGCCCATGGCAGCGGTGGCGGCCTTTGCGGGAATGGGGTTGACCTCGCTGAACAGGGCGTTGATGAGGGGCAGCAGATCACACTGCATTTTTGCCGCGGCGGCGTAGTCTCCCCGCAGGCAGGCATCGGTCATGGCTACGGACTGCCGGGGGGCTACATTGCTGAGCACGCTGATGGTGCCCTTGGCTCCCATGGCCATCATGGGCACGGTGAGCCCGTCCTCGCCGGAGTAGACGTCGATTTTGTCCCCGCACAGGTGCATGATCTCAATCATCTGAGCCAGACTTCCGGTGGCCTCTTTGATGGCGGCAATGTTGGGATGCTCGGAAAGCTTCGCCACGGTCTTGGGCAGCAGATTGCAGCCGGTGCGGCTGGGCACGTTGTAGAGAATGACGGGCAGGGTGCTCTCGTCAGCCACGGCGGTGAAATGAGTGATAAGACCGTTCTGGGTGGCCTTGTTGTAGTAGGGAGTGACCACCAGAACGGCGTCCGCTCCCACCTGACAGGCGTTGCGGGTGTTGGCAAGAACATGCTCGGTGTTGTTGGTGCCGGTGCCGGCGATGACGGGAACCCGTCCGGCCACCTTCTCTACGGTGTAGGCGATGACCTTCTTCTGATCCTCCGGCTCGATGGTGGCGTTTTCGCCGGTGGTGCCCATGACCACCAGGCCGTTGATGCCGGAGCCAATCTGGAATTCCACAAAGCGGCCCAGAGCCTCATAGTCGATGGAACCGTCGGTGTGCATGGGGGTGACGATGGCAGTGGCCATTCCGGTAAAAATGGTGTTTTTCATAGCGTTTCTCCAAGTGTCATAGGGTGTATTGATTGAAATATTCGTACAGCGGGGTAAGTGCCTCAAAGAAGCCGGAAACCTCCTCTTCCAGCTGAGAGCCGAACAGCCTGTCTCCGGGGGCGATTTCCCGGGTGCAGCCGATCTGCCCCTTCCAGGCGAAGTAGGGAATAAGGACCGGATTGTCCGTGGGTTTGGGTCGCTTGTAGCACTCGGCCGTGACGGGCTGGCCTACGGCGGCCTCAGTGTCGGAAATCAGCTTCAGAAAGTCGTCGGGCTTCGCGGAAATGTTCCGGCGAAAATCCTCCAGGACGGCGGTTCTGGGCTTCCAGTAGAAGAAACCGTAGTTGGCTCCCTCGGGGTTCAGCTCGAAGTACAGGCAGGGGTTCTCCGCCCACCACTCCACGTCCCGGCGGATGCACAGCCACAGACTTTCCTTGTAGGGGGTGGGCGGGTGCATCCGGGCGTCCCGGTAGATGCGGCTGACTTTCAGAAGGTTTCCGGGACGCTCCAGAAAGGGCTGGAATACCGCCTGCCCCAGCTCCTTCATAGGCTCGTACAGGGTGCGGACGTAGTCACCCTTGTGCTGGGTGAACCAGTCCCGGTTGTTGTTCATGCGGATTCCCCAGAGGAAATCCATGGTTTCAGGGGTAAAGCCGGTAAACATAGGGATGCGTTCCTTTCAGCGCAGAATCATGCCGGTATGGGATTCCGCCGGTCTGCGGGTTTTGTAAATCACCTGATACATCTGCTTCAGGGGAATTTCCCGGTCGGGAATCTCAAAGGCATAACGCTCACAGGCGTTGAGTATTTTGGTGTCCTGGTATTGAATCTCCCGGGGCAGCCGATGGTCATAGGAGGTATGGACGTGGCCGTGCACCAGGTAGGCCGGGTGATATTCATCCAGCAGCTTCACCAGAGCCTCAAAGCCCCAGTGAGCCGGATCCTCCGCGTCTCCCAGTCCCGCCGGTGGGGCGTGAGTGACCACGATGTCCACACCGCCCAGCCGCTTCAGCTTCCAGGAGAGCTTCTGAATCCGGCGGTGCATTTCCCGCTCGGTGTACTGATGGGCGCCGGGGTGATACCGGCGGCAGCCCCCCAGACCCAGAATGCGGATGCCGTTATAGACCACGATGTGGTCGTCGATGCAGTCGCAGCCCTCCGGGGGATGCCGGTCATAGCTTGTGTCGTGATTGCCATGGACATACAGCACCGGGCACTTTGCCATGGTGACAAGAAAGCTCAGGTAGCTGGCCTTCAAGTCCCCGCAGGACAGAATCAGGTCGTAGCCGCTGAGCCTGCCCGGCGTGTAGTAATCCCAGAGGGCAGGGCATTCTTCATCGGAGATGGCCAGTATCTTCACGGATCACGACCTCCTTTTCCGGCGGGATGGAATCCCGGTAAATGCCCAGCTGGCGCACCATCCGCTGGGAGACGGGAAGAATATCCTCAAAGGGCGGGATGGAGCCGGCGATGTTGCTGCAAAGCCAGTCCATGTGCAGCACCTCGGTGGGGGTAAAACGCTTGGTGCCGTCGTTTTTCACGGTGCCGTCCTGGGCGATGATCTTACGGGCGAAGGGGTCGATGACGCCCTGCTCCATGCCGGTTTTCAGCAGGTTTGCCAGCTGGCGGACACCCTCCGGAAGCTTGTCGGACAGGCCAACGCCGATGACACCGCTGTCCATGCCCAGCCAGTAGTTCAGGGCGGTGGTGTCCGCCTTATCCCGCTTCCAGCCGCCGGAGAGAATGCTGCGGATGACGAACTCATAGAACTTGCCCCAGACCCACACGGGACTTGCCAGGGGCACCAGATCCCCCCGGCTGTCCATGAGATAAGTGCCGTAGCTGCAAAAATCCAGGTACATTTTCGACTGGGTGGGGGTGTCCCGGTTGGATACTACCCGGATGCCGTCGGCCAGGAAATCCGCCTGGGGCATTCCGGCCACGCAGGACCAGCGCAGCTCGATCTGGGCCCGGGGATTGGTCATCTGGGCACCCAGGGCGAAGGCGTTGATGGAGGCGGGCACACCGAAGATGGGATAGGAGGCAATGTAGCCGATCCGATCGTCCCCCGCCATGGCGCCGGCAATGGCGCCGGTGATGAACTTGGCCTCATAAATTCGTCCATAGTAGGTGCGGATGCTGGAATAGGCCTGATCCACGGAGCAGTTCAGGAACCGCACCTTGGGATATTTCACCGCGGCCTTCAGGGTGGCGGTGCACAGGGGAGGCGCGGTGGTGAAAACCACCTGGGCCCCTTCGGCCACAGCCTGCTCGATTTTCTGCTCGGCGATCTCCGTGGTGTTGGCGTCGTAATAGCTGCGCACCAGAATCCGGTCTCCAAAGACGGACTCAATATGGTTCCGGCCGTCCTCATGCCCCAGCACCCAGGCGCTCTGCGCCGGCTTCAGCTGGTGGATGAAGGCCACATGCAGGACATCCAGGCTGGAAACCAGCCGGCTGACGATGCTGGCCTTGGTCTCGTCCTCGGCCTTGGTCTGTACCTTCACCCCGTCATCCTTGGAGGAGGTAACCATGTCTTCCCAGAGATCGGCGATGCTCTTGCGCAGATCGCCGGTGGTGAGCCGACCCAGATCCTTGTAGGGGTACAGCGCCAGCCACAGAAGCAGTGCCTCACCGGGGAGCACGTCCTCCTGCCGGGTGTTCAGGGAGAGAAACGCGTCCCGGAAATAGTGGAAGTAGGCGTTGAAGGTACGCCGCTC
>CAKTXO010000059.1 GCA_934630985.1 uncultured Oscillospiraceae bacterium | reverse complement strand
AAAAAAATCACCGCAATGCAAGCGGAAGGAGGCTTTTCCATGAAAATCGTAATCCTGGACGGCTATGCCCTGAACCCTGGCGACCTGTCCTACGACTGCCTGAAGGCATTCGGCGAGCTGACGGTCTACGAGAGCACGGACTCCGAGGCGGAGGCCATTGCCAGAATCGGCAACGCCGAAATCGTCCTTATCAACAAGGTTCCCATTACCGAATCCCTGCTGGCTGCCTGTCCGTCTATTCGTCTGATCTGCGTCCAGGCTACCGGCTACAATGTGGTGGACTGTGAAGCCTGCAAAAAGCGGGGCATTCTCGTGACCAACGTGCCCTGCTACGGCACCGCGGCAGTGGCTCAGTTTACCATGGCTCTGCTTCTGGAGCTGTGCCATCAGATCGGGCTTCACGACCGGGATGTTCACGCCGGGGGCTGGGAAAAGGCCGACTGCTTCTGCTACTGGCTGACCCCCCAGATGGAGCTGGCCGGGAAAACCATGGGCATCATCGGCTTCGGCAAGATCGGCATGGCCGTGGGAAGGCTGTCAAAGGCCTTCGGCATGGAGGTACTGGCCTATAACCGGAGCCAGTGCGAGGAAGGCAAGCAAATCGGCACCTATGTAGACCTTGACACCCTGCTTGCCAAATCCGATGTGATTTCCCTTCACTGTCCCCTGTTCCCGGAGACCAAGGGGATGATCAATGAGGCCTCCATTGCCAAAATGAAGGACGGAGCCATGCTCATCAACACTGCCCGTGGCCCTCTGGTAGAAGAGGCCGCTTTGGCGGAAGCCCTGAACATCGGTAAGCTTCGTGGCGCGGCTCTGGATGTGGTCGCCCAGGAGCCGATTAACGGAAGCAGTCCCCTGCTCACCTGCAAGAACTGCGTCATTACACCCCACATCGCCTGGGCTCCCATCGAAAGCCGCCAGCGGCTCCTGGACACTGTCGTGGACAATATCCGCGCCTACCTGGCAGGTTCCCCCCAGAATGTGGTGAATCCGTAAAAAAGTCTACATTTTACCTGTGCACTTCCGAGAAAATCGCCATAGCAACCCGGAACATTCCGACGCACTTCCGGCGGAGCGGCCGGGGGATTCTTAAGGGGGCGGCTTTTCGGCAGCGCCCCTTAAGCCGGCTTCTTATCAATTTTCTTGCCGGGACAAGAAAATTGCCCCCGGAGGGAGCCGCACCGAAAGCTTTTAGAAGGTCACATGTAATAGAAAAGTCTATGTTTTCTGGCAGAATAAACGAATTTACTCTTTATCGATAAAAAAAGACGAGAGCCGCGGCTCCCGTCTTTTTTCTTACAGTGCCTCGCCCAGAATGGACTTGGTGGCGTAGGCATTCAGGTGCATATCCGCCGTGTTCCCGGCAAGAAATTCATAATAGGCCTGGGCACCGATCATGGCACCGTTGTCCCCGCAAAGTGACAGCGGCGGCATGTAAACCTCCGCGCCCAACCCCTTGGCCGCCGCCAGTAAGTCCGCCCGAATCCGGGAATTGGCGGCCACGCCTCCGGCTACGGCAATTTTCCGGTAGCCAGTTTCCTTCAAAGCCATCACCGCCCGTGGTACCAGGGTATCCGACACCGCTGCCGAAAAAGCGGCGCAGAGACTGGGAATGTCCAGCTCCTCCCCTACCTGCTCGGCATGGTGAATCAGATTCAACGCGGCGGTTTTCAGGCCGGAAAAGCTCATATTGTAGGGGTTTTCTCCGGGCTTGCTTCTGGGAAGGGTATATTTTTTCTCATCGCCCAGCTTCGCCGCCTTGTCCAGAGCCGCCCCGCCGGGGTACGGCATTCCCAGCACCCGGGCTACCTTGTCAAAGCACTCCCCGGCCGCGTCATCCAGGGTAGTGCCCAGAATGCGCATATCCGTGTAGTCCTTGACCTCCACAAACATGGTGTGTCCGCCGGAAACCACCAGGCACAGAAAGGGCGGCTCCAGCTCCGGATAGGCCAGGTAGTTCGCCGCAATGTGACCCCGGATGTGGTGCACCGGGATCAATGGCTTATTCATTGCCAGGGCGGCGGCCTTGGCAAAATTCACTCCCACCAGCACCGCGCCGATGAGGCCGGGCGCGTAGGTTACGGCCACGGCATCGATCTCCTGCCGGGAAAGGCCGGTGTTCAACAACGCCTGATCGGCAAGGCCGTAAATGGCCTCAATATGCTTCCGGGAGGCAATCTCCGGCACCACACCGCCGTAAATCCGATGCAGATCCACCTGGGAGGCAATGCAGTCCGTCAGAATTTCCCGGCCGTCCCGGACAATGGCTACGGCGGTTTCGTCGCAGGAGGATTCTACCGCGAGAATATTCAATTTTCCCACTCCTTTCCCAGAATCAAAGCGTCTTCCTTAGGGTTGTGATAGTAGTTTTTTCGCAGACCCAATTGCTGAAAGCCCATGCGCGCGTAAAGTGCCCGGGCGTTTTCGTTGCTCACCCGAACCTCTAATCGGAGACACCGGCTGCCCATCTTTGAAAGCTCGGCAATCAGCGTCTCAATCAAAGCCTGGGCAATGCCCTGTCGGCGGAACCCCGGGTCAACGGCCACATTCATCATGTCGCTTTCGTCCAGCACCGTCTGACTGCCCACATAGCCCCAGACCCGCCCGTTCTCTTCGGCTACCAGCCATAACGACAAGGGATTCTCAAGCTCGGAGGCAATGCTTTTTTCGCTCCAGGGGTCTGAAAAGCACTGCGCTTCCAAGTGCGCAATCTGAGACACATGATCTTTGTTCATTTGAATGATTCTCATTTTGCTTCATACCAGCTCTTTCCGAAATGCGCCTCGGCGGTCAGGGGCACCTTGAGTTCGGCGACCCCCTCCATTTCCCGGCTGACCAGTTTTGCGACATCTTCTGCCATTTCCTCCGGGCATTCCACAATCAGCTCATCGTGAACCTGCAAAAGAAGCTTAGCCTGGGAATAGCGTTCCGCCAAGGCGTTTTCCACCCGGATCATAGCCAGCTTGATGATATCCGCCGCCGTACCCTGAATGGGCGTGTTCAGGGCAATCCGCTCTGCGCCGCTGCGGATGTTGTAATTGCTGCTGGAAAGCTCCGGAATATACCGGCGGCGGCCGTACAAAGTTGTGGTGTAGCCGTCACGCTTGGCGTTTTCCACCACCTGCTTCATATAGTCACGGACGCCGTGATAATTGGAAAGATAATTGTCAATATAGGCTCTTGCCTCATACCGACTTACCCCGATGTCCTCCGCCAGAGAGAACTCACTGATGCCGTAGACGATGCCAAAGTTTACCGCTTTGGCGTGTCTGCGCTGCAAGGCAGTCACATCCTCCACCGGCACGCCGAAGACCTGGGAGGCGGTGGCGGTATGAATGTCCACATGGTCGCAGAAGGCCTTCTGCATGGCCTTGTCGTCTGCGATATGCGCCAGCACCCGCAGCTCAATCTGGCTGTAATCCGCGTCCACCAGCACACAGCCTTCTTTCGGCACGAACATTTTCCGAATTTCCGCCCCCAGGTCGGTGCGGACGGGGATGTTCTGCAAATTCGGCTCCGTAGAGGACAGCCGCCCGGTGGCAGTGACCAGATTCTGGAAAGTGGTGTGCACCCGCCCATCGTCCCGGATTTCTTTCAGCAGGCCGTCGGCATAGGTGGATTTCAGCTTAGTCAGCATCCGGTAATCCATGATGGCCTGGACGATGGGATGCTTGTCTTTCAGCTTTTCCAGCACCTCCGCATTGGTGGAATAGCCCTTGCGGGTCTTTTTCATGGGGGGCAGACCCAGCTTTTCAAAGAGCACGTCTCCCAGCTGCTTGGGAGAATTGATGTTGAATTCCCCCTGGGAATAGGAGAAAATCATGGTCTCGCAGTCGGAAATTCGCCGGGAGAGCATATCCCCGAAGGCTTCCAGCTGGGCCCGGTCAATGAGAATGCCCCGGCATTCCATGTTGTAGAGCACCCGGCACAAGGGCAGCTCGATTTCCTGATAGAGCCTATCCATGCCGGTTTTTTCCAATTCCGCAGTCAGAAGAGGCCGCAGATGCCACAGAGCCTCGGCACAGCCGGCCACATCCTCGTCCTCCACGGTTTTTCCCAGGAAGGTAGTGGCAAGCTTTGACACCGGGTAATCCGACTGAGAGGGGTTCAGATCATAGGCCGCCAGCTTCGTATCAAAGACACACTTACCGTAGCAGACTCCCCGGTCGTCCAACTGATGGAAGGCCTCCTTGCAGTCGTGGAGAATCAGCTCCTTACCCGCCAGAGAAAGGCTCTGCATAGCCGCCTCCATAGGCGTCAGGGCGCACACGCCCCCCTCCCAGGCAATGCCCAGGCTGCCATCTCCGCCCAGGTACAGGGCGCAGGTCTTCACGTCCTCCGGCAGTGTCTCCACTTTCGGCAAAGCCTCCACCTTGGGGCTGTCTGTCTTGGGCGCAGCCTGTGCCGCCCCCCGAAGGCCGTACTTATCGATGAGCCGGACAAATTCCAGTCTTTGGAACAGCTGATACAGCTCCGGCTTGTTATAGGGCTGAACAATGGCATCTTTCGGCTGGAACTCGATGGGAGCCTCCGGCCGGATGGTAGCCAGATCATAGGATAGATAAGCCTGCTTCTTGTCCTTTTCCAGCTTTTCCCGAAGCTTTGGCCGGATGGAAGCATCCTCCAGATTGGCATAGACTCCGTCCAAGGAACCAAATTTTGCCAGAAGCTCCTTGGCGGTTTTCGGGCCCACGCCGCCCACGCCGGGAATATTGTCCGAGGAATCCCCCATCAGAGCCTTCAGGTCGATGAGCGTTTTCGGCTCAAAGCCGTATTCCTCCCGGAATGCCTCTTCCGTATACAGGGTTGTGGTGGTCTGACCGGGCTTGGAAATCACCAGCTTCACATGGACATTTTCGTCGATGAGCTGCAAGGAATCCCGATCTCCCGTGACAATGACGCACTCCCAGCTGTTATTCGAGCAGATTTTCGCCACCGTGCCGATGACATCATCCGCCTCCCAACCCTGACATTCATAGATGGGAATGTTCATAGCCCGGAGCACGTCCTTCATCACCGGCATCTGCTGAGCCAGCTCTTCGGGCATTCCGTGACGGGTGGCCTTGTAGCCATCGTATTTCAGGTGTCGGAAGGTAGGCCCGTGGAGGTCAAAGGCTACGGCAACGGCCTCGGGCTGCTCCTCCTTCTCCATTCGCTCCAGAATGTTCAGAAAGCCATAGATGGCGTGGGTGTAAAGCCCCTCCCGGTTGGTCAGGGGCTTTACACCGAAATAGGCACGGTTAATGACGCTGTTGCCGTCCAGGATCAGCAGCTTCATACTTTTCTCCACTTGGCGCCCTGGGGGGTGTCGATGATCTCAATGCCCCGAGCCTTCAGCTCGTCCCGGATCCGGTCGGCCTCGGCGAAGTTCTTTTCCTTTTTCGCGGCGGTACGGGCGGCGACTAGCGCGTCGATTTCCGGATCGGCGGAAGCGGCCTCTTCCTCAGTCTTTTTCTGGTTGTACTTTTCCGCGGCGGCCAGCAGATTCAGGGACAGCACCTGGTCAAAGTCCGCAATCAGAGCCAGCTTGGTGGCATCATTGCACTTAGCCTTCAGCACATCGTACAGGGCAGTCACAGCCACGGAGGTGTTCAGATCGCCGTTCAGGGCATTCACAAACCGCTCCTTCAGCTTGTCAAAGGCCTCCCGGTCAATGTCCTCACCGGGCTTCAAGGCAGCGATTTTGGCAATCAGCTTGTCATAGGCGGCCACGGCGTTGTCCAGGTTCTCCCAGGAGAACACCAGATTCCGGCGATAGTGGCTTTGCAGGCAGAACAGCCGGTAAGCCATGGGATCATAGCCCTTCTGTTCCAGCAGGGAGACAGTCAGGAACTCGCCTTTGGACTTGGACATTTTGCCGTTATCCGTATTCAGGTGGTGGACATGGAACCAGTAATTGCACCACTTGTGACCCAGGTAGCTTTCGGACTGGGCAATTTCGTTGGTGTGGTGGGGGAAAGCATTGTCGATGCCGCCGCAGTGGATGTCCAGGTCGTCCCCCAGATGCTTCATGGAAATGCAGGAGCACTCAATGTGCCAGCCGGGATAGCCCACGCCCCAGGGAGAATCCCACTTGAGAGCCTGATCCTCGAACTTGGACTTGGTGAACCAGAGGACAAAGTCGTTCTTATTCTTCTTGTTTTCGTCCTCTTCCACGCCCTCCCGGACGCCTACGGCCAGGTCTTCCTCGTCGTGGTCGTTGAAGACATAGTACTGTTTCAGCTTGGAGGTATCGAAGTACACATTGCCCCCGGCAAGGTAGGCATAGCCCTTGTCCAGCAGCGTCTCGATCATGTGGATATACTCGGGAATGCAGTTCGTGGCAGGCTCCACCACATCCGGATGCTTGATGTTCAGCTTGTCGCAGTCGGCAAAGAAGGCGTCGGTGTAGTATTTGGCAATTTCCATGACGGTCTTGTGCTCCCGCTTGGCTCCCTTGACCATCTTGTCCTCGCCGGTGTCCGCGTCGGAGGCCAGATGACCCACGTCCGTGATGTTCATGACCCGCTTGACAGGATATCCCAGATAGCGCAGGGACTTTTCCAGCACATCCTCCATAATATAGGTGCGCAGATTGCCGATGTGGGCAAAATGGTAAACCGTGGGGCCGCAGGTGTACATCTTCACCAGCTCCGGGTTGTTGGGAACAAACAGTTCCTTCTTGTGGGTCAAAGAGTTGTATAAATACATAGAACTTTCCTCCTAAAATAATACAAAATAAAAACGCCCCTCGTACTGAAATTAAGTACAAGAGGCGGCAATTTACCGCGGTTCCACTCTCATTTTTCACTCGTTTGGCGCATTTTTCGCTCCCGGACGCACTTCCCGGTTGATCTTTCCGCCGGGGCTTTCAGCCCGTGACCCCGACTCTCTGAGGAAGACCTCTCCGGTACTCTTTCCGTTCACCGCGATATTTGGTTATGCCACATTTTACCACCCAAAAGCGTATTTTGTCAAGGGTAACCTTCCGGATTTCCACAATCTTCCTTGGAAAATTCTTAAGATATTCTTACACTATTGACAAAAGGCCTGTAGGTTCGCTATAATAGTGTCGAGAAATGAGACGAAAGTGAGGTAACGCCATGAATTTCTCCAATCAATACAGCCTCAGAAAACCGCTGAGTCTGATTCTCGCCACTGCTATCACAGCCACTCTGTTTACCGGCTGTATGAAAAAGGATCCCGCAACCCCTGAGGATACCACCTCCGGCGTGCCGGGTCTGAACCTGTCGGAGCCCACCGCGCCTTCGGAGACCACCCCTGAGACCACCGCTCCGGCAGTTGTCGTCAATGAAAATACCGCGACGGTCACCAGCCAGATGAACATCCGCAGCTCACCCACCACCGAGGCTACCGTGGTCGGCACTCTGAATGCCGGTGATAAGGTGGAAATCAGCCGCCGGGAGGAACTTCTCGGCGTCAACTGGGCTTACATCATCTCCCCTGAGGCCGGCTGGATCGTCATGGACTATGTGGAAATGGACATTCCCAGCCAGACGCCCGTCGGCGGCGATACCAGCACCCCCGGTGCTACCGCCCCCTCCACTGACAGCTCCGGCACTACCACCGCCGGTACCACTTCCGGTACGGAGGAACTGAACATCAAGGGTGTTGTCACCGTCAACAACCTGAACATCCGCAGTGAAGCCAGCCAGGACGGCAAGGTTCAGGGCTCCTACAACAAGGGCGACATCGTCACGATCCTGGAGACCAAGAACGGCTGGGGCCGCACCAACAAGGGCTGGGTGAAGATGGAGTACGTCAACACCAGCGGCACCACGACCAACACCCCCACCACCAATAACAGCAACACCACCACTACCGGCAATGTGACCGGCAACGGCAGCACAACCGTCCAGTTCCGGGGCATCGTCACCGCCAAGGAGCTGAACATCCGTGCCTCCGCCGATCAGAGCGCCGACCGGGTGGGCAGCTACACCTATGGCAACCGGGTGGAGATTCTGGAAAAGAGCGGTACCTGGGGTCGTACCAGCAAGGGCTGGATCAGCCTGAACTACGTCTATCAGGACGGTACCAACGGCACCAACACCGCTAAGGGTACCATTACCGCCGGCGGCGGTCTGTACATCCGCAGCGGCCCTGGCACCGGCTACAAGTCTGTAGGCTCCTACGCCGAGGGCGACAGCGTGGCCATTCTGGAACAGTTCACCTATGACGGTGTCACCTGGGGCTGCACCAACAAGGGCTGGATCAGCATGAAGTTCGTGGATACCGGCAGTTCTTCCAGCAATAACAACAGCTCTTCCGACAGCAGCGATTCCTCCAATAA
>CAKTXO010000058.1 GCA_934630985.1 uncultured Oscillospiraceae bacterium | reverse complement strand
ATCCCGGGCGGCGTTCCGGCATTGGTTGAAAAAGATGTATTTGAAAGGGTGCAAAGACGGATGGAAGCAAACAAGAAATCCCCTGGGAGAGCCAAGGCAAAGGAAGAATACCTGCTGTCCGGAAAGGTGTTTTGCGGCACTTGCGGCGGCCATATGGTCGGTGAATGCGGGAAAAGCAGAAACGGAACGTTCTATTACTACTACAAATGTATCAACGCCAAGCATGGACATACCTGCAAACGGAAAGCACTCAAGCGGGATTGGTTGGAACGGGCGGTGGTTGTGGAGACTGTGACTAAGGTTCTCACCGATGAAGTCATTGACCGGGTAGCGGATGCCATCATTGCCATACAGGGACAGGAGAATCCGATGATTCCCTCCATCAAAGAACAGCTCCGTTCGTGTGACAAAGGCCTTAAAAATCTGCTGAAAGCAATCGAGGCAGGTATTTTTACATCCACCACCAAGGAGCGAGTGGAAGAACTGGAACAGCAGAAAGAGGAACTGAATATCAGCCTGATCCGTGCCCAGATGGCGCAACCAGTGTTTACCAAAGAGGAAATTGTAAAATGGATCAGCCGTTTCAAATACGGCAACATCAACGACAAGGCCTATCAGCGGGAAATGATCGATACTTTTTTGAACTCTGTGTATGTGTATGATGATAAAATTGTGTTCACCTACAATTTCCGGGATCATGCGGCAACCGTAACCCTGGACGAAATTGAATATGTGTTTTGTTCGGATGTAAACGACTGTCCCCCACCAGGTTAAAAAGTCCTAGAGCCGCAACGGTTTTAGGACTTTTTCCTTTTTTCCCGTCCTAATTTCCGGCCTTAAAAAATACGAGAAAATACGAGAATAAACCACCCAAATGATGTCAGCTTTTCGCCCATTTGTTATCTTCCTTTCCTTTATTGTGCGGACACCCCAAGAGTTTGTCAGGAGGGGGCTTGACTTTTATTTATTTATGGCTTATAATGACGTCGGTGAATGGATTGCCCTGTGCTTGGTTTTTTCTAGGTGCGGGGCTTTTCTCTTTTGTTGGGGTAATTGTTACGGTGATCTTGATTTCTATTTTCACTTTCGGAGCTCCTTCCGTTCCCCTGACATCCTCACAATATTCCATGTATGGCATAAGCGTTTGCTTCGAATCCGTCCTCCCCCACCAAGCAAGAAGCACGATCCGGATGGATCGTGCTTCTTGCTGATTTCACCGTAAATTGGAAGGCGGCACTTGGCGCACGTCCGATGGACATGCGTCAAGTGCCGCCGTTTTTTGTGATTTCCTTTGTTCACTTGGGAACATATTCCAGCGTATCAAAACAGGGGTCATACTTTCCCGGCTCCATGTGATAGAGCCGGGCAATGTAGTCATTTGAGAAAATCTCCTCAGGCGGCCCCATGCGATCGATCCGATCTCCGGAAACGCAAACCACCGTATCCGAGACCCGCTGGGCCAAATCCAGCTCATGCAGGGACATCAGCACCGCCAGATTCTTTTCCCGAACCATGGTTTTGAGAATGGTCAGCAGCTCTAGCTTGTAGCGAATGTCCAGGTAGCTGGTGGGCTCGTCCAGAACGATGATCTCCGGGGTCTGACACAGTGCCCGGGCTAAGAGGATCCGCTGCCGCTGGCCGTCACTGATGGCGTCAAAGGGACGATCCGCCATGTCCCGGCCATGAACCAGTTCCAGCGACTCCTCCACAACGCGCTTGTCTTCCTTGCCCAGAAGTCCCAAAGCCCCGGTGTAGGGATAGCGGCCGGTGCTGACCACATCGTAGCAGGTCATCAGCTCCGGGTGGATACGCTCGGTCATCAAAATGGCCATCCGCTTGGCAATTTCTTTTTGGCCGCACCGCTCCATGGGGGCGCCCTCCAGCAGCACCGTTCCGGAGACCTTGGACAGCTGACCTACGATGGTTTTTAGAATGGTGGACTTGCCGGAGCCGTTGGGGCCGATGAGGGTCACAATTTTTCCCCGCTGAACCTGTAGGCACACATCCCGGATCAGAGGCTTTCCGTCATAGCCTACGGAAAGCTTTTCCGTTTCCAAAAATCCGCTCATTCCCTCGCCGCCTTTCTGTGGAGCATCATGTAAATCACGACGGGGGCGCCAAACACCGCCGTCACCGAGCTGATGCTGACCTCCGTAGGGGCAAAGGCCGTCCTGGCGATCAGGTCGCACATCAGGCAGAAGGCGCCGCCGCCCAGGAAGCAGGCGGGAATCATCAGCATCGGCTCCGCCGTACCGAACAGCCGCTTCATAAGATGGGGCACCGCAATGCCCACAAAGGAAATGGGGCCGGCAAAGGCGGTAACACAGGCAGACAGGACGCTGGACAGTAGAATCAGCGCCGCCCGAAAGGCTTTCAGGTGGACGCCCATGTTCTGGGCGTAGACCTCCCCCAGCTGGTAGGCTCGAATGGGCTTGCTCAGCAGGAAGGACAGCGCCACCGTCCCACCGCACACCAGCATCATGGCCCTAACATCCATCCAGGTTCTGCCGGAGAAGGAGCCGACGGACCAGTTGTGCAGATTCACAATATTGGAGTCGTCCGCAAAGGTCACCAAAAAATCCGTCAGTGCCGAGCAGATATAGCCAATCATCACGCCGCAGACCACCAGAAGGCTCATCTGCTTGACCTTCTGGGAGATCAGCAGCACAAAGCCCATGGAAATCATGGCGCCCAAAAAGGCGGAGAAAATCAAACTGGCAGAGCTGGAAACCGCTCCGCGGCTCAGCAGGAAGATCATGGTAACGGAAACCGTCAGCTTTGCGCCGGAGGAGATGCCCAGCACAAAGGGGCCGGCAATGGGGTTATGGAAAAAGGTCTGAAGCAGATAGCCGGAAACCGACAGCGCCCCGCCCAAAATCAGAGCGGACAGAAGCCTGGGCAGCCGAATGGAGCAGATAATGTTCCACTTGGTCTCATCCTCCCCATGACCCAGCAGGATTTTCCAAATCTCTCCGGGAGAAATGGCCACAGAGCCCGCGTTGAGATTCCACAGCAGAAACACCGCCACCAGCCCCAGCAGCAGACAAAATCCCAGGCAGAACCTTGATCTTCCTTTCTTGGTCATGGCGCGTCTCCTTTCATGCAGCTGTTTTAGGGAAGCTCTGATTAAATCGACAAGAGCTGGCAGCGAGAGATTTTGTTCTCAGGCAAGGTTTGGAAAATGGAGGAATACTTTGTGTATTTCCCATTTTTCAAACCGCAGACTGGGGGCAAAAGATCCGCTGTCCAGCCGCAGACGATTTATTCAGAGTTTCCTAAGAAAATACAGTGTTCTGTCCCTGCCGGATGCCACGGTATTGACATCCAGAATAAAGTCACCCAGAGCCAGGGACTCCTGGTAGAAGTTTTTGGTGATGCAGTAGACCTGCCCATCCTTTACGGCCTTGAAGTTTTTCAGCAGCGGCGCCTTGGTCAGCAGCGCCGCCAGAGAATCCAGTTCCCCGTCTACGGTGCTGTTGTAAATCAGGATGTCCGCGTTTACCGCTCCATTGTAAAAGGCCTCCATCTGAATGGTCTGGGAGGCGGTGGCTCCCGTATCCGCATCCTCGGCGAAGAGCACGCTGTCACAGCCTGCCAGAGCAATGGACTTGGTAATATAATCCGTGCCCTTGCGCACGTTCACAGCCCCGGAGGCGGTGATGTAAAAAAAGGCCACCGTCTTTCCCGTGTCCGCTTCGTCCAGGATGGGGGCAAGGCTTGTCAGAAGGCTGTCATAATAGGCCTGTGCCTCCCCCTGCCGGTTTAAGAGCGCCCCATAGAACTTGATCCACTCCATGCGGCCCAGGGGATGATCCTCATAGCTGGAACGATCCACCAGCACCGGGATGCCCAGCCGCTGAATCTGCTCCATCACCTCCGGCGTGTGGTAGATCATGGCGTTTTCCACCGCCAGGTCACAGCCGGAGGCCAGGATGGTTTCGTAATCCGGTGCCGAATACTTACCGGCGTAGAGGATTTTCCCTTCCTCCATGGCCTGCCTGGCCTGGGGCAGATACCAGGCGGTTGCCTTCTGACTGCTGAGCCTGACCGCGTCCAGGGCATCCAGCTTGCAGAAGTAGTCCATCGAGCCGCTGCTCACCATATAGATATTTTGCAGAGGCTGCCGCAGCACCGTCACATCCTGGGGAACGCTCTCCGGAACCTCGGCTCCCTCCGGTACTACCAGGAAGGTCTGATCCGTGCCCACGGTGAGCTTTTGATAGCCCTGGGTCTGGGCAACCGTGAATTCCTGGGCATAGCAAAGGGTCTCCTGCTGAAAGTCCAGGTCAGACCAGCTGAGGGCTTCTTTGACGGTGGTTTCTGGCTCCATTGGAGTCTGGGCGGCACAGCCCCCCAGGAAAAGGGTCAGTGCCGCCAAAATCAAAACAACGCTTCTTTTCATGCCTTGGGACTGACGGTATCCGCCTGAAGCAGAATGGTGTACGCGATCTCATGGGGCGTGCCCATAGCCACGGTGTCCGCCGTCACAGGGATCTCCACGCCCAGGGACTCCACGGGAATCTGGAAGGTAGAGCCGCCCTCCGTGGTGATGGGCAGGTACTGATCGCCGTTTACGATCATGTAGTCGTAGTTGCTGCTGCTCCAAACGATGGTTGCGGTAATCTTGCCCTCGGAAACCGTCAGGGCGGTGGGGTTCAGAAGCTTTGCCTTGCCGGTGCCGCCGGAGAGAACGGCTTCCACCGTATACTCGCCGTCAGCCAGGGCTTCCTGACCCTGGGGTACCGGATTGGATACGGAGACCTTGTGGTCATACCACTTGCCCTTCTTGCCGATCAGCGCCACATCAAACTCCTGATCCAGAGCCGGCACCGGAATGTCAAAGCCGTTGACGGTCTCCTTCAGGCCGTCGGGATAGGTCAGTTCATCCTTGCTGGGCTGCAGCAGCTCTGCGCCGTCCTTCTGGGCATCCTCCGCCAGGCCGGGATAGAGGTTCAGGATAGAGGTGGAGGCCAGGCTCACATGGATGGTCATTTTTCCGTCCTTGACGGTCAGCGTACCCTTACCCTCACAGACCTCGTTGGCATGGAACATGGTGCTGTCGGTATTGAAATCCGCCAGATATACGCCGTCCGCCAGAGCGGGGGCGGGAGCCTCGACGGTCTCCGGCGCGGCAGTCCCTTCGGTGGTTTCCGCGGCTGCCGTCGTTTCCGCGCCGGTCTTTACAGTGGCTTCGGGGGCAGCGGTGCTTTGACCGCAGGCTCCCATGGACAGCACCAGCAGTGCCGTCAAAACAAGTACGGTTAATTTTTTCATATTTCTTCCCCTTTTCATATTTTTCTGTTGAAAAGGCACCGTTGATTCCCGGTACCCTTTCAATAAAAAAATGCAGGTATCCCGGGAGGTGCGGGCCTCCCGGGATGGAACGGTTTACTTCAGGGTGTCGATGGCAGCCTGGGTATGGGCAATGTACAGGTTCTGCACGGCATCGATTCTGCCGAGGCCCGCGATCTGGCACTCGACGGTCAGACCGGCAGCCTCTACCATGGACTTCCAGGAATCCTCGTCGGCACCTGCCATGTCGTTGTTGGCATGGTCGCCGGCAACGACCATCAGAGGACGCAGCACGACCTTGGTGTAGCCGGCAGCCTTCACGGCCTCGATAACGGCCTCGCAGGAAGTCTCCTCGGGCTCGCCTTCCACGGTGCCGATGAAGACATTCTTGTAGCCCAGCTTCTCCATCTGGGTCTGCATCTGGCTGTAGGTGACCTTGGCAACGTGGGCGGTGCCGTGACCCATCAGCACCAGAGCGGTGCTGTCCTCGGCAGCCTTGGCAATGCTCTCGAACTTGCCGTCAGCCACAGCGGTGGCAACCACAGCCTTGGCGACGGCTTCCTTATCGGCGTTGATGACGGTAGCATCGTTGCCCACCTCGCCCAGCAGGGGCTCAGCGACAACAATGTTCTCGATCTTGTCCTTGTAAGCGTCCAGAGCCTCGCACATCTCGTCGTACTCGGCGCCGTGCATCAGATGGGTGGGCTGCACCACCAGGGTCTTGACCCCGTTGGCAACGGCACGCTCCAGCGCCTGATCCATGTTGTCGATCTTCTCGCCGTCACGGGCCTGAACATGGTTGATGATGATCTGCGCGGTGAAAGCACGGCGGACAGACCAGTCGGGGAACGCCTTTGCCAGCGCATCCTCAATGCCCTTGATGTCGGTGGCACGGCTGTCGTTGAAGGAAGTGCCGAAGGAAACCACCAGCAGCTCCTTCTCGCCGATCTCGTCCTGGTTCCGGGGATCATCCAGCTTGGCATCACCGGTATCCAGACCGAAGTACTCGGGGCTGGCCTCTTCGCCTTCCACCAGTTCCTTCTGGGCATCGGTCAGTGCGTCCCAAGCGGCCTTGGCCTGCTCGCACTGGGCGTCGGTGTCCTCATCGCGGGTCTGAACATAAATGGCGTCGATCAGCTGGGCAACCCCATCGGCAGCGGCCTGGTCGATCTCTTCCTGAGACTGGGTAGTCTCGGCGGCTTCCGTAGCGGCCACGGTGGCAGCGGCGGTGGGGGCAGTGGTGGGGGCAGCCGTGTTGCCGCCGCAAGCAGTCATGGACAGAACCATGCAGCCCATCAGCAGCAGAGCAATCAGCTTTTTCATTGTTTTACCTTCTTTCAAATATTTTGTGTTCCGGGAACACTCCCGGGACACCATCTGATGAAATACAAAAGCGGCTGCATCTCCGGCAGCCGCTCTTCCTGGCAACAAAAATCTTCCCCGGAACCCGCATCCCGAAGAAAACACATGCTGGAAGGTCGATTTGTAGACAGCAAATCGGAGATTCCACGCCCAGGCAGGTCTCCTGACTCGGTTCCGCGCGTTTTCGCCTTCCCAGTTTCCCAGTGGCACGAAGAAAACGCTCCCCATCACAGTGACTGTATCGTCCCGGATTTTCACCGGATTCCCTTTTCACCGCCCGTAGGCGGCACCTGCGCGCTGCTTTCATATTCGTTTCAGATATCTGGATTATACCACGGCGCTATGGGAATGTCAACGGAGCGGAAGGGGTCGGCGCAAAAAAATCCGCTGTCGGAAAAGCCATCCCCAGGCCCCAGGAAAAAACGAACCGGGAACTTGGGCATTGTGCGGCGCTGCCCTAAAACTTCCGCCGAATTTCCTCCAGCCCCGCCGCCAGAACGGCATCCGCGCCGGAGCCCAAGGCCTCCCGGAGAAGGGAAAATTCCGTCAGACTGCCATGGGGCACCGCCCAGGCTCCGGCGTCGGTTCCCGGGGCAACGAGGCCGCCGAGAGCGGCAAAAGCGCGGACATTTTCCTGGGCGGATTCCAGAATTTCCTCCACCGCCGCCTCCCGGAACCTGCCCTTTCCCCGGAGGTTTCCAATGGTGGAAAGGGTGGGCACCCAGACGGTTCCCGCCTCCACCATGGCGTGAAGAGCCTCCCCGTTCAGGTAGGCCCCGTGCTCCACGGAGTCCACCCCGGCCTGAGCCGCGGCCAGCACCGTCCGCGCGCCGTTGGCGTGAGCCATCACAGCCATGCCCTCCTCGTGGGCAATGTGAATCAGCTCCCGGATTTCTTCCGGCGCCAGCCCCGGCTCCGTCAGCACGCCGAACCGGTCAAAGTCCATGAGGCCGGAAATCATGATTTTCAGAAAATCTCCGCCGGATTTCCGGATTTCCATAACCTTCTCCGGAAATTCTCTGAGATTCTCGTACTTTTCGCCGATGAAGCCGCCGTAGTGTCCTGCCTTGCAAAGGGGAGCCAGGGGCGTCCGATAGGTGATGCCGTACTCCCCTGCCAGCTCCCGAGCTCGTTTGCCTACGCCCCAGCGGTCGCCGCCGTCCCGGAGATAGGTAAAACCCAGACTTTGATACCGGCCAAGGGTCTGCCGAATCCACTTCTCATCGACCTTCTCCCGATGCCGGGCAATGGCCGCCTTCCAGTTTTCCCCGTCCAGCACCATGTGGATGTGACAATCCGCGTACATTTTCCTCTCTCCTTTGCAAAATGCCCGCCCAGGGTGGGCGGACATTTCAGACTGTCGAAAAACCATGTCATTGCGAGGCAGTGCGCACACTGCCGTGGCAATCCCCCAAATTCTCAAACATCTACGTTAGGAAATCTTGGATTTTACGCCTATCCGGGGGATTGCCACACCAGTGACATCGGTCACTGGTTCGCAATGACATGGTATATTTTGGCTATTTTGACCCATAGGGGCTCTTAACGAGACAACCCCTTTTATTCTGCATCCTTGGCGGCAAACAAGGGCTGAATCTTCTGCCGGTAAATCCGGCGGAAGAAGGTCAGGGTCACTGCCAGGCTGATGACCTCCGCAATGATGA
>CAKTXO010000057.1 GCA_934630985.1 uncultured Oscillospiraceae bacterium | reverse complement strand
GGCTTGGGCTTCACATTGTCCTGATAATAGGTGTAGCTCATGGTCTGCCGGTCGGACATGACCCGAGCCTCGGTGACGGAGCAGATGAACATGCCGTGGGTGTCCAGATCCACAACGGATTCCACCTTCAGGCTCATGAAGGAGTTGACATACCGGGGCAGGAACCGCAGGCCGTTGTCCGAGCGCAGCTCCTCGATGCCCTCGAACTTGTCCGCCGTCCGGCCGCTGCGGAAGCCAAAGTTCTGGAACACGGAGAAG
Organism: uncultured Oscillospiraceae bacterium; assembly: GCA_934630985.1. GTDB lineage: Bacteria > Bacillota > Clostridia > Oscillospirales > Oscillospiraceae > Faecousia. Next base: position 8,161 of record CAKTXO010000057.1, on the reverse strand, counting down.
GGGGCGGAAACATCCAGGCAGTTCACGTTCAGAATGCCGGTCTGCTGGATGATGTGATAGGAGTAATTGGCCTTGTTGATGGTGACGGCCACCCGGTTGGGGGTGTTGGTGACCTGGGAGACGGTGTTGACGATGAGGCCGTTGTCCCGGGTACCGTCGTTGGAGGTGACCACATACAGGCCGTAGCCGATGTTGAAGAGGGCGTTCAGATCGTTCTTGTTGGCGGTGGCATCCTGCTGCGCCAGATAGTCCTGGCACAGTTCATTGGCCATGGCCTCGATCTGCGCCTTGCTGTCCTCATTCAGGGCGGACAGAATCCGGACGGTGGTGTCGGTGAAGGTCAGGTTCTTGCAGCCTTCGAACATCTTCGTCATCACCTTGGCGGCCAGGGGAGCCCAGGTGCCGTTTTCCACCAGACCGATGGTGCGGTTGCGGTAGTTCCGCTCGGTCAGATGATGGATGAATTCCTTCATGAAGGGGAAGACGTCGGCGTTGTAGGTGGTGGTAGCCAGCACCAGCTTGCCGTACCGGAAGGCATCCTCCACGGCCTCCGCCATATCGCACCGAGCCAGATCGTGAACCACCACCTTGGGGCAGCCCTTCTCCCGGAGCTTCTGAGCCAGCAGCTCTACCGCGGCCTTGGTGTGGCCGTAGACGGAGGTGTAGGCCACCACAATGCCCTCACTTTCCACCCGGTAGGAAGACCAGATGTCATAGAGGTTGATATAGTAGCCCAGATTCTCGGTGAGCACCGGGCCATGGAGGGGGCAGATGATGGAAATGTCCAGTCCGGCGGCCTTCTTCAGCAATGCCTGCACCTGAGCACCGTACTTGCCCACAATGCCGATGTAGTACCGGCGAGCCTCACAGGCCCAGTCCTCCTGGACATCCAGCGCGCCGAACTTGCCGAAGCCGTCGGCGGAGAAGAGCACCTTGTCGCAGGTGTCGTAGGTTACGATGACTTCCGGCCAGTGCACCATAGGCGCGGCCACGAAGGCCAGGGTGTGCTTTCCCAGGGTCAGGGTATCGCCCTCACCGACCACGATCCGGCGGCTCTCAAAGTCGTCGCCGAAGAACTGCTTCATCATGGTGAAAGCCTTGGCGGAGGAAACCACCGTGGCCTCGGGATAGACCTTCAGGAAGTTCATAATATTGGCCGAATGATCCGGCTCCATGTGCTGGATGACCAGATAGTCCGGCTTCCGGCCCTCCAGAACGGTTTGCAGATTGTCCAGCCACTGGTGGGTGAAATTCCGATCCACGGTGTCCATAACGGCGATCTTCTCGTCCAGAATCACATAGGAATTGTAGGACATGCCGTTGGGAACCACATACTGTCCCTCGAACAGGTCTACCTGATGGTCGTTAACGCCCACATAGCGGATATCCTTGGTAATTGTCATAGGTATTCTCCTTTGTGTAGATTTGCGGATGTTCTTACCTGGGTTCAGTATATCCGAAAAGGAAGCCTGTGTCAATGGAATACCGGCGGCAGTCTTGACATTTTCCGCCGGTTCGATATAATGTTAGAGAAACAATAGAAATGGGAGAAACCTGCTATGAATCGTGAAAATAAGCGCAGACAGTACGAAAAAGGTTACTATAAGACCCATGCCTGCGAGGAGAGCTTCATCTGCAAAAATTGCGGCCGACTGGTGGTTCCGGCGGGAGCCGGAAGCGACCACCGGAACCACTGCCCCAACTGCCTTTGCTCCCTGCATGTGGACATTGAGCCCGGCGACCGGGAGTCCGACTGCGGCGGCATCATGGAGCCTGTAGCGGTGTGGGTTCGGGGAAAAGGGGAGTGGGCCATCATCCACCGGTGCAAGCGGTGCGGAGAGCTCAGCTCCAATCGGGTGCTGGCGGACGACAACCCCATGAAGCTCATGTCCATCGCCATGCGCCCCCTTGCCAACCCGCCCTTCCCGGTGGAGCGCATCGAGGAAATGACCGCCATGATGGGCGGCGAGGGCAGCTTGCCGGAGATGTACCGGAAACCAAAGGAAACGGAACAGGAATAAAGCAGTCCTGGGGAGATAATTGCCAAATGTTCACAAACCGGTCATAAATTGTTCCCCGAACGTTCATCATTCATTTGTATTTTACCTACCAAGGAGAGGTTACTATGAGTCTCATGCTGTCCCTGGCCTATCTTTTTTTCGTTGGCTCCTGCCTTGGCTGGCTGCTGGAGCTGTGGTTCCGCAACATTGTCAAGCATCCGGATAAGCTGGTTAACCCGGGCTTCTGCACCGGCCCCTATCTTCCTATTTACGGCTTTGGCCTGTGCGTGCTGTACCTGCTGGCGTCGTTGGAGAAATTCAGCCTGATTTCCGATCCCCTGTGGAACAAGGTGGTGCTCTTCATCGCCATGGCCATCGGCATGACCCTTGTGGAGTATGTGGCAGGTGTGTTCTGCCTGAAATTCCTGAAGGTGCGGCTGTGGGATTACTCCGATCTCTGGGGCAATATTCAGGGCATTATCTGCCCGCTGTTTTCCTTCTTCTGGGCGATTCTGGGGGCACTGTACTACTTCCTGATTCACCCCTACATCCTGGACGGTCTGGACTGGCTGTCCCGGAATCTGGCCTTTTCCTTCTTCATCGGCATGTTCTTCGGCGTCTTTATCATTGACGTGGTGAATTCTGCACAGCTGGTGGTGAAGATCAAGAAGTTCGCCGAGGACAACGATGTGATTGTCCGCTATGAGTCTCTGAAGACCCACATCCGGCAGCAGCGGGAGGAACGTTCTCTCAAATACCATTTCTTCCGCCCCTTCCGCACGGAGCGTCCTCTGGCGGAGTCCCTGCGGGAAATGCAGGCGGAGCTGGAAACCCGGATTCGTCGGAAATAATTTTCATCCGCAAAGGAGTATTTCCCCATGCACTTTCCAAAGTCTGAGACGAATCTGCGAGGCTTCCGCCTGAGCAGGATCAACGAGCCACAGTTTCGCCACCTGTGGTGGCTGCTGTTCTGGCCGGCCTACCTGCTTCGCTATTTTCTGGTGGAGCACTGGAACCCGGCCCAGACCTATCATGTGATGCACTGCTTCCTGGACGACTGGATTCCCTTTCAGGAGGGCTTCATCGTCTTCTACGCAAGCTGGTATTTTCTCATCGTGGGGGTGCACCTGTACACCCTCCTGTACGACCGGGATACCTTCTGCCGGTACAGCAAATTCCTGTGCATCGGCATGTCCGTCTCCACGGTGATTTTTCTGGTCTATCCCAGCTGCCAGCAGCTGCGCCCGGCGGTGTTCCCCAGAGACAACCTGTTCAGCCAGATCGTGGGCCTGATTTACGCGGTGGACACGCCTACCAACGTGTTCCCCTCGGAGCATGTGCTGGGAGCCTTCGCGGCGGTGGCGGCCGCCGCCCATACCGAAAGGCTGAAAAAGCCCCTTCCACTGACGCTGCTGACGGGGCTGGCGGTGCTCATCTGCGCCTCCACCCTGTTCCTCAAGCAGCATTCTGCCTGTGATGTTCTGGGCGCGTTACTTTTGTGCCCGTTTGTTTCTTTCCTATGCTACAGAAAAGAGAGGTAAATCATGAATACCTATCGCGCCGGTATTGATATCGGTTCTACCACTGTAAAGCTTGTAATTCTGGATGACGACGGTACGCTCCTGTTTGGACAGTACCGCCGTCATCATGCCCATACCCAGGAAACCCTGAAATCCCTTCTGATGGAGGCAAAGCAGAAGCTGGGCGACTGCTGTCTGCGTCTGCGCATCACCGGCTCCGGTGCCATCAACCTGGGGAAAGCCCTGGATATTGGTTTTGTCCAGGAGGTGGTGGCGGTGGCCACTGCCCTGAAAGCCGTAGCACCCCAGACGGACGTTGCCATCGAGCTGGGCGGCGAGGATGCCAAGATCATTTATTTCAAGGGCGGCCTGGAGGAACGGATGAACGGCGTCTGCGCCGGCGGCACCGGCTCCTTCATCGACCAGATGGCCTCGCTTCTGCAAACCGATGCCACTGGCCTGAATGAGGCGGCGAAGCATTATCAGCGGGTGTACCCCATCGCCGCCCGGTGCGGCGTGTTCGCCAAAACGGACATCCAGCCTCTCATCAACGAGGGTGCCACCCAGGCCGATCTGGCGGTTTCCATTTTCCAGGCGGTGGTGAATCAGACCATTTCCGGCCTTGCCTGCGGCAAGCCCATCCGGGGCACTGTGGCCTTTTTGGGCGGCCCCCTTCACTTCCTGACGGAATTGAAGGCGGCCTTTATCCGCACCCTGAAGCTGACTCCGGAAACCACCGTGGATCCGGACAATTCCCATCTGTTCGCCGCTATGGGCGCGGCCATGGAAGCAAAGGACGGGGAAGGGGCGGTGCTGTCCGAGCTGGTGAGCCGCCTGGAAAAGGGCGTAGCTGTCAGCTTCGAAATGCCCCGGCTGGAGCCCCTGTTCCGGGATGAGGCGGATTTTGCCGCTTTCCAGGCTCGGCACGCCCAGGCCGTTGTGGGTAAGGGCGATCTGGCTTCCTACGAAGGCAGGTGCTTTTTGGGCATCGATGCCGGCTCCACCACCACCAAGCTGGCGGTGATCGGCGAAGACGGACAGCTTCTCTATCACTTCTACCGGGGCAATCAAGGCAATCCCATTTCCACCGCCCAGTTTGCCGTGTCGGAACTCAAGCGGCTGCTGCCGGAAAAGGCGAAAATTGTTCGCGCCTGCTCCACCGGCTACGGCGAGGCTCTGCTGAAAGCCGCCTTCTCCCTGGATGAGGGGGTGGTGGAGACCATTGCCCACACCACCGCCGCGGCCTTCTTTGACCCGGAGGTGGACTGCGTGCTGGACATCGGCGGTCAGGACATGAAGTGCATCAAGCTGAAAAACGGCACGGTGGACACCATTCTCCTGAACGAGGCCTGTTCCTCCGGCTGCGGCTCCTTTATCGAAAACTTCGCCACCTCTCTGGGCTTTACCGCCGAGGGCTTTGCCAAGGAGGCGCTCTTTGCCAAGGCTCCTGTAGACCTGGGTACCCGGTGCACAGTGTTCATGAATTCCAACGTCAAGCAAGCCCAGAAGGAGGGAGCCTCCGTCTCCGATATCTCCGCGGGTCTTGCCTACTCCGTCATCAAAAATGCCCTGTACAAGGTCATCAAGCTGGCGTCTCCGGAGGATTTGGGGCGGCATATCGTGGTTCAGGGCGGCACTTTCCATAATCAGGCGGTGCTTCGGGCCTTTGAGAAAATCTCCGGTGTGGACGCTACCTGTCCGGATATCTCCGGCCTGATGGGCGCTTTCGGCGCGGCTCTGGTTGCCAGAAGCCACTACACCGGCCAGGAAAGCACCATGCTCCCTCTGGACGATATTCTGAACCTGTCCTATACCTCCACCTCCCTGCGCTGCGGCGGCTGCTCCAATAACTGTATGCTCACCGTGAACAAGTTCCCCGGCGGCCGGAAGCACATCAGCGGCAACCGGTGCGAGAAGGGTGCCGGCGGCGGGGATAAGAAGGAGAAGGCGCCCAACCTGGTGCTCTACAAGCGTCAGCGGCTCTTCGATTATCCGCCCCTGTCCGAAGAAGAGGCCAAGCGGGGCACCATCGGCATTCCCAGAGTGCTGAACATGTACGAAAATTATCCCTTCTGGGCTACCTTCTTCCGGGAGCTGGGCTTCCGGGTGGTGCTGTCTCCCTTCTCCACCCGGAAGATTTACGAGCTGGGCATGGAGTCCATTCCTTCGGAATCCGAGTGCTACCCGGCAAAGCTTTCTCACGGTCATGTCCAGTGGCTCATTGACCAGGGCATCAAGACCATTTTCCACCCCTGTGTGTTCTATGAGCACCAGGAGACGAAGCAGGCGCAGAACCACTATAACTGCCCCATTGTGGTTTCCTACGCGGAGAACCTGAAAAACAATGTGGAGGCCATCAGCGATGGGGACGTGCACTACATCCGCCCCTTCATTGCCTTTACCAGTGAAAAGACCGCCGCCGACCGGCTGGTGAAAACCGCCGCCGAGGAGTGGGGCATTCCCGCGAAAGAAGTCCGCTCCGCGGTCCATAAGGCCTGGGAAGAGCAGCTGAATGCCAAGGCGGACATCCGGGTGGAGGGCCTGAAGCGGCTGACGGAAATGGAAAAAGCCGGAGGCCGAGGCGTTGTCCTGGCAGGACGCCCCTATCACATTGACCCGGAAATCAACCACGGCATTCCGGAGCTGATTTCCTCCTACGGCCTGACGGTGTTCACCGAGGACAGCCTGCCCATTGATTTTGAGCCGGAGCGGCCTATCCGGGTGGTTGACCAGTGGGTCTATCATTCCCGGCTGTACAGTGCGGCTCAGTTTGTGGCAAAGCGAAACGATCTGGAGCTCATTCAGCTCAATTCCTTCGGCTGCGGCCTGGACGCGGTGACTACCGACCAGGTTTCCGAAATTCTGGAAAAGAGCAATAAGCTCTATACCCTGCTGAAAATCGACGAGGTGAACAATCTGGGTGCCGTCCGCATTCGGATCCGCTCTTTGCTTGCCGCCATGGATATGCGCCGGGAGAAGCACATCGAGGCGGTTCCCGCTCCCATTGCCTATGAGCGCCGGGAGTTTACCAAGGAGATGAATAAGGAGGGCTACACCATTCTGGCTCCCCAGATGAGCCCCATCCACTTCGATATCATGGGGCCGGTGTTCCGCAAGCACGGCTACAATATCGTGCTCCTGGATAACGACAACCGGCAGGCCATCGACATGGGTCTGAAATTCGTCAACAACGACGCCTGCTTCCCCTCCATTACGGTGGTGGGGCAGATCATGCAGGCCATCCTCTTCGGCAAATATGACACCGATCACCTGGCCGTCATGATGACCCAGACCGGCGGCTGCTGCCGAGCCAGCAACTATGTGGCCTTTATCCGCAGAGCCCTGGAAAAGGCGGGCCTCAGCCACATCCCCGTGATTTCGCTCAACGCCAACGGCATGGAGAAAAACGAGGGCTTCCACCTGTCTCCCAGCCTCATCAAGGATCTGGTAAAGGGCTGCGTCTACGGCGACCTGCTCATGCGCTGCCTGTACCGGGTGCGGCCTTACGAGAAAACCCCAGGCTCCGCCAACGCGCTCCACGCCAAGTGGCGGGATATCTGCATCGCCGAGCTCACCGGTGCCGACAGCAGCTGGAACTATAAGACCCTTTGCGCCCAGATCGTGTTGGATTTTGACAATTTCCCCATTGACGAGACTCTGAAAAAGCCCCGTGTGGGCGTGGTCGGCGAAATTCTCGTCAAGTACATGCCTCTGGCAAACAACCATCTGGTGAGGCTGCTGGAGCGGGAGGGAGCCGAGGCGGTGGTGCCCGATCTGATGGACTTTATGAACTACAGCTTCTATAACGGCAAGTACAAGTCCGAGTTCCTGGGGGCCAAGAAATCCGGCGATCTGATTGCGGATACGGCGGTGAAGTTCATCCGCCAGATCCGAAAGCCCGCTCTGGAGGCTTTGGAGGCCAGCAAGCGGTTTGAAGCGCCCATGCCCATCGAGGCCATCGCCGAGCAGACCAAGCCCTTCCTGTCCATCGGCAACCAGTACGGCGAAGGCTGGTTCCTCACCGGCGAGATGATTGAGCTGATCAAAACCGGGGTGCCCAATATTGTGTGCATCCAGCCCTTTGCCTGTCTTCCCAACCATGTGGTGGGCAAGGGAGTCATCAAGGCTCTGAAAAAGGCCTATCCCCAGGCCAACATTGCCGCCGTGGACTACGACCCGGGTGCCAGCGAGGTCAACCAGCTGAACCGAATTAAGCTGATGCTGTCCACCGCCCGGGAAAATCTGTGCAAAGAGACCCCGAATCCTGTGGCCGGCTATTGACAAACCGGGAAAAATAGAGTATGCTAACGCCATGAGAATACGCTGGAGTGCCGGGGTTATCCCTTCCGGGAGCCTCGGAGAATAGTGAATCCGGTGAGAATCCGGAACGGTGCCGCCACTGTATGCGCGGAGACCCGTCACATGGCGAAAGCCGGTCATTGGGAGCAGTCCTGAGAAGGCCGGGGCGGGTTGGGGATGCGTAAGTCAGGAGACCTGCTCTGTGCGTGAATCATACGTTTGCCTCCGTGATTAGGGGCAGGCGGATGTTGTGAGTCAGCGGAAAAACGGCCGCGGCAATCCCGGAAGGGGTTACCGCGGCCGTTTCGTATGCTGCGCCGGAGGCGTGCTGCTCCTCCCCTT
>CAKTXO010000056.1 GCA_934630985.1 uncultured Oscillospiraceae bacterium | reverse complement strand
GAGGGAATATTTTCCCCGCAGACCAGGCTGTAGAGCACCTGATAGCCCTGGGAAAAGAGAATTTCCTCCAGCACGGCATAGAGCTTCCGGGCAATGTCCTTGCCCTGGGCTTCCCGGCGCAGATAGATGGTGGGCTCGGCGCACCACTGATAGGCCTTCCGGGTGAAGGGGGCGCTGGCGTAGGCGTAGCCCAGGATCCGATTCCCTTCCTCCCAGACCAGCCAGGGAAACTGCCTGGTGTACTCAGTGAACCGACGGCGAAATTCCGCCGGGGAGGGGGGCGCGTACTCAAAGCTTACGGTGGTGTTCAGCACATAGGGGGCGTAGATTTCCAGCATTTCCGGAAGATCCGCTTCCTGAGCCATTCGCAGCATAGAAAGAACCTCACTTTGACGAAAGCCTGGGGCGAAGAAGTCAGCCCCGCAACTTCATTTTACGTCACAAAAAAGCCTTCGTCAAGGTTGACATTTAGCACTTGAATGGGTAGAATAAGAGTGAATATTTTATGAAGGAGGTACCACCATGGACGCTGGCGGCAGTGGCAATATACCTGGTCGAAGTAGCGCGGGCTCCCTGGTGAGCCTTCTTGCGTAGATCAGATACATTGCCTCTTATTCTCAAAATCGGAAAATAGGAGGGAAATCATGGCTGAACGTTTTGAAATTGTAGAAAAAGCAGTCCTTACCATGCTGGAGGAGAAGAAGTACCCGACTTTGCGGGACATTCTCGTGACCATGAATCCCAGCGACGTGGCGGGACTGTTTGACTGTCTGGAGGAAAAGCAGATTCCGCTGATGTTCCGGCTGCTCCCCAAGGAGCTGGCGGCGGAAACTTTTGTAGAGATGGAGCCGGAGGCTCAGGAGCTGCTGATCCGCAGCTTCTCCGACAACGAGCTGAAGGAAGTCCTGGACGAACTGTATGTGGACGACGCGGCGGATATCGTGGAGGAAATGCCCGCCAACGTGGTGCGCCGGATTCTTCGTCACGCTGACCCGGAAATGCGCCACTCTATCAACCAGATCCTGCGCTATCCCGAAAACTCCGCCGGTTCCATTATGACCACGGAGTACGTCTCCCTGCGGCCGGAAATGACCGTGGGCGAGGCCATCCTGCGGATTCGCCGGCAGGGCGTGGACAAGGAGACCATTTACACCTGCTACGTCACCGCCAATGACCGGAAGCTCCTGGGCATTGTCACCGTGAAGGATCTGCTTCTGGCGGAGGATGACGACGATAAAATTGAAGAGCTGATGATCACCAACCTGATCTGCGTCACCACCCAGACCGACCAGGAGGAAGTGGCCCGGATGTTCAGCAAGTACAACTTCCTGGCTCTGCCCGTGGTGGACGGGGAGCACCGGATGGTGGGTATCGTCACCTTCGATGACGCCATGGACGTCATGGAAGAAGAGGCTACCGAGGATATGGAGATCATGGCGGCTATGACGCCTTCCGAGAAGACCTATCTGAAGAGCTCGCCTTTTGATCTGTACAAGCACCGGATTCCCTGGCTGATGCTGCTGATGGTGTCGGCAACCTTCACGGGAATGATTATTTCGTCCTTTGAAAGCGCCCTGGCGCTGCTGCCTGCCCTGACCGCCTTTATCCCCATGCTGATGGACACCGGCGGTAACTGCGGCTCCCAGTCCTCCGTGACGGTGATCCGTTCCCTGAGCCTGGATGAGCTGAAATTCGAGGATATTTTCCGGGTCATGTGGAAGGAGCTCCAGACGGCCATTCTCTGCGGCGTTACCCTGGCGGCACTGTGCTTCGTGAAGGTGCTGGTGGTGGATCGGATGCTCATGGGCAACGCCAGCATCAGCCTGCTGGTGGCGGGGGTCGTGAGCCTGACCCTGGGGGTGACGGTGATTATGGCCAAGTTCGTGGGCTGCACCCTGCCTCTGCTTGCCAAGCGTCTGGGCTTTGACCCGGCGGTGATGGCTTCGCCTTTCATCACCACCATTGTGGATGCCCTGAGCCTTCTGGTGTACTTCATGTTCGCCAAGTCCATTCTGGGACTGTAAGAGGGCTCCGATTCGACAAAAAGGGATTGATTTTTTGGCCGGGGTCTGTTATAATGACCCCACAACGCAGGGTTAGTTCATCGGTAGAACGGTCGCTTCCCAAGCCACAGAGGCGGGTTCGATTCCCGTACCCTGCTCCATACAAGAAAAGAGCACCCCACTTGGGGTGCTCTTTTCTTGCGGAAAAAGCAGAACGGGAATCGAACCGATCAAAATGCAAATGTCCGGTGGACATTTGCCAAGTGCCAGCTGGATGGCACTTGCTCCTTACGATTTGCTCCGGCAAATCGGCAATCGATTCCCGTACCCTGCTCCATAAGAAAAGAGCACCCCATTCGGGGTGCTTTTCTTGTATCTTGAGGACGGACGGGAATCGATTTCCGCACTCTGCTCCATAAGAAGAGGGGTTGTCTCGTTAAGAGCCCCTATGGGTCAACATAGCCAAAATATACCATGTCATTGCGAACCAGTGACCGATGTCACTGGTGTGGCAATCCGTTCCTCTTGGCTCCCACTTTGGGGGAGCTGTCACGAAGTGACTGAGAGGGTAGTCACAAGCCCTCTCCGCCTCCGGCACCTCTCCCAGAGGGAGAGGCAAGTGGCCCTCATCCGTCTCGTGCTTGCGGGGGACGCACGAGCCACCTTCCCCGGAGGGGAAGGCATGGGGAGACGGATTGCCACGCCAGTGTGAGCTACGTTAAGGTATGACTGCCACTGGCAGTCATTTCGATTTTGATTCGCTGCGCGGAGCACCACTGGCTCGCAATGACATTGTGCTATTTGGGCTCTTTGCTATTTTGAGACAGCTCCTTTTCTTGCGGAAAAAGCAGGCGGCAAATCGGCGATCGATTCCCGTACCCTGCTTTCCAAAATGTAGACTGTCAGAAAGGAAGTGCGCCCCGACAAAGCCGGAATTACTACGAAGCAAACAGCTCATCCAGGGTGCCGAAGCGGTAGCCCGCCTCCTTCCACTTGTCAATCAGCTCCCCCAGAATTTCGGCGTTGGTTTTGGAGGTGGAGTGAAGCAGCACCACCGCGCCGTTATGGGTTCTGGGCAGAAGTTTGGCGAAGGCCGTCTCCCGGGTGGGCTGGGCGTCGTTGTTCCAATCCACATAGGAAAGGCTCCAGAATACGGTTTGATATCCCAATTCCTGAGCCATTTTCAAGTTTTCCTCGCTGTAAATGCCCTGAGGCGGCCGGTAATATTTGGGAAGCTCCTGGCCGACGGTTTCTTTGTAAAGCGCTTCCAGGTCGGTCAGCTCCTTGGAAAAAGCCGCCTTGTCCGAAAGCTTACTCATGTCGTAGTGGTGCATAGTGTGGTTGCCTACGGTGTGACCCTCGGCGACCATCCGCCGCACCAGGTCGGGGCTTCGTTGGATGTAGTTGCCCACCAGGAAGAAGGCGGCGGGAACCTGCTTCTCCTTCAGGGTGTCCAGAATTTTGGCGGTGCAGCCGTTTTCGTACCCGGCGTCAAAGGTCAGGTACAGCACCTTTTCGTTGGTGTTGCCGATGTAGGCCGCCTGATACTGGCGCAGCTGATCCTTCCCCGCGTTGCCGATGGGCGGCGCGCCCTCCTGCCGGAAGCTCAGTCCCCAGGAGCCGGTGCTCAGGGCGCTGGAAGCAAACACGCTGACGCTCACCGCCAGGGCAATGACAACGGCGATGAGCAGAATCAGCAGATCCCGTTTTTTCATACCATCCCTCCTGAAGACAGGGTATGTGCCGCCGGAGGGAATATGCCTCTTCCCCTTTGTTCCCGGGTGTGGTACAATGAAAAATCCAGGAGGTGGACATAATGAGAGAATGCGTGATTTTCTGCGCGGCGGATTTTGCGGGACTGGCCCGACCCATAGCAGAGGGAACGCTGGTCATCGCGGCGGACGGAGGCCTGCGGCATACCCAGGCTCTGGGGCTCCACCCGGATGTGGTGCTGGGGGACTTTGATTCCCTGGGCTATACCCCCCAGGGAGCCAACGTGTTCCCGGTGGAGAAGGACGATACCGATTCCATGCTGGCCGTCCGGCTGGGGCTGAAAGAGGGCTGCACGGAGTTTTTGCTCTACGGCAGCCTGGACGGCCCCCGGCTTGACCACACGGTGGCGAATTTCCAGACCCTGCAATATCTGGCAGACCGCGGGGCAACCGGGTATCTGGTAGGCAATACCACCCTGGTTACGGTGGTGAAGAACGGAAAAATCACCTTCCCCGCCGGAAAGACGGGAACGATTTCCGTCTTCTGCATGGGCGCTGACGCCCGGGGCGTTACCGAGCGGGGACTGTTCTACAAGCTGGAAAACGGGACGCTGACCAGCGGCTTTCCTCTGGGGGTGAGCAACCACTTTACCGGGGAGAAAGCGGAAATCGAAGTGAAAGACGGCAGCCTGCTGGTGCTCTGGGAGCGAAAGTGCGGCTTTCCCACCCGAAATTGAGGCATGTTATGGTAACCTATGAACTGAAAAAAGCCCCGGGCGTGCCCCTGTACGAGGCTCTGTACCGGTGCCTCCGGGAGGACATTCTCACCGGGAAGCTGGCACCCGGGGAAAAGCTGCCCTCCAAGCGGGCCCTGGCTCAGAATCTTGAGGTCAGCAAAATCACCGTGGAGACCGCCTATAATCAGCTTCTCTCCGAGGGCTACCTGTATGCCCGGGAGAAGGTGGGCTACTTTGTGGAGCAGGTGGAGCGGCGACCCCGGGAGGTATCTTCGGAACCGGCGGCTCCGGCGCAGAGCAGTCCCGATTGGCTGCTGGATCTGACGGAAAACGGCACCGAGGGCTTCCCCTTTTCCGTGTGGATGAAGCTTCAGCGGGAGGTGATGCTGGACTACGGCCAGACCCTTCTGCGCCCTCTGCCCAACCGGGGAATTCCGGAGCTGCGCCGAGCCATCGCCCGGCACTTAGGGCAGTTCCGGGGAATGCGGGTGGATCCGGAGGATATCATCCTGGGGGCGGGAACGGATTTTCTCTACAATCTGCTGATTCAGCTGTTGGGTCGGGAGAAAATCTACGCCGTGGAGGAGCCGGGCTACGGCAAAATCCGGAAAATCTACGCCGCCGGCGGTGTCCGGTGCGTCAGCGCCTATCTGGACAGTCTGGGGGTGATCCCGGAGAGCCTGGAACGTGCCCAGGTGCTCCACTGCTCCCCTTCCCACCACTACCCCACGGGGCTGGTGACTCCGGTGAACCGGCGGCTGGAGCTGCTTGACTGGGCCGGGACGGACAAGTGGATTATCGAAGACGACTACGACTCGGAATTCCGGTTCGATGCCCATCCGGTGCCTGCCATGCAGGCTTTGGACGGCCGGGGGCGGGTGATCTACATGAACACCTTCACCAAAACCCTGGCTCCCTCCATCCGTATCAGCTATATGGTGCTGCCCGGAGAGCTGATGCGTGTCTTTCAGAAGCAGCTGGGTTTTTACAGCTGCACCGTGCCCTCCTTCGAGCAGTATACCCTGGCTCGGTTTCTCGACCGGGGGTATTTTGAAAAGCACATCAACCGGATGCGAAAATCCTACAAAAGCCGCCGGAACACGGTAATTTCCCTGCTCAGGCACTGCGCCTTTTCGGAGAAGCTCACCATTTTGGAGCAGGACGCGGGGCTGCATTTCCTTCTGCGGGTGGATACGCCCCTGTCCGACGGGGAGCTGACTGCCCGGCTGGCCCAGGCGGGGATCCGGGTGCGGGCACTGAGCGAATTCTATCAGGAGGGCACAGCCCAGCAAGGGTATCTGGTGGTCAACTACTCCGGCATTCAGGAGGAAGACCTGAGAAAGGCTTTGAAGGCCATAGAGAATCGGATGGAGCCCTGAACAGATTCTTCCCCTTGCCTTTTTTCGGCGAAACAGGTATAATAGAAAAAAAGGCGGGGAAAGGGGGAAAAAGCATGGCTGCAAGTCGGCAATCGGCCTATCGGGGCTGTTTACTGGGTCTGGCGGTGGGGGATGCCATGGGCTATACCGTGGACAACCGAAGCTGGCAGGAAATCCGGGAAGACTACGGCCCCAACGGACTTCTTGGCTATGACCTGGTCAACGGCTATGCGGACGTGACCTCCTATACCCAGCTGGCGGCCTTCACCTGCAACGGCCTGCTCTTCGGCATGACCCGGGGGCAGCTCAGCGGGAAAATGGCTCCCTACATCAAGTATATCGAAATGAGCAGCCGGGAATGGGCGGCCTCCCAGCGTTCCTGGGGGCGGCCGAAAAGCTGCTACTGCTGGCTGCTCCGTCGACCCGATCTGTGCCGCCGGCACTGCATGGACACCCGGATGCTGGACACCCTGAGCCGGGAGGCTCCCAATTCCCTGGAAAGCCCGGTGAATAACTTCTCCGACCCGGCGGGACTGACCGCCGCCATCGGCGTGGGGCTTTTTTACCACAAGGATCGGATGGACTGGCGGGAAATGGCCCGGCTGGGAGCGGAGGCGGTAGCCCTGACCCACGGAAGCCCTACGGCCTTCCTGACGGGCACGGTGCTGACCCACATCATTAGCCTGCTGATCCGCCACCCCGGCGCGCCGCTGAAAAAGGTGTTTCTGGCCGCGGTGGATGCCATGAAGGATCAGTTCGGCCACCAGTATTCCCAGGCCTTTGACATTGCCACCCTGGTTCGCCACGCTGTGACCTACGCCTCCGCCCCGGATATCCGGCCGGTGGAGGTCATGGAGCAGCTGAAATGCGAAAACGCGGCTCAGGTGCTGGCAGGAGCCGTGTATACCTGTCTGATTGCGGAGAACGATTTCGACCGGGCCATGATCGTGGCGGTGAATCACTCCGGGCGCAGCGCGGCGGTGGGGGCTCTGGTGGGAGCCATCCTGGGTCTGCGGCTGGGAGAAGAGGCTCTGCCGGAATTTTATATCGAGTGCCTGGAACCGGCGGATACCCTTCGGGAGCTGGCGGACGATATGGACACCGGCTGCCCCATGGTTCAGGGAAACAAGCTGTTCGATTTGGATTGGGATTATAAGTACCGCAGCGGCGGACAATAATACAAAAAAGAGTGCCGAACCCGGCTGGGTTCGGCACTACTTGTTTTATGGCTTGTACAAAGCAGCGCTTGTAGGGGTCGATGCCCTCATCGACCCGTCGGCACTAGCCGCTGACATTGTGGGTCGATGGGGGCATCGACCCCTACAGATTCTATTAAGGCTTCCGGAATGACCGGGGGATTGTGACACCAGTTTTTCTTGTAGGGGCGGCCATTGGCCGCCCGCTTTTTCATAGCATTTCCATAGAACACGGGCGGCCAATGGCCGCCCCTACATGCTCTTTTGGAACTTTTTATGATATTTTCCCTCATCCGTCACGGCTGCGCCGTGCCACCTTCCCCGTGGGGGAAGGCTTTGGGTGTGCATTGCCTGCCGGGGCACCCGGCTTAACCGGCCTGGTTTTCAAAGGCGGTGACTTCGCTGGCCGCGTCCATTTCGTAGTAGCTCAGCAGAATCTGCTCGGCAACGGGAGCCAGCCAGGAGCCGTGAGCCACCTTCTCACCGTACAGGGCGATGGCGATGTCCGGGGCGGCGGCGTCCTTCTTCTGGGCAAAGCAGATGAACGCGCCGTGGTCGGAACCCAGGGAGGCGTGCTGGGCGGTGCCGGTCTTGGCGTAGACCAGAACCTCGTCCTTCAGAGGCCACACGCCGTCGCCCTCGCCGTAGAGATCCTTGGGGCCGCCGAAGTAGGCGGTAGCGGTGCCGCCCATCTGGGTGATAACCTTGCGCATACCCGTCCAGTAGCTCTCGATGGTGGTGGAGGCCATTTCCAGACGGTTGGCAATCTCCGGCTGGTTTTCCTTGATCAGAGTCCGGTAGTCAGAAGACACCACCCGGCTCAGGAAGGTGGCCTTCATCCGGGTGCCCTTGTTGGCGAGAGTGGAGGCGTAAACGCACAGCTGCAAGGGGGTGAACCGATATTCGCCCTGGCCGATAGCGCCCAGAACACGGTCGCCTGCGGAGAAGTTGCCGTTAACGCCGGAGCCGTAGACCTTTCGCTTGACCTCGGAGGTGTTCAGACGGCCGGTCTTTTCCACCAGCTCAATGCCGGTGGGCACGCCCAGACCCAGATCCTTACAGGTCTCGGACATGTTTTCCTCGTTGTTCAGGTCGCCCAGAACGTAGAAGAAATAGTTGCAGGAATAGCACAGAGCGTCGGTGGCGTCGATGCCGCCGGGGCTGCCGTCATATGCGGTATGGACGAAGTGACCGGAGGTCCAGGCCAGACAGGTAGGGGCAAAGCCTTCGTACTTGGTGAATACGCCCTTATCCTCGATCCGGGTGCCGTAGGGGTGAATGAACTCGCCACTCTTGTTCCGGTGCTCCATGGCGGAGATCAGGGTGCACATTTTGAAGGAGGAGCCGGGAGGATACTCGGCGCCGAAGGCCCGGTTGAAGAAGGGCTTCAGAGGATCGGCCTCGATGTCCGCCCA
>CAKTXO010000055.1 GCA_934630985.1 uncultured Oscillospiraceae bacterium | reverse complement strand
ACCTTGCCCAGGACAGCCCGGCTCAAAAACTGGGGTTTATTCATGTCCATTCCCGTTCACCTTCTAATTCTTTGTAAGAAAAGCCCATTTTCCGCATAGTTCGGTTTATTATAACACATTATGCCCCATACGGCAAGCAATAGTTTCATTGGAACAAAAAAGAGGCACCCGGATGGGTGCCTGCAAAAATTTTGAGGAACCGATTGTGCGCTTGTAGGGGTCAATGCCCTCATTGACCCACAGGTTACAGATTTGCGTTTATGTTCCAAACCTCCTAGAAACTTTCAGCGCTGGTCCCTCCGGAGGCAATTTTCTTGTCCCGGCAAGAAAATTGATAAGAAGCCGGCTTAAGGGGCGCTGCCGAAAAGCCGCCCCCTTAAGAATCCCCCGGCCGCTCCGCCGGAGGCGCATCAGAATATTTCGGGTTGTAAAGGAGAAAAACGGAGGCACCCGGATGGGTGCCTCAGACTGTCGAAAAAACATGTCATTGCGAGGCAGTGCGCACACTGCCGTGGCAATCCCCCGAATTTTTAAACATTTTAGATCCTAAACCAGTGGCTTTTACCTCTATCCGGGGGATTCCCACACCAGTCTGCGGACTGGTTCGGAATGACAACATATATTGGGGGCTTTTTTGACAAGCTGAGGCACCCGGGGACGGGTGCCTCTAAAAGTTATTGTCTGGGAGTTATTGGGAATTGCGGACGCACTGCTCTACGATGGCTTCCATTTCGTCCATATGCTTCAGCATATCCTTGGCCAGGGCGATCTGGCACCGGGCACGAACCAGGTTGTGATCCGGGCGGCGGATGTTGAAATACAGGTCGCCGTCCAGATAGTCCGCTAAGAACCGGGTGGCAAGCTCCGCCGTCAGGTCAAAGCAGCTCATGGCAAGGGTCTTGACCTCTGTATCCGTCATGGTTTTCGCCGTCATGGACAAAAATCCTTCCGCGAAAGCCCGGAAAACATCGAGGTTCACCTGGGCACGGTCGTAGTCCGTACAGTCCTCCTCCACACGGTTGGCCGCAAAGCGGATGGCATCGCCGAAATCATGACCCATAAGCCCCGGCATAACGGTGTCAAGATCGATAACGATCATCGCTTCCTTGGTTTCCGGGGAAAACAGCACGTTATTGATCTTGGTATCGTTATGGGTGACCCGCAGAGGCAGCTTTCCTGCCCGGTACAGATCCGTCAGGCAGCTGGCCTTGTCCTCTACGGACAGAAGATAATCAATCTCCTCCCGGACGGAAGATACCCGGCCCGCTTTGTCCTCTTCCACACTCCGGCGGAAGTCAGCGTACCGCTTGCGGGTATCGTGAAAGCCGGGAATGGTCTCCACCAGAGCCGAAAGATCAAAGTCCTCCAAGTCCATCTGGAATTCGCCGAAGGCCTTGCCCGCGCTGCGGACGATGTTCAGATCGGTGACGGTGTTGTAAGTCACGGAAGGGACGTAATTGGTCATCCGCCAGAAATTCTCCCCGTCTGCCAGGTAGGTCTTCCGGTCGGCGGTGTGGTGAAAATGCAGAGCAAGCTGCCCCGGCTTTTTCGCCCGGATATGCTCGGTGACGCTGTCAATGTTATTCATCAGACCCACGGGATTCCGGAAGGCGTAGGTATTCACGTTCTGCACCAGAAAGGACTTTTCCTTTCCGTCGGGCAGCCGGAAATTCACCTTGTAGGTGCGGTTTACGTTGCCCATCTGGATGGTTTCATAGCCCAGGTACTCATAGGGGATCCGGAAAGCCCTGGAAACCTCCAGCAGCTTGTCAAAAAGCTCCATATGCTTCTTTCTCCTCTCTTCTTTTACGCCTGCTCAGGAAAAAGCTTTTCCAGAGCCACCCGAGCCGCGTCCTGCTCGGCGCGCTTCTTGCTGCTGCCGCTGCCCGTGCCCACCACGGTTCCGTTCAGGCAGACCTCCACCGCAAAATGCTTGTCGTGATCCGGGCCGGACTCCCCGATGAGGGTGTAGGTCAGCACCTGGTTTTTCTTCTGCTGCACCAGCTCCTGGAGCTTGGTTTTGTAGTCGGCATTGTGAAGCTTGGTCACCGGCACTTCCACGAAAATGAACTGCCGGATGATGAGCAGCGCCGCCTCAATGCCGCCGTCTAAGAAGCAGGCGGCAATGACGGACTCCATGGCATCGGCCAGAATGGAGCTGCGGGTTCTGCCGCCCCCCTGCTCCTCGCCGTGTCCCAGGAGCAGATGGGTTCCAAGACCAATGCGCTCAGCGGCGGCGGCCAGGGTCTGCTCGCAGACCATATCCGCCCGCATCCGGGTCAGCTCCCCTTCCGGACGGTTGGGGAAATTCCGGTACAGATACTCCGCCACCAGCATTCCTAAGACGCTGTCCCCCAGAAACTCCAGCCGCTCGTTGCTGAGCAGGCTGTTGTGCCACCGCTCGTTGGCGTAAGAGGAATGGGTCAAGGCGTTTTGCAGCAGGGAAATATTGTGAAAATGATAGCCGATAACAGCCTCCAGATCTTTAAGCATCGGCTTCACTTCCCTTCAGTGCGGCCAGATTCTTCTCCAGCTGGGCGGTAAAGTCCCCTTCGGCGGCGGTCATGGCCTGCTTCACCGCGTTCCGGAAGGCCAGCGCGTCAGAAGATCCATGTGCCTTGATGACCGGCTTTTTGATGCCCAAAAACTGGGTGCCGCCGATCTCCCGGTAGTCCAGAAGCTTCATCATATCCTGGACACCGCTCTTGCACAGAAGGTAGCCCAGCTTGGAGCCCAGGCTCTTCTTGAACATCCGCTTGAGCATACTGCCCATGAACATGGCGGTACCCTCAATGGACTTAATGAGAATGTTGCCGCTGAAGCCGTCGCAGACCACCACGTCCACCGCTCCCAGAGGCACCTCACGAGCCTCTACGTTGCCGGTGAAATTCAGCAGTCCCCTGTCGGACGCGTCTTTCAGCAGGGCGTAGGCGTCCCTCTGAAGCTGGGTGCCCTTGCTGTCCTCAGATCCGATGTTCAGAAGGCCCACTCTGGGATTTTCCACCCCCAGGGTGAACTTACTGTAGGCCGAAGCCACCAATCCGAATTGGAGCAGAAACTCCGGGGTGCACTCGGCGTTGGCGCCGCAGTCGCAGATAATGACCTTGGTACCGGCCTTGGTGGGCATGGCGGGAGCCATGGCCGCCCGGCGAATGCCCCGAACCCGCTTGACAAGCAAGGTTGCTCCCGTCAAAAGCGCACCGGTAGAACCGGCGGAGACGAAGGCATCGCCCTTGCCGTCGGCCAGCATTTTCAGGCCGATGATCATGGAGGAATTCTTTCGCTTGTGAATCACCGAGGCCGGGTCGTCGTGCATATCCACCACGTCGTCGGCATGGGCGATTTCCACGCCCTCAGGCAGGGTGTCCAGGCCGTTCTTCTTCAGAACCTCCAGAATCTCCTGACCCCGGCCTACCAGAATGATGTCCGCGTTGTAACGCTTCACCGCTTCGATGGCGCCGAGCACCGGAGCCTGAGGGGCATTGTCGCCGCCCATTGCGTCCAGAATAATCTTCATCTTAGCACCTCTTTCTTTAGATGCCCGCTTCCTTCAAGGCCTGGATCACGTCCAGAGCCCGGTTGGAAATGGCGAGATTTTTTTCTGCCTTTTTACGAATTCGCTGCTCCAAAGGAGCAATAATGCTGAAATTGATATTCATGGGCTGGAAATTTTCCACGCTTTCGTCGCTGATGTACTGACCCAGAGCACCGATGGCAGTGGTCTTGGGGAAGTCCGGCAGGGGTCGGCTCTGAACCTTCGCCGCCATGGCAACCGCCGCCAGATATCCGGAGGCCGTGGATTCCACATAGCCTTCCACGCCGGTCATCTGTCCGGCAAAGGCAACCAGAGGGTTTCTCCGGTCGGCATAGAACCTATCCAGCAGCTTGGGGCTTTGCAGGAAGGTGTTCTGGTGCATGACTCCGTAGCGGACATATTCCGCGTTCCGCAGAGCCGGAATCATGGAAAACACCCGCTTCTGCTCCCCGAATTTCAGGTGGGTCTGAAAGCCCACCAGGTTGAAGACACTGCCGGAGGCGTTGTCCTGGCGCAGCTGCACCACGGCGTAGGGCTCCTTCCCCGTCCG
The DNA here is from genome assembly GCA_934630985.1 of uncultured Oscillospiraceae bacterium. GTDB lineage: Bacteria > Bacillota > Clostridia > Oscillospirales > Oscillospiraceae > Faecousia. Next base: position 4,435 of record CAKTXO010000055.1, on the reverse strand, counting down.
AGGGTCTGTCAGGCCTACGGGCTTCAGGGGGCCGTAGCGCAGGGTATCAATGCCCCGGCGAGCCATGACCTCCACGGGCATACAGCCCTCGAAGACGTTTTTATCCTCAAAACCGTGAACCTCCGCTTCCTGGGCGGTGGTCAGCGCCTGCCAGAAGGCCTCATATTCCTCCTTGTTCATGGCGCAGTTCACATAATCCGGGGTTCCCCGGTCATACCGGGACTGCCACCAGGCAAGGTTCATATCGATGGACTCCGCCGTCACAAGAGGCGCCGCCGCGTCAAAAAAGTGGAGATATCCGGTTTCTCCGAAGTACTCTCCGATGGCTCGGCTGAGGGCATCGGAGGTCAGAGGGCCGGTGGCGATGATGACGGGTCCTTCCGGAACCTGGGTCACCTCTTCCTCCACCACGGTAATTCTGGGATGGCTGCGGATTTTCTCCGTCACCATCTGGGAAAAGCCCCCCCGGTCGACTGCCAGGCATCCGCCGGCTTCCACACGGGTGGCCTCGGCGCAGGACAGAATCAGGCTGTCCAGGCGGCGCAGCTCCTCCTTCAGAAGACCCACCGCATTTTCCAGCCGGTCGCCCCGAAGGGAGTTGGAGCACACCAGCTCGGCAAAGTCCGGGCTGTGGTGAGCGGGGGTCATTTTCTTGGGCTTCATCTCATAAAGCCGCACGTCGATGTCACGGTTTGCCAGCTGCCAGGCGGCCTCACAGCCCGCCAGACCCGCGCCAATGACTTTTACCTCCATGGCTCAGCCCTCCTCTTTCTTCTTGGAAGCGGCTTTCTTCGCTGTGGTTTTCTTTGCGGCAGTCTTCTTGGCGGTGGTTTTCACAGGCTTCTTCGCCGCCGTCTTTTTTGCCGTGGTCTTCTTGGCGGCGGGCTTTTCCTCCGTTTCTGCGGCGGAAGCCCCCTCCGTGTCGGCGGTTTTCTTCTTATAGTAGCCCCGCTGGTCTTCCGGCAGGAACCGGGAGCACTTTTCGTTGATGCAGAAGGGCTTCATTCTGCCCTTGCCGGACTTCTTAAAGAGGGTCTGGCCGCACTCCGGGCAGTCCTCCGCCGTGGGCACGTCCCAGGTCATGAAGCCGCACTCCGCCCCCTTCTCGCAGGCGTAGTAGGCGTAGCCCTTCTTGGACTTGCGCTTGAGGATGGCACCGCCGCACTTGGGGCACCGGCCGGGCATTTTCTCCACCAGGGGCTTGGTATTCCGGCACTCCGGGAAGCCCGGACAGGCCAGGAACTTGCCGAACCGGCCGGTTTTGATGACCATTTTCCGGCCGCACAGCTCACAGACCTCGTCGGTCTCCTCCTCAGGCACTTTCAGGCGTACACCCTCCAAGGCCTTTTCCGCATCCTGAAGCTCCTTGCTGAAATCCTTGTAAAAATCGGCAATCAGCGCCTGCCACTGCTGCTTGCCCTCTTCCACCTCGTCCAGCCGGGACTCCATGTTGGAGGTAAATTCCACGTCCACAATGTCGTGGAACCGCTCTACCATCAGCCCGGTGACAATCTCACCCAGAGGCGTGGGAACCAGACGCTTGTCCTGCTTTTCCACATACTCCCGATCCTCAATGGTGGAAATGGTGGCGGCGTAGGTGGAAGGACGGCCTACCCCCTTTTCCTCCATGGCCTTGACCAGGGTGGCCTCGGTATACCGGGCGGGAGGCTGGGTGAAGTGCTGAGCCTTCTCCGTTTTGGCGGCGGCTGCCTTTTCTCCGGCGGTCAGGTCAGGCAGGGGCGAACCCATGGCCTCGCCGTCGTCGTCCCGGCCTTCCTCATAGACCGCGATGAAGCCCGCGAAGCGCATACTCTGATGACTGGCCCGGAACACATGCCCGGCGCACTCGGTGTCGATGGACACGGTGTCAAAAACGGCGTTTGCCATCTGGGTGGCCAGGAACCGGCTCCAGATCAGCTTATAAAGCTTATACTGGTCGGTGTTCAGGCTGCTCTTCACCCGCTCCGGCTCCAGCTCCACATGGGTTGGACGGATGGCCTCGTGGGCGTCCTGGGCACCGGCCTTGGTCTTGAACACATGATGGCCGCCGTAATAATACTCGCTTCCGTACCGGCTGCGGATAAAGTCCGCGGCGGCATCCATGGCTTCATCGGAAAGCCGCAGAGAATCGGTACGCATATAGGTGATCAGGCCTGTGGTGCCTTCCCCGGCAATCTCCACGCCTTCATAGAGCTGCTGCGCCACCATCATGGTCTTCTTGGGGGTGAAGCCCAGCTTCCGGGAGGCCTCCTGCTGCAAGGTGGAGGTGGTGAAGGGAGGGGCGGAGGAACGCTTCTTCTCCGCCTTCTTCACGTCGGTGACGGTGAATTCCTTCCCGGCAATGTCCCCGATGACGCCATTGGTCTGCTCTTCGTTTTCCAGCTCCCGCTTTTTGGGGCTGCCGTAATAGTGAGCCACAAAGGAGCCGGGCTTGCCCACCCGGTTCAGGGTCACGTCCAAAGACCAGTACTCCTTGGGCTGGAAGGCACGGATCTCGTTCTCCCGATCCACCACCATCCGGGTGGCCACGGACTGGACACGGCCGGCAGACAGCCCCCGGCGCACCTTCTTCCACAGCAGCGGAGACAGCTCATAGCCAACGATTCTGTCCAGAATGCGGCGGGCCTGCTGGGCGTCCACCAGATCATAGTCAATGTCCCGGGGATGCTGGATAGAATCCTTCACTACCTTCTGTGTAATTTCGTTAAACGTGACCCGCTGAGCCTTCCCGTCCGTCAGATTCAGAAGCTCCTTCAGATGCCAGGAAATGGCCTCTCCCTCCCGGTCAGGGTCCGTTGCCAGGTACACGGTGTCCGCCTTGGCGGCGTCCGCCTTCAGCTCCTTGATAAGAGCTTCTTTCCCCCGGACGGGGATATACTGGGGGGTGAAATTGTGCTCCAGATCTACGCCCATTTTACTCTTGGGCAGATCCCGCAGGTGTCCCATACTGGCCTTGACGGTATATCCGGGACCCAAATACCGTCCGATGGTCTTTGCTTTCGAGGGGGACTCCACGATCACAAGATTGTTCGTCTTTCCCATAGGATCAAAATTCTCCGTTTCGTTTATTCGAACTATTTTAGCCCAATCTGCTTGCCGGGCAGACGTTTGACAACGCCCTTCAGTTCCAGCATGGTAAGGATGCCCAGAAGCCGGCCGGTACTAAGGCCGGTTTCGGCAATCACATCGTCTACCAGTCGGGCTCCGTTTTTCAGGCATTCGGCAATGACCCGCTCATCCTCACTCAGGCCGGACAGGCGCGCATCCAAGTCACTATAAGCCGTAGGAGCCGGGTTGTCAATGGATTTTTTCTCTAATTTTTTCTTAAGATTCGACGTTTCCGAGGGACGAGCCGGTTTTTGAGCCACCTGTAGAGGCGTTTCCTCGGCAGCCGCCCGCACTTCCTCCGGGGAAGCGGTCATCCGCACAGGCCTGTCCTCCCGGCGCAGTTTGTCCGGGAACATGGCCTGGTATTCACTGAGCACCTCCCAGCCGGAGCTGACGAGAATGGCGCCGTCCCGAAGAAGGGCATTGCTTCCGGCGCAGGTGGGCACGTCAATGTTGCCGGGTACCACGAACACGTCCCTCCCCTGCTCGGCGGCCAGCCGGGCGGTAATCAGCGCGCCGCTGCGTTCGGGGGCTTCCACCACCAGCACGCCGTTCGAAAGGCCGCTGATGATCCGGTTCCGCTTGGGAAACGTCCATTTTGCCGGCGGGGTTCCGGGAGCAAACTCGCTCAGAATGCAGCCGTACCGCTCCACGTCTCGGAACAGGGCTCCATTGGAAGGCGGATAGACGATGTCCGCGCCGCAGCCCAGGACGCCTACGGTTTTGCCTCCGGCGGTGAGAGCCCCGGACATGGCCGTGCCGTCAATGCCAAAGGCAAGACCCGACACCACAATGCCGCCGCATTTGCCGATCTGATAGCCCAGCCGCTTGGCGGCGGTGAGGCCGTAGGCCGAGGCCTTCCGGGTACCCACGATGCCGATGGTGGGATAGGCGTCAAATTCCGGCAGCCGACCCTTGTAGTAGAGCACCATAGGCGGGTCGGGGATATTTTTGAGTCTCGCCGGATACCCCGCGTCCTGATAAGTCAGGATGTGCAGCTGCTTCCGGTCACAGACCTCCAGAATTTCCTCGGAGGAAGTCAGGTTTTTGTCCAGCAATCCCTCCAACGCCTCCCGGGTCAACTCGGGAAGACCGCGCAGAGCGGCCTCGTCGGCGTAGAAGATATCCTCAGGATCGCAGAAATGCTCCATGAGCACCGCTTTCAGTCGGTCGCTCACACCGGGGCGGTGCGCAAACCATATCCAGTGTGTCAGCATCTCTCTTCACCTGATTTCTCTCTGTTTTACTGCTTCATCTGCCACATGACGATGGCGGAAGCAATGGCCGCGTTCAGGGACTCGCAGTGGGGATTCATGGGAATCACCAG
>CAKTXO010000054.1 GCA_934630985.1 uncultured Oscillospiraceae bacterium | reverse complement strand
AAGAACATCATTATGATGAACATCATCGGTGCCCCCGAGGGTGTGGAGGCCGTGACCAAGGCGCACCCCGATGTGGACGTGTATCTGGCTGCCCTGGACGAGGGGCTCAACGAGAACGCTTACATCGTTCCCGGTCTGGGCGACGCCGGCGACCGGATTTTCGGTACCAAGTAATCCTGAATTTTGAGTAAAGACAAAAATCCCTCGCCTGAATGTTCAGGCGAGGGATTTTGCTATGCTTTCTCGGAGGGACAGTCCCCATTCTCCTTCCAGAGGACGCAGCCGCCCTTGCGCTGACGCTTGGCCTGATACAGTGCCTGATCCGCCCGCTCCAGCAGAACCGCCATGGACACCTCCGGACTTTCGCACAGCACCACGCCTCCGGAGCAGGTGGCGCGGTAGCCGTCCGGCAGAACAAACTTGGCTGTGTCCCGGATGATATCCTCACTTTTGCGGATGACCGCCGCGGCTGAGCGCATTCCTTTCAGAATGACGGCAAATTCATCGCCGCCGTAGCGGCACAGAACGTCTCCGTTTCGGGTGTTTTGCCGCAGGGCACCGGCGAAATGCTTCAGAAGCTTATCGCCGGCGGTGTGCCCCTGGGAGTCGTTCAAGTGCTTCAGATCGTCCAGGTCAAACAGGAACACCGCCATGGGGAAATCTTCTTTCTGCATGGAGTCCAGTGCCGACTGAAAGCCCCGCCGGTTGAGAAGGCCGGTCAGATAGTCCCGGCAGGCCTCGGAGATCATGGAACGTTCCCGGATTTTGTAGGTGTTGAGAATGTTCATCCATTCCACCCGCTTGCGCAGGCACTGGGTGCACTGCATATCCCTGGGCTTATAAGCAATATCGTCCACATCCAGTCCCAGCGCCTGAACCTGACGCTCCTGGGGAAGGGTGGTCACGACCATAACGGGAATGTGCCGGGGAGCGGTGACTCGCCGCAGGGTACTGACCAGGGTGCCAACACCGGGGTTGGGCAGGCCGCTGCTGATGATCATGGAAGCCAGCTTGTTGGCGTTTTCGGACAGAAAGGCCAGAGCCCGACCGCAGTCGTCGGCCTGTATCACTTCGTAGGTGCCCGAGAAGGCGGCGCACAGCAGCTCCCGGGATTTGGGATCCTCGTCAGCGATCAGCAGCGAATGCCGGGTCTGGGCGATGCTGGGCGCGCAGGGCAGGAGAATGTCCTGGCGGTTGGAAAAATTTTCCAGCAGCTCGCTGTACTCCACTTGCGGAACAGGCTTGGAGAACAGATATCCCTGGACATAGTCGCAGCCGATTTCCTGAAGTCGGCTGAGCTGATGCTGAGTCTCTACGCCCTCGGCCACCACGCTCAGATTCATCCGGTGAGCCATCTCCACAACCAGCCGGAGAATCCCCCGGTCGTCGCTCTGGGAGGTCTCGCTCTGGACAAACTTCATGTCCAGCTTCAGAATGTCCAGCTTCAGCTGGCTGAGCATATTCAAAGAGGAATAGCCGCTGCCGAAGTCGTCCATTTCGATGAGGAAGCCCTTGGCTCGGAGCGCGTCTACCGTGGCGATGATCTGCTTGGAGTTTTCAGTGTAGGCGCTTTCCGTGATCTCCAGATGGAGAAGCTTCGGGTCAATGCTGTATTTTTGGGTCAGCTCCAGCAGAAAATCCACCAGATCCGGCTGACATACATCCGCCCGGGAAACGTTTACGGAAACCGGCAGGGGCGGATAGCCCGCATCCTGCCACCGGCGCAGCAAAATACAGGCCTGCTCCCAGACAAACCGATCCAGCCGGTAGATAAAGCCGTTGCGCTCGAACAGGGGGATGAACTCCCCGGGAGACATGAAGCCCCACTCCGGGTGAATCCAGCGAACCAGAGCCTCGGCACCGCACAGCTGGCTGTCGCTGGCTCGGTATTTGGGCTGCAAATAGACGGCGAATTGGCTGTTTGCCAAAGCCGACTCCATGGTGGAGGTAATGCTCTGCTCCCGCAGAAGCTTTCTGCGCAAAGCGTCATCGTAGACGGCAATGGACTGCTCGTACTGCCCCTTGATGCTGTCCGCGGCCAGCATGGCTCGGTCGCACATGTATTCCAGAGGCAGGTACCGGTCGTGAATCTCGTAAACGCCCCATTTGAGGTCTACGCTTTTCAGTTCCTCGGGAAAGTTCATATGCCGGGCGATGAGCGCCTGGGCAGTCTGCGCCTTATCCCGTTCCTGTAAGCACACGAATCGGTCGGCGGAATACCGGCCGGTGACGCCGCCCGCGCCGAGCTGCTCACTGATGCCCCGGGCAATGCCCTTGAGCAGCTGATCTCCCGCGGCAATGCCGAAGGTGTCGTTATAGAGCTTGAAATTGACGATATTGGAGCAGACAATGTTATATTCCTTGTCCGGGTTGTTCATGAGCATGGCATGGGTCTGCTGATAGAAGAATTCCTTGCTGTAGAGCCCCGTGAGCTGGTCATAGCGGAACTGGTTGATCATGGAGGCGGTTTCCCGCAGATGGATGATGCTGGCGACCCGATGAAGAATCACCTGGGGGCGGTAGGGCTTGGGTATGAAATCCGTGGCTCCGTGGGACAGAGCGGCCACCTCCGCGTCCTCGCTGCTGTTCTGGGTCATGATGATGACCGGAATCAAAGATAGCTGGGAATCCTTCTTGATGGTATCCAGGAAGGTATAGCCGTCCATGACGGGCATGACGATGTCAAGCAGGATCAGGGCAACGTCGTCCGTATGCGTTTGCAGAATGTCCAGGGCAGTCTGACCGTTCTCGGCCTCCAGGGTAGCGTACTGCCCGGAAAGAATTTCCACCAGCATGGCACGGTTCAGCTCGTTGTCCTCGACAACCAGAATTTTTTCCTGTGACAGCATTCTCTTCCACCTCGATAAAACACATACCGCCGGAAACGGCAAATTGGATTACAGTTATATGATAACAGACTTTGAACAAAAGGTAAAGAGGCGAATAGTGAAATATCCCATCTTTTTCAGTTACGTTTCCAAAAATCCGGCTTAATCCTTTTCTTTTGTGAAAAAGATGGCGATCAGGGAGCTGATCAGCAGCAAATAGGGGTAAAAGAGCCAGCGCATGATCTGGAAGGAAGACAGGCTTACGCCCATCTCGGCAGCAGCGGAAATGGCAACCAGCATCTGAGCGCCGTAGGGAATGATCCCCTGGAAAATGCAGGAGAAGGTATCCAGCAGACAGGCCGAACGCTGGGGGGAAATGCCGTAGCTGCGGCTCATTTCCTTGGCAATGGGGTTTGCCATGACGATGGCCACCGTGTTGTTGGCAGTGGCGATGTCCATGGTGCCCACCAGCAGGCCAATGCCCAGCTGACCGCCCTTTTTCCCTCGGAAGAGCCTGTCGATGGCGTAAAGCAGGGCGTCAAAGCCGCCGTAGACCCGGATCAGACTGCACATGGCAGCCACCAGAATGGCCACCATGCTGGTTTCAAACATACCGGCGGCACCGGTGCCCATGCCGGAAAGAAGCGCCGTAGGGGCGGTCTGCCCGGTGAGCAGCATGATGAAGCTGCCGGAGACAATGCCGATGAGAAGTACTACGAAAACGTTGATGCCCGCAATGCCTCCTGCCAGCACCAGCACATAGGGCAGAATCTGCACCAGCGCGTAGCTGTGCTCCGGAACGGCGGGAGCCTGCCCCAGGGTCAGCAGAAGGATGAGCGCCAGGGTGCCCAGGGCGGCAGGCAGGGCGATGCCGAAATTGCCCCGGAATTTGTCTTTCATAGCGCAGCCCTGGCCGTTGCAGGCGGCAATGGTGGTGTCGGAAATGAAGGACAGGTTATCGCCGAACATGGCGCCGCCTACCACCGTGCCCACGCACAGGGCGGTGTCGTAGCCCGAGGCCTGAGCCACCTCCACGGCAATGGGGGCGATGAGGGTGATGGTGCCCACGCTGGTGCCCATGGCGGTGGAGACAAAGCAGGCCACCACGAACAGCACGGCTACGGAGAAGTTCGCCGGAATCAGATCCAGCATGAAATAGGCCACGCTCTGGGCGGAGCTGCGACCCACCACGCCTACAAAGGCACCGGCGGTGAGGAAAATCAGCAGCATGGTGATGATGTTTTTGTCCCCCAGCCCCTGACCCATGATGGTCAGCTTTTCATCAAAGGAAAGGGCAGGATTTTGCAGACAGGCCACTAGAATGGCTGCCAGAAAAGCAATCACAATGGGAATGTTATAGAAACCCATTGGGATTTTTATGCCGTATTCAAACAGAAGTCCCAGCCCCAGATACAGAGCCAGAAACACCCCAATGGGCAGCAGCGCGATCGGATTGCCTTTTTTCATTCTCTTTCCCCCAAGTAAAACGTATTCGTGAATTACTATCAAATTTATCATAAATATTACTTTTCGTCAATGGCAGCGGGAAATATTTGGTTATATTGCCGGAAATCACCCAAAGGGAAGGGAGAGTCAGCAGGGAAACGGGAAAAAACCAGCCCTCGGCGTTGCCGGAGGCTGGTTCTAGCGTGTCAAAAAAGTCCGAAAGATACGGTGTCATTCCGAACCAGTGGTGCTCCGCGCAGCGAATTAAAATAGTGATGATTGCCAGTGGCAATCATACCGTAATATATCGCAGACTGGTGTGGGAATCCCCCGGATAGAAGTAAAAGCCACTGGTTTAGGATCTAAAATGTTTGAAAATTCAGGGGATTGCCACGGCAGTGTGCGCACTGCCTCGCAATGACATGGTTTTTCGACAGTCTGAAACCAGCCCCCGGCGTTGCCGGGGGCTGGTTCAATTCAGAAAGGGAAATTACTTGTCTGCCTGGATGTAGGAACCCTCAGGCAGGGTGAAGTCAAAGCGCATCTGAAGACCCTTCAGAAGCTGCTCCATGACCTGCTGGGCAATCTCGCGGATGTCCAGACCTTCCACAAAGGCGATGGCCTTCTCCACTTCCTCCGACGGCACGTTGTAGGCTCGCAGATTGATGGACAGGAAGTCCCGGAGCTTCTTCTCCAGAGTAAAATTCTCGTCACAGGGGCGGAGCATATAGCTGCGCATGACCCCGGAGGTGCCGATGTCCAGATGATAGAAGTCCGTATAGGTCAGCCCGGGCAGATAGGGGGAGAAAATGGTCTGAAGCTCCTGGGCGGTCTGCCGGACAATGGAATCCAGGATCAGAGGCTTGGTGTAGGCCACCCCATAAATTTCCCGGAGGTTCTCGTTCAGCTCCGTCAGGGTCAGCTGAATGGCGGTTTCCGCCGCGTAGACGTAAACCGGGGGCAATTTCGCGGTGGTTTCCCGGGCGGCGCCGAACTGATAGGCAAACATAAAGTCTACCAGCTCTGAAAGCACACCGTCCTTGGCTCGGAAAATGTTCTGGAAGCTGCTGTTGGAAACCTGACTGTTCTCCAGAATCTGGAGCATGGTGGTTTTCTGATAGCCCTGCACCAGGAACAGCCGGACGCAGGTCTGTAAAATGCGTTTTTTGATGGGAATGATCGCCTCAGTGTGTGCCATGGATATCATCCTTTCTTATCCTACCGGTGTACAGGCCAATATAACAGACTCCCATCACAAATGCAAGGGGAAGAGAAACTTTTGGATAAGTCTACAGAAATCTTGCGGAAGAATTGTGAATTTTGTCAATACGGAAAAGGCGGCTCTTTGACATCCTTCTTTGGTAGGAACACCGAGGAGAACACATTTCACGGCGTGAGTTCCTCAATTTTTTGGGCAATGGGGCAGCTGCCCTGATAGGCGCAGCTGCCGTAGCAGCAGTCCACCTCGGTGACTTGGCCGTTTTCCAGGATGACCTCTACTATCCGGGCGCTGTCCAGCTGGCGGCAGTAGCCGGAGAGAAAATACTCGGTTTCCATGTTAATCCTCCGTTACGCAGAAGCCTCGCGGCGCCAGCGTCAGATTGTCCGGGGAGACGATTTGCAGATTGAAGCCCATGAGAATGGAGCCCGCGGGAACCTGCCAGGAATCGGCGCTGCGGTTGCAGTAGACCCGGTAGGTTTTGCCCTCGTAGCTTCGGGTGAAGCCCAGATGCCGATCCCCGGCCTGGAAGAACCGGATGTCTCCCAGCCGGAAGGCGGGATGGGCTTTGCGCAGCTTCCCCAGCTGACGGAAGTAGCACAGAATATCCTGGTTTTCCTGTCCCCAGGGATAGGGTCGGCGGTTGAAGGGATCCCGGCCGCCTTCCATACCCGCCTCGTCGCCGTAGTACAGGCTGGGGCTGCCCGGCAGGGTGTACTGAAGGAAAGCCGCCATCAGCAGCCGGTCATAGGCAATGTCATACTGATTCCGGGACAGGCGCCGCTTGGACATTTCCTCCCGGGTACCGTTGAAATCGTCCACCAGAGCGGTGAGAATCCGGGGGGTGTCGTGGGTGCCCAGCAGATTCATGTTGCACTGAACCACCTCCGGCGGGTAGTTTTCCACAATGGACATGACCGTTTCCTTCAGGGCGGCGCCGCCGTCGTGGCCTCGGACGTAGTCGATAATGGCCGTGCGGAAGGGGTAGTTCATGACGCTGTCCAGCTCCCCGGCGGTGAAGTAGGTTCGGCGGCGGCCGTAGGCTACCTTCGCCGAGGCATCCTCCCACACTTCGCCCAGAAGAAGGGCATCCGGGTTAATGGCTTTGATCCGGTTTCGCAGAAGCCGGATGAATTCATCGGGCAGCTCATCGGCTACGTCCAGCCGGAAGCCGTCGGCTCCCAGCTTCATCCAGTGAGCCACTACGCTGTCCTCGTCCTCGATGATGAAATGGACGAAGGCGGGATCCAGCTTGTTCACCGTGGGCAGGGTGTCAAAATTCCACCAGCAGGTGTACTGATCCGGCCAGTGCTGGAAGGTGTACCAGCTGTAGTAGGGAGATTCCGTGGAATTGTAGGCACCGACGGAATCGAACTGACCCTCCCGGTTAAAATAGGGGCTGTTGGAGCCGGTATGGGAGTAGACCCCGTCCAGAATTACCCGGATACCCCGGGCGTGAGCCTGACGGCACAGCTCGGCGAAATCCGCCTCCGTGCCCAGCATGGGATCGGGGGTTTTGTAGTCGCCGGTGTCGTAGCGGTGGCTGGAAAAGCTTTTGGAAATGGGATTCAGGTAGAGAAGATTCACGCCTAAATCCGCGATATAGTCCAGTTTTTCGATAATTCCCCGGAAATTACCGCCGAAAAAGTCGTTGTTGAGCACCAGATCGTCCTCGGTGGGACGCCAGTCCACCTCCTCGTTCCAGCCGGAGTGGACGGTGTAGGGGGTCAGCTTGCCGGTCAGATCGCAGTCGCCGGACTTGCGGAACCGGTCGGGGAAAACCTGGTAAATGGTTGCCCCTCTTGCCCACTGGGGGGTGTGAAAGTCCGCCGGCACGCAGCTGATCTGCCAGAGGGCACCTGCCTCCATGTTGGTGTCATCCCCCTGTTTGAACAGCCGAAAGCCGCCGCTGGGGGTGTCAATATAGTAGTAGTAGAAATACAGACCCTCCATCGGGATGGAAAAATCCGCCTGCCAGATTTCGTAGGGGTCTTCGATCCGTTCTTTCGAGAAGAGAAACTCCTGGGCGGTGGTGCGGCCGTCCTCGTATTGCATCAGGCACTTGACGGCGGTGGCCTGGACGGCGCGGGGGATATGAATGTGAAGACGGCAGGTCTGACCCGGAGTCAGGGTGCCGAAGGGTTCTTTGAATTGGGGAAGCTTGCTGTCGTATAGAATTCTCATGAATGCTCTCCTTGTCGATTGACGCTGGGTTCCGGAGGGTATTATAGCCTATTTCCGGGAAAAAGAAAAGTATGAGTTGGCAAGCCCTGGGAATTTCGCCGTTTTTGACAATTTTCAAAATCTATACTTGACAAATTGCTCACCTGCGATTATACTATCCAAGTAACTTCATGGACGATTAGCTCAGCTGGCTAGAGCATCCGCTTGACGTGCGGAAGGTCATAGGTTCGAGTCCTATATCGTCCACCAAAAGAGAAAAGCAGCACCACCCCGCAGGGTGGTGCTGCTTTTCTCTTTTGGTGGACAATAAAGATATAGGACTCGAACCCATCTAAATGCAACAGTCCAGTGGACTGTTGCCATCCGGCGTTTCCGCCGGATGCTCCTTAGTGTTATCGAGTCCTATATCGTCCACCGCGAAGCGCATTCTCGGAGACCAGTGGACTCGAACCCATCTAAATGCAACAGTCCGGTGGACTGTTGCTGAATTCCGGCTCGACGGAATTCACACCTTAGCGTCATCGAGTCCTATATCGTCCACCGCGAAGCGCATTTTCAGAGAGCGGTGGACTCGAACCCATCTCAATGCACCAGTCCGGTGGACTGTTGCCAAAAGCGTCTCTCGCCGGGTGCTCCTTAATTTACTCGAGTCCTATATCGTCCACCAATCATACCCACCGGCACGGCCGGTGGTTATGATTATCTTCTGTGCCGCTCCAGGAAGTCGCCCAGCTGCTCCATGGCCTGGGTGATGACCTGAGACTCAGGCAGCATGACAATCCGGAAGCGCAGATCCTCGAACCAGTCGAAGCCGTGGCCGGGGATCACCAGCACATGCTTCTCGTGGAGGAACCGCATGGCAAAATCCTCGTCGCTTTCAAAATCGAACACGTCTTTTTC
>CAKTXO010000053.1 GCA_934630985.1 uncultured Oscillospiraceae bacterium | reverse complement strand
TCAGGAAAAACCATCCGGAGGTATCCCATGCAGACACGGAAATTATATTACGAAGACAGCCATTTGAAAACCTTCCGGGCGCAGGTTTTGTCCTGCCAGCCGGAGAAGGATTCTTTTGTCGTTACCCTGGACGCCACCGCTTTTTACCCCGAGGGGGGCGGACAGGCAGGGGATACCGGCGTCCTTGGCGGCGTCCGGGTGCTAGATACCCATGAGCGGGGGGAGACGGTGGCGCACTACTGTGCCGCCCCCTTGGAGCCGGGACAGACGGTGGAGGGAACCATCGACTGGGAGGCCAGGTTCCGGCGGATGCAGCAGCACAGCGGCGAGCACATCGTCTCCGGCATTATCAACCGGCGGTATGGTTACCATAACACCGGGTTTCACATGGGTGCGGATGTGACCACCATCGATTTTGACGGCGTGATTCCGGAGGAGGCGCTGGAGGCAATCGAGGCGCAGGCCAACGAGGCGATCTGGGCGAACCTTCCCATCCGCTGCTGGTACCCCAGTCCGGAAGAGCTGCCGAAGGTGCCCTATCGGACGAAGAAGCAGCTTTCCTGGCCGGTGCGGATCGTGGAGATTCCGGGCTTTGACTGCTGCGCCTGCTGCGGTACCCATGTGGCGGCCACCGGGGAAATCGGCCTGGTGAAGCTGTTCAGCGCGGTGAATTTCCGGGGCGGTACCCGGATGGAGATGGCCTGCGGAGCCCAGGCCCTCCGGCTTCTCGGCGAGGCTTACGCCCAGAATAAGCTGGTGTCCCAGGCCTTTTCCGCGAAAATCCTGGAGACCGGTCTGGCTGCCCAGCGGATGAACGACCAGCTGGCGGCTCTGAAATTCAGAATCGTCGGCTTGCAGCGGCAGATTTTTGCCCTGACTGCCGAAAGCTACGCCGGACAGGGCAACGTGCTTCACTTTGAGGATGGCCTGGACGGCACGGGTCTGCGGGAGCTGGCGGATGCCATTGCCCGGGTCTGCGGAGGCCGGGCGGCGGTGTTCAGCGGCAGTGACGGGACGGGCTACGGCTACTGCCTGGCCTCTCACAACGAGGATTTGCGGCCTCTGGGCAAACAGATGACGGCGGCCTTGTCCGGAAGAGGCGGCGGCAAGCCGGATTTCCAGCAGGGCAGCGTGAAGGCGGGAAAATCCGAAATCCTTGCTTTTTTTGCTTCTGTGCAATGATTCTGACGAAGAACGAGGGAAATTGTTCACAATTTCGACTTTTCTTCTCCTGCTGACTATGATATAATATCTTGAAATTGGCTTATATCGGCTTACTACCGGAGCGGCATCGGGCATTTGACTGCGGCTAGCAGATACAATTCCGGGATGCGGCTCCTAAAAGAAGGAGATTGCAATGGGACTTATTGAGAAACTGTTCGGCACCCGCTCCCAGCGGGAGCTGAAGAAAATCCAGCCCACGGTGGATAAAATTCTGGCTCTGGAGGACAGCTACAAAAATTTAAGCGAGGAAGAACTCCGGGGCAAGACCGCCGAATTCAAGGAGCGGCTGGACAAGGGGGAGACCCTGGACGATCTGCTCCCTGAGGCCTTCGCGGCCATCCGGGAGGCCGCTGACCGGGTGCTGGGTATGCGGCCCTATCCGGTGCAGCTCATCGGCGGCATCGTTTTGCATCAGGGCCGGATTGCCGAGATGAAGACCGGCGAGGGCAAAACCCTGGTTGCCATCCTGCCCTGCTACCTGAATGCGCTGAACGGTCGGGGTGTCCATGTGGTCACCGTCAACGACTATCTGGCAAAATACCAGTCCGAGTGGATGGGCAAGGTCTACCGCTATATGGGTCTGACCATCGGCCTGGTGATTCCGGGCATGTCTCCGGCGGAACGCAGAGAGGCCTATGCCGCGGACATTACTTACTGCACCAACAACGAGCTGGGCTTTGACTACCTCCGGGACAATATGGCCATCTACAAGCAGGAGCTTGTTCAGCGGGGTCATGCCTTTGCCATCGTGGACGAGGTGGACTCCATCTTAATCGACGAGGCCCGTACCCCCCTGATCATTTCCGGCAAGGGAGAGGATTCCTCCCAGCTCTACGAAATGGCCGACCGGTTCGTCTCCACCCTGCGCAAGCAGGTCTTCGCCAAAACCGAGGACAAGGAGGTTCACGACGACTACGACTGCGACTACTTCGTGGATGAGAAGGCGCGCACCGTGTCCCTGACTGCCTCCGGCATTGCCAAGGCCGAGCGGTTCTTCGGCGTGGAGAATCTGGCCGACGCGGAGAATACCACCCTGTCTCACCACATCAACCAGGCCATGAAGGCCCGGGGCCTGATGAAAAAGGACATCGACTATGTGGTCAAGGACGGGGAAATCATCATTGTGGATGAATACACCGGGCGGCTGATGTACGGCAGACGCTACAACGAGGGTCTGCACCAGGCCATTGAGGCCAAGGAGGGCGTGAACGTTGCCAGTGAGAGCAAGACCCTGGCTACCATTACCTTCCAGAATTTCTTCCGGCTGTATGACAAGCTTTCCGGCATGACCGGCACCGCCCTGACCGAGGAAGAGGAATTTGCCACCATTTACTCCCTGGACGTGGTGGAAATTCCCACCAACAAGCCGGTGATTCGTGTAGACCACAGCGACGTGGTCTATAAGAACGAGGCGGGCAAGTACCGGGCCATCGTAGAGCAGGTGAAGGCCTGCCACGAAAAGGGGCAGCCCGTGCTGGTGGGCACCATTTCCATCGAAAAGAGCGAGTTGCTGAGCAAGATGCTGAGGCGCGAGGGAATTCCTCATAACGTCCTGAACGCCAAGCACCACGAGCAGGAGGCTCAGATCGTGGCTCAGGCCGGTAAATTCGGGGCGGTGACCATCGCCACCAACATGGCCGGCCGTGGTACGGATATCATGCTGGGCGGCAACGCGGACTTCCTGGCCAAGGCGGAGCTGGCGAAAACCGGCCTTCCTGAGGAGCTGCTCATGGAGGCGGATTCCTACGCCGAAACCGACAATCCGGAGATTCTGGCCGTCCGGGAGCAGTACAAGGAGCTGCTGAAAAAGTACAAGGCGACCATCGCCGACGAGGCGGAGAAGGTTCGTGCCGCCGGCGGCCTTTACATCATCGGCACCGAGCGTCACGAGTCCCGGCGAATCGACAATCAGCTGCGAGGCCGTTCCGGCCGTCAGGGCGACCCCGGCGAGAGCCGGTTCTTCCTGAGCCTTCAGGACGACCTGATGCGCCTGTTCGCCACCGACAAGGTGGCGGGGATGATGGATTCCCTGGGTCTGGACGAGGACACTCCCATTGACGCGAAAATTCTGTCCAATGCCGTGGAAAACGCCCAGAAGAACGTGGAATCCCGGAACTTCCGTGCCAGAAAGAACGTTCTGGAATACGACGACGTGATGAACACCCAGCGTGAGGTCATCTACGCCCAGCGGCAGAAGGTGCTGGACGGGGAAGACCTCCGGGAGAATATGATGTCCATGCTGTCCGATGTGGTCACCGGCGCGGTGAACGGCGCGCTGAGCGCAAACGGCGGCGTGGCGGATGAGGAAGGTCTGCGCCGTCTGGCCGCGGCCATGGAGGGCATCTACTTCGCCAGAGGTACTCTGGAAGGCCGGAGCAGCCAGCTGCTGGGCAAGCACGCCGCCGAAGTGGCGGAAACCGTGCTGGACATCGCCAAAAACACCTACGATGCCAAGGAAAAGGCCTACACCCCCGCCATCATGCGGGAGCTGGAGCGTGTGGTCATGCTCCGGGTGGTGGACGAATACTGGATGGACAACATCGATGCCATGGACGACCTGAAGCAGGGCATCGGTCTGCGAGCCTACGGCCAGCATGACCCGGTGACCGAGTACAAGGAAGAGGGCTACAAGATGTTCCAGGCCATGATCCAGGCCATCAAGGAGGAGACCATCCGCCGGATGTTCCTGGTGCAGCTGCGGCCTACCCAGGAGGTCAAGCGGGAGAAGGTGGCCAAGGAGACCGGCACCGCCGGTTCCGGAGAGGCTACCGTCAAGAAGCAGCCCGTGCGCAACGCCGCCAAGAAGGTCGGTCCCAACGATCCCTGCCCCTGCGGCAGCGGCAAAAAGTACAAGAAGTGCTGTATGCAGAAGGATAAATTGGCGAACTGAGCCCAATACAAATCCGCGGAACCTATGGAGAATCGGAATGCCGATAGAAACGAAACGCATGAACCAAGTTGAATTTTTGACCGCCGGGGGGATTTCCGTCCCCCACGGCTTCACCACCCGCTACGGCGGGGTGAGCACCGGCACCCAGGCCAGCCTGAATTTGGCCTATGGTCGGGGGGACACCATGGAAAACGTGGTGGAAAATCTCCGGCGGCTGGGAAGCGCCCTGGGCTTTGACCCGGAGAAGCTGGTGATGACCCGGCAGACCCATTCGGACATCGTCCGGGTGGTCACCGACCGGGATTGCCGGGGCTTCTGCCACAAGGATTACCCCGAGTGCGACGCTCTCGTGACGAACACCCCGGAGGTGACGCTGCTGGTCTTCACCGCCGACTGCACCCCGATGCTGTTTTTTGACCCGGTGACCGGGGCGGTGGGGGCGGCTCACGCCGGCTGGCGGGGTACCGCCCAGAAAATCGGCGCGAAGACCGTGCAGGCCATGGTGGAGAATTTCGGCTGCAAGCCGGAAAATATCCGGGCAGCCATCGGCCCCAACATCGGCCTGTGCCATTTTGAAACCGACGGCGACGTGCCCCAGGCCATGCTGGCGGCCTACGGCGAAGAAGTTCGGCAATTCATCGAGAAGCGGGGGGACAAATACCACCTGGATTTGAAGGCGATCAATGCCATGAGTCTGAACCGGGTCGGGGTAACCCAAATTGAAATCAGCGACGCGTGCACCTACTGCCAGTGTGACAGATTCTGGTCTCACCGGGCAAGCCACGGGGAGCGGGGCTCCCAGGGCGCGGTGATTACCTGCAAGGAGGTGGGAAGATGAAGCGAGTTCTGTGCCTTCTGCTGACCCTTGCCCTGATGACCGGAATCCTTTCCGGCTGCGGCAGAGACATCAACAATGAAGCCTATGTGGCCACCGGCGATGCCATTTTGATGGATGGCGAGGAATCGGTGGTGACGGAGGAAGCGGAGGACAGCCAGAACCTGGTGCTGGCCTATTATCCGGAACGCTCCCTGAACCCGCTGTTCGGCAGCGACTACACCAACCGGGTGCTGATGTCTCTCATGTATCAGCCTCTGTTTGCCGTGGACAGCAAGAAAAACACCACCCCCATTCTCTGCTCGAAGTACAAGGTTTCCACCAACAGCCGGAACTGGACGATCTACTTAGAGGACAACGCCACCTTTTCCGACGGAAGCAAGGTGACCGCCAGCGACGTGGTGGCCTCCTACAAGCAGGCCATGGAAAACGACTACTATAAGTACCGCTTCTATAAGCACCTGCTGGAGGTAAAGGAAACCGAGGACGGCGGCGTTCTGTTCCAGATGGACACCGCCTATCAGAATCTGGCGCTTCTGTTGGATGTGCCCATTGTGAAGGCCTCGGAGGTTGCCAATCTGACCGAAGCGCCTGCGGGCAGCGGCCCCTATGTGTTCGTGGAGAGCAGCGGCGGCGCGGTGCTTCAGCGCAACCCCAACTGGTGGTGCGGCGATCTGAAGATTCCCGCCCGGGACAATACCATCAGCCTGGTGCAGGTGAGCACCACCGCCGAGGTGCGTGATGCCTTCCAGTTCAACGGAGACAATTCCGTCAGCGTGGTGTGCACCAATCCCATGAGTGACTCCTTCGCCGAGTACCGCTGCGACTATGAGCTGTGGGAAATCGAAAGCGGCTACATGATCTATTTAGGCTGCAACATTCTCTACTCCGAGCACTTTGACGACGGCACTCTGCGTACCTTCCTGACCTACGGCATCGACCGGGAGAGCTTGGCGGAATCGGCCTATAAAGGCCTGGTGTCCCCGGTGACCCTGCCCTGTGCTCCCACGGAGTCCTACTACAGCAAATCCCTGGCGGCCAAGTATGCCTATGACCCCATGAAGTTCATCGAAAAGCTGTCCGCCTACCGGATTCCCCAGAAGGACGGCGCGGACAAGGAGCTGCGGATTCTGGTGAACTCCGACGATTCCGCCCGTACCCGGATTGCTCGGGATCTGGCCTCCAATCTGACGGCTCTGGGTCTGCCCGCCACCACCCTGGAAAGCGGCGGCACCCTGTACAAGAACACCATCGTGGCAGGCAACTTCGACGTGTACCTGGGCATGACCCGGCTGAGCCCGGATATGGATCTGACGGAGTTTTTCCGACCCTACGGTGAAATGAGCCGGGGCGGCATGTCCCACGAAATCCTCTATAACATGTGTCTGAAGGCATTGGAGGACAGCGGCAACTACTACAACTTCTACCAGAAGCTTGCCGAGGACGGCCGGATCATCCCCATGATGTTCGGCTATTACAACGTCTACGCCCACCGGGGCGTGCTGCCGGAGCTGAACCCTGCCCGGGACAACGTGTTCTATTATTCCATGGGCAAAACCATGGCCGATGCCCTCATCGAGGAAACAGCGGAGTAAATGACAAAAATATAGGGAAAGCTCGGATTTCACCGGCAGATGAAGTTCGGTTTTCAGATAGACCCAAATAAAAAGGAAAGGAAACGAAGTATGAAACGAATTCTTGCGCTTACATTGGCTGCGGCCATGCTGCTGGGCGGCTGCGGCAACCTAATCCCTGGCCGGGGCAACGCCGAGGCCGCGAAGAATGACCAGGTCGCAGAAGAGCTGGCCGTCACTGCGGCGGAAACCACCGCGGAGCCTACCACCGAGCCCACTACGGTACCCACCGAGCCGCCCGTCTATCGGAACCCGGTAAACGGCCAGCTGCTGGACGCGCCCTTTGCCGGACGTATTTATGCCACCACCGTCAGCAACCTCCGGGAGAACCTGCCCCATGTGGGTGTGACCCAGGCGGATGTGGTCATGGAGATGTACGTCAATATGAACAACGTGGTTCGGTGCCTGGCTCTGTTCAGCGACATCGAAAGCGTGAAGGCCATGGGCTCCACCCGCTCCACCCGGCCTATCTTCAACCAGATCGCTCAGCACTATGACCTGATTTTGGCACATGCGGGCGGTTCCACCACGGCTCTGGACGATGCGAAGAACAGAGGAATTGAAAATATGAATATTGACTCCTGGGTCGTTCAGGAGGAGGCAAATGTTTCCTACCGGGATAAGGAGTACAAGCGCAGCCTGGAGAACAGCCTCTTCGGCATCGGCGCGGGCTACAAGGAGTACGCCGAAAAGCAGGGCTGGCCTCAGACTCTGGATCGGGACTACGGCTTCCGGTTCACTGAGGACGGCACCCCCGCTTCCGGTGAGGATGCCTCCAACATCACCATCCACCTGAACTACAAGCAGGCCAAGAAGGACACCCAGATGATCTACAATACCGAGATCGGCAAGTACGTCTGGAACCAGTACGGCCAGGAGATGCACGACCAGATCACCGACGAGGCGGAAAGCTTCACCAACGTGATCGTCATGTTCGCCAACGTGACCAACGAGGGCATTTATCATTATGCCGATTTCAACGCCGGCGGCACGGGCTACTACGCCAACGGCGGCAAGATCATCCCCATTGTCTGGGGCTGCGACGGAGACAAGGCTCCCTTCCACTTCCTGACCAACGACGCTCAGGATCTGGAAATCGGCGTGGGCAATACCTACATTGCCATTGTCGGCGCGGATTCCTCTGTGGATTACTGAACCAAAACGCGGTGCCAAAAGCACCGCGTTTTCCGCTTTCCGGGAAAAAGCCGCCGCTTTGCACAATTTGTATTGTTCCGAATGTACGGACAATTGTTCCCGGGAACAAAGGGAACGGAAAATATGAGCAGTTTGCACCGAAAATCAGCAAACTGAAGTTGGTTTTGTGCAATATTGACAGTTTACAATATTGATAGGGTATGATATCATAAATCCGTACGGGAATATCGAAAACGTACGGAAAAAGTAACTTTGCTGCAAGATGCAGTAAGAAAAATGGAGGAATTACCATGTCTGTTAAAGTTGCTATCAATGGTTTCGGTCGTATCGGTCGTCTGGCTTTCCGTCAGATGTTCGGTGCTGAGGGCTTCGAGATCGTCGCCATCAACGACCTGACCTCTCCCAAGATGCTGGCTCACCTGCTGAAGTACGATTCCACTCAGGGTAACTACGCTGCCCAGGGTCACGTTGTCGAGGCCGGCGAGGACAACATCGTTGTCGATGGCAAGAAGATCACCATCTACGCAAAGGCCAACGCTGCCGAGCTGCCCTGGGGCGAGCTGGGTGTTGACGTTGTTCTGGAGTGCACCGGTTTCTACACCTCCAAGGCCAAGGCTCAGGCTCACATCGATGCCGGTGCCAAGAAGGTCGTCATCTCCGCTCCTGCCGGCAACGACCTGCCCACCATCGTTTACAACGTTAACCACAACATCCTGACCAAGGAAGACAACATCATCTCCGCCGCTTCCTGCACCACCAACTGCCTGGCTCCCATGGCAAAGGCTCTGAACGACCTGGCCACCATCGAGACCGGCATTATGTGCACCATCCACGCTTACACCGGCGACCAGATGAT
>CAKTXO010000052.1 GCA_934630985.1 uncultured Oscillospiraceae bacterium | reverse complement strand
GGGTTATCCGCTGATTTACCCACCAAAGGTGTCATTGCGAACCAGTGCCGCAGCACTGGTGTGGCAATCCGTACTCCCTATGCGTATTTCTGAATAGAGATTGTCATTGCGAACCAGCGTCGCAACGCTGGTGTGGCAATCCCCCGGATTTTCAGAGAACCGATTAAGAACTTGTAGGCCGATGCCCTCATCGGCCTACTAATTGCAGATTTACGCTTATGTTCCGAGTCTCCTAGAAGCTTTCGGCGCTGAACCCCCCGGGGGCAATGTTCTTGTCCCGGCCGCATCGCCGGAAGCAGGCCGGAATGTTTCGGATTGCTATTGGGCAGTTTTATCGAAGGCATTTGGATAGAGGAAAAGTTTTTTGGTATGCAGAATCGCACCTTCCCGGTTTGGGAGGGTGCGGTTTTTCCATTTAGGGTCTTCCCTTTGCGGAAAAAAGCTGATATAATCAGGAAAACAGAAGGGGGACAGACCAATGCGCATTGTTGTGAAAATCGGCACATCCACCCTGGCCTACGCCACGGGACAGCTGAATATCCGCCGGGTGGAGGAGCTATGCAAGACCATGAGCGACATCCGAAACGCCGGCCATGAGCTGATCCTGGTGTCCTCCGGTGCCATCGGCATGGGGGTGGGCAAGCTGGGTCTGCGAACCCGGCCCCGGGATATTCCCACCAAGCAGGCGGCTGCCGCCGTAGGCCAGTGCGAGCTCATGTACATCTACGACAAGCTTTTCAGCGAGTATCACCATACCGTGGCGCAGCTGCTGATTACGGCGGATAACCTGAGCAACGAAACCCGGCACGCCAATTTTACCAACACCCTGAACCGGCTGCTGGAGCTGGGGGCGGTACCGGTGATCAACGAAAATGACACCGTGGCCACCGATGAAATCGTCATCGGCGACAACGATACCCTGGCCGCCATGGTGGCCGAAAGTGTGGAGGCCGATCTTCTGGTGCTGCTGTCGGATATTGACGGACTGTACACCGCCGATCCCCACGCAGACCCCACGGCAAAGCTTTTGCCGGTGGTGCACCGGGTGGACGATGATGTTCGTGCCCTTGCCGGGGTAAGCAGCACCGACCAGGGCACCGGCGGCATGGTGACCAAGCTCCGGGCGGCGGAAATCTGCCTGAACTGCGGCTGTGAAATGGTCATTGCCAACGGAAGCGAGCCGACGCTGCTCTATGACATTGTGGAGGGGAAGCCGGTAGGCACCCGATTTGTGGGGGAAAGCGTATGAAGGAACTGTTAGAACAGGCCAAGGCGTCAAAGCCCCTGGTCGCCGCCCTCGGCACCGAGGAAAAGAACCGGGGACTTCTGGCCATGGCGGACAGCCTGGAAGCCTATGCCGGGGAGATCCTGAAGGCAAACGCCGAAGACTTAACAGAGGCTCAGGGAACAATCTCCGATGTGATGCTGGACAGACTCCGGCTGACGGAAGGCAGAATCCAAGCCATGGCACAGGGCATTCGACAGGTGGCCGCGCTTCCCGACCCGGTGGGGCTTATTTTAGACAGCCACACCCGTCCGGACGGCCTGAAAATTGACAAGGTATCCGTGCCCATGGGTGTCATTGCCATCATTTACGAAAGCAGACCCAATGTGACCTCCGATGCGGCGGCGCTGACTCTGAAAAGCGGCAACGTGTGCGTTCTTCGGGGCGGCAAGGAGGCCATCCGCAGTGCCACGGCCATTGTCGATGCTCTCCGGGCGGGGCTGCGCCAGGCGGGCATCTCGGAAAACGCCGTGAATCTGGTTCAGGACACCAGCCGCAGCAGTGCCACGGCCCTGATGACTGCAAACGGCTACGTCGATCTGCTGATTCCCCGGGGCGGGGCGGGACTGATTTCCGCCTGTGTCCGCACTGCCACCGTGCCCTGCATTGCCACGGGCACCGGCATCTGCCATGTGTATGTGGAGAAAACCGCCGACCAGGACATGGCGCTGAACATCATTGAGAACGCCAAAACCAGCCGCCCCAGCGTGTGCAACGCCGAGGAGGTGCTGCTGGTTGACCGAGCCATTGCCCCGGAATTTTTGCCCAAGCTTTACGGGCGCATCGGGGCGAAGGTGGAGCTTCGGCTGGACGGGGAAGCGGCAAAGTACATTCCCGGCGTGCCTGCCGGAGAGCGGGACTTTGACACGGAATTTCTGGACTACATTCTGGCGGTGAAGTGCGTGGA
Organism: uncultured Oscillospiraceae bacterium; assembly: GCA_934630985.1. Classification (GTDB taxonomy): domain Bacteria; phylum Bacillota; class Clostridia; order Oscillospirales; family Oscillospiraceae; genus Faecousia. The sequence goes on along the minus strand of CAKTXO010000052.1, from coordinate 6,664 downwards.
AAACGTTCAGGAGGCGGTTTCTCACATCGCCGCCCACTCCACCGGCCACAGCGAGGCCATTGTCACCCAAGACAGCGAGGCGGAACGGTATTTCACCACCAACGTGGACAGTGCGGCGGTGTACGTCAACGCCTCCACCCGGTTCACCGACGGGGGCGAATTCGGCCTGGGCTGCGAAATGGGGATTTCCACCCAGAAGCTCCACGCCAGAGGCCCCATGGGTCTGCGGGAGCTGACCACCTATAAATATATCATTCACGGAAAGGGACAGGTGAGAGTATGAAGTACGGATTCATCGGCTGCGGCAATATGGGCGGGGCTATCGTCCGGGCCATGAGCAGCAGAACCAAGGACATTGCGGTGTCTGACCGCTCCGGCAAGGCCAAGACTTTGGCGGCGGAGCTGGGCATTTCCTATTGGGATGTGGAGAAAATCGCCCAGGAGTGCGACCGGATTTTCCTTGCGGTGAAGCCGCACATGATGGCGGAGGTTCTGAAGCCCCTGCAAAAGATCCTGAAGCAGAAGAAGCCCCTGCTCATCACCATGGCGGCGGGATTGGATATTCAGAAAATCGAGGAATTTGCCGGGGGTACGCTTCCGGTCATCCGCATTATGCCAAACACTCCCACCGCCGTGGGCAAGGGCGTGATTCCCTACTGCGCCAATGACCGGGTCAGCGGGGAAATGCTGGCGGATTGGCTTGCCGACATGGCTCCCTGCGGTCTGCTGGACGGTCTGGAGGAGCGGCTTATGGACGCGGTCAGCGCTCTGTCCGGCTGCGGCCCGGCTTACGTCTATCTGATGCTGGAGGCCATGGCCGACGGCGCGGTGGCCTGCGGCATTCCCAGAGCAAAGGCAATGGACTATGCGGCGATGACGCTGTCCGGCGCGGCGGAAATGTACCTTTCCACCCATCAGCACCCCGGTGCCCTGAAGGACGCGGTGTGCTCTCCCGGGGGCAGCACCATCGTGGGTGTGCATACTCTGGAGGAGCACGGCTTCCGGGGCGCGGTGATGGACTGCATCCAGGCGGCCTTCGCAAAGAGCCAGGCGCTGGGCAAATAGGAGAAAGCTTATGGAATATCGGATTTTGGGAAAAACCGGGTTGAAAATCTCCCGGATGGGCTTCGGCGGCATTCCCATCCAGCGCATTGACCCGGAGAGGACGAAGGAGCTGGTGCATCAGCTTCGGAATGCAGGGGTGAATTTTATCGATACTGCCCGTGCCTACACCGTCAGTGAGGAATACCTGGGATACGCCCTGGAGGGCATCCGGCAGGACTTCGTGCTGGCCAGCAAAACCATGTCCCGGACGAAGGAGGCCATGGCGGCGGACATCGACAAGAGCCTTCAGAATTTGCGCACGGATTACATTGACCTCTATCAGATTCACAACATCCCGCCGGAGCAGTTCCCTCAGATCATGGCTCCCGGCGGCGCGCTGGAAGCTCTGCGGGAAGCCAAGGCCGCGGGAAAAATCCGGCATATCGGCGTGACGGCCCATTCCCTGGATACCTTCCGGCTGGCTCTGGAACAGGATTGGGTGGAGACGGTCATGTTTCCCTATAATATTGTGGAGACCCAGGCGGAAAGCCTGATTGCCCAGGCGGCGAAGAAAAACGTGGGCTTTATCTGCATGAAGCCCCTGGCGGGCGGTGCCATTGAGGATGCCACTTCCGCTCTGCGTTTTGTCTGTGCCAACCCGGATGTGACCGTGGTGATTCCCGGCATGGCAGAGCCGAAGGAGCTGACCCAGAATCTGGAGGCCGTGAGCAATTCCGAGCCTCTGACCGACGAGGAGAAGGCGATTTTCCAGAAAATCCGCAGTCAGCTGGGTACCCAGTTCTGCCGCCGGTGCAACTACTGCCAGCCCTGCTCCGTGGGCATCAATATTTCGGGGCTGTTCCTGTTTGACGGCTATTTGCAGCGGTACGGTCTGGCGGACTGGGCCAAATCCAGGTATGCCAGCCAGGAGAAGAAGGCCTCGGACTGCATCGGCTGCGGTGCCTGCGAGCAGCGGTGCCCCTATCAGCTGCCCATCCGGAAAATGCTTCGGAAGGTTGCGGAGCACTTTGGAGAATGAAAGAAATCCCGCCGCTTTTCGCGGCGGGATTTCAGACTGTCGAAGAATCATGTCATTGCGAGGCAGTGCGCACACTGCCGTGGCAATCCCCCGAATTTTCAAACATTTTAGATCCTAAACCAGTGGCTTTTACTTCTATCCGGGGGATTCCCACACCAGTCTGTGGACTGGTTCGGAATGACAACGTATATTGGGAGCTTTTTTGACACGTTGAAATCCCGCCGCGAAAAGCGGCGGGATTTTTCATCAGCTATGCAGTCCGAACAGGGGGCGAGCCACCCGCTTGTACAGAAGCAGGGTCAGCAGGGAAACGGTCACACCCTTTACCACATTCAGAGGAGCAACGCACAGCACCACGAAGGTGGTCACGCTGTTGACGCTCGGATGAATGGCGGTGCCCATGGCGAGAATGGCATCCAGAGGCATCCCGTAGAGCTGGGCGAACTTGGGCAGCAGGTACACCGCGTTGAAGGCAGTGCCGAAGACGGACATGCACACGGTGCCAAGCACCAGGCCGATGACCGCACTATGGCGGCTCTTGTGCAGGTGATACCAGATGGCGGCAGGGAGCACGAAGGAGCAGCCCACCACGAAATTGGCAAGGTCTCCCACAAAGGCGGTGGAGGTGCCCTTGAGCAGCAGCTTCAGCAGAATTTTCACGCCCTCACAGATCACCGTGGCGCAGGGCCCCAGGTAGAAGCCGCACAGCAGCACCGGCAGCTCGGAGAAGTCCAGCTTGTAGAAGCCGGGAGCCAGGAAGGGCAGGGGAAAGTCCAGCATATGCAGCACCGCGGCCAGGGCGGCGCAGATGCCGATGATGCTCACCCGGCGGGCGGGAGTCACCTTCCGGCACTCCGGCAGGAAGTACTCGGCAAGCTTGGCAAGCAAAGCAAGGCCTACCACCAGCGCCAGACAGGTCAGAACGAAGGACAGATTTTCGGAAACTTGGGTCAAAAGTGTGGTCATAGAGATCCTCTCCTGTGCAAAAAAATATGCCCCGGGAATACACCCAGGGCGCGAAAATAAACGCAAGAAAAAAGCCTTGCGTACCTTCTTCCATCCAGACTATACTGTCGGTATCGGAGTTTCACCGATTCAACCCGATTGGGCTCGCGGACTTTACCGCCGGTGGGGAATTGCGCCCCGCCCTGAAGATACTGATTCAGTTGCCCATACCATAGCACCGAAGCCGCCGCTTGTCAAGAGGCAAATGGCATGTTATACTTAGGGAAACTCTGAATAAATCGTCTGCGGCTGGACAGCGGATCTTTTGCTTCCATGCTGCGGTTTGAAAAATGGGAAATACATACAGTATTCCCTCATTTTCCAAACCTTGCCTGGAAACAAAATCTCTCGCTGCCAGCTCTTGCCGATTTAATCAGAGCTTCCCTATTTCGCAAAGCCCGTGTTTATTTCGCGGCAAGGGAAGGCGTGGTTTCCGGGGTGGCCGTGGAGGGCGCGGGCACCGAAGCCTTTGGCGCGGCCTCCGGCATTTTCAGCGCCCGAATCTGGCCGCCGGGAGCGGAATCCGTCACATCCCCGCCGATGACCTGATTTTTGTAGATCAGCAGGGTGGCGTACACCGGCTCGGTGGCACCGGGGAAATTGTTGATTTTGTAGACATAGCGCATGACCTTTTTCCCGGAAAACTGGCTCAGGTCATAGCCCTGGCTCAGCTGCAACTGATTGTAGCGGGTAAAAACCTGACTGCCCGCCTCCGGAATCCGCACCTGTGAGGATTCCACGGGGGTGGTGGTGACCTGCCAGCCCAGATCCTCCAGAAATTTCACCCGGCCATCGTTGCTGTTCAGAGCCGGAGCGCCGGTTTCTGCCGCCTTGCCGCCGCCCAGCAGGAGAATCAGAGCCAGCACCAGAGCGGCCACGGCGGCAAGTCCCAGCAGTATTTTTTTGAAATTGACCTTCGCGGTCATAACCATCATAGAAAATCCCTCCCGATAGACTAGGTAATAAAGCCTATGCTCTTTTCGGACAGGGTAGAACGGAGACACCATGGAACGACTGGACAAATTTCTCTGCGACAGCGGCGCAGGCACCCGCTCCCAGGTAAAGCTCCTGCTGAAAACCGGCAGGGTGACCGTGGACGGCAGAGCCGAAAAGGACGGCAGCCGGAAAATCGACCCGCAGTGTCAGGAAATTACCCTGGACGGGGAAGCCCTGGGGGGAAAGCGGCGGCTGGTTGTCATGCTCAATAAGCCCGCGGGCTACGTCACGGCTACCGAGGACGCCCAGCAGAAAACCGTTATGGAGCTGCTGCCCAGGCAATGGGCGCACCTGGACTTGAAGCCCGTCGGGCGGCTGGATAAGGAAACCGAGGGGCTGCTGCTCTTTACCAACGACGGCGATTTACTCCACCGGCTCATCAGCCCCAAACAGGAAGTGCCGAAAATTTACTACGCCCGGCATGAGGGACAGGCAGAGCAGGCGGATATCGAAGCCTTCCGGACAGGGCTGACCCTCCGGGACGGGACGGTGTGCCGTCCGGCGGAGCTGACTGCGCTGAACCCCGGAGAGAGCCTGATTCAGGTCTGCGAGGGGAAATATCACCAGGTGCGCCGGATGATGGCTTCTCGCGGCATGACAGTGACCTATCTGGAGCGGCGGCAGGAAGGAAGCCTGACCCTGGGCGACCTGCCCAGAGGCCAGGCGCGGGAACTGACGGAGGCGGAGCTGGCGGCACTGGAGCAGGGAAAATAAGCGCCAAAAGACGGTCAATTTGCTGATAGTTTTCCCTTTGTTACGGATGTGCCTGGAAAAGATGTTGGAAGAATACCTAAAAAAACAAATCCTTTTTGCAGTAAAATGTCAAAAGGTACTTGCAATGTGCGCAAAAGCTGTGTATAATAACAATGCAATTTTGTGAAATGCGCATTTGTGCAAGATACTAAGGGAGTGACAGAAAGATGTCCAACAGTGTTTTTCAGAGCGTGATCGTCCAGCTGCGGGATATTTCCGACCGGGTGTTTGGTGTTATCGATACTGAGGGCTGTGTGATTTCCAGCACCGATATGTCTTTGCTGGGAGAGCGCTGGCCGGATGCGGCACTGAAGGTGGGCAATGCCTCGGAAAGCATTGTGACCTTCGCCCAGAAGAGCTTCAAGGCCATTATGGGCAACTCCAATTACTTCGAGTATGCCGTGTTCTGCTCCGGCGACGACGAGACTGCCAGAAGCTTTTGCCAGATGGCCTTTATTGCCCTGAACGATGCCAAGACCTTCTATGAGGAGAAGCACGACCGGGGCACCTTTGTCAAGAATATTATCATGGATAATATTCTCCCCGGCGATATTTACATCCGAGCCAAGGAGCTGCACTTTGCCACCGACGCCCCCCGGGCGGTGTTCCTGATCCGCCAGGTGGATCACAGCGATGTGGCCACCGTGGACGTGCTCACCGGCATGTTCCCGGATAAGATGCAGGACTTTGTGCTGTCCATTAACGAAACCGATGTCGCCATTATCAAGCAGATCAGCGGCACCGTCACCGCCGAAGATCTGGAGAAGATCGCGGTGAACGTGGAAGATACCCTGAAAAACGAGCTGCGCATCAAGACCATCATCGGTATCGGCACCGTAGCCGAGCACCTGCGGGAACTGGCCGACTCCTATAAGGAGGCGCAGACCGCCATCGAGGTGGGCAAGGTCTTCGACACCGAGAAGAGCGTCATGCACTATGAGAACCTGGGCATCGGCCGTCTGATCTATCAGCTGCCTACCACCCTGTGTGAGATCTTCCTGCGGGAGGTTTTCAAGAAAAACTCCCTGGATTCTCTGGATCAGGAGACCCTCTTTACCATCAACAAGTTCTTCGAGAACAGCCTGAACGTGTCCGAGACCTCCCGGAAGCTGTTCGTCCACCGGAACACCCTGGTCTACCGGCTGGAGAAGATCCGCAAGCTGACAGGCCTGGATCTGCGGCAGTTCGACCACGCTATCGTCTTCCGGGTAGCGCTGATGGTGCGTCAGTATCTGGCCTCCCGGGAAAACCGGCAGTAATTGGTTTTTTGAAGCTGCCCCGCTTTTGCGGGGCAGCTTTTTTCACTGCGGGGGCTTTGAAAGAATTACTGGTGCGGGAGCACCCCCGGCTCCCTTGTGTAAAGGGAGCTGTCATGGCCGTCTCACGCAAGGCCATGACTGAGGGATTGTAAAGAGTTGTTTATCGGTGGCATTCAAAAAAACGGTAGTTCTGATTCCCTCAGCCCCAGTGTGCGCACTGGGGCAGGAGCTGTCTCAAAATAGCAAAGTGCCCAAATAGAACAATGTCATTGCGAGCCAGTGCTCACACTGGCGTGGCAATCCCCCCGATTTTCAAACATCTACACTAGGGAACCTCTGAATAAATCGTCTGCGGCTGGATAGCGGATCTTTTTCTCTATCCGTGCGGCTTCAAAAGCGGGCAATACATCCAGTATTCCTCCGCTTTTGAACCCTTCGGCTAAAGAAAAATCTCTCGCTCCCAGCTCTTGCCGATTTAATCAGAGGCTCCCTAGGAAATCTTGGATTTTACGCCTATCCGGGGGATTGCCACACCAGTGACATCGGTCACTGGTTCGCAATGACATTG
>CAKTXO010000051.1 GCA_934630985.1 uncultured Oscillospiraceae bacterium | reverse complement strand
GTCAGGAAGGAAGCATTGCCATGAGTCAGAAACCCAAAATTCAATATGTTGGTCAGTTCTATATTCATGGCAGCGAGGCTCGGCAGCTGGAGCAGGAGGCCAAGCGGAAGCAGGCGAAAAGCAAGCTTCCCTTGGAGCGTCTGCGCAGCGTCCGGGAGATCAGCCTGGATCCTGTGGCTATCGGCGGCATTTTTGTGTCCCTGGTGCTGCTGGCGGTGATGATCGTCGGCGCTTTGCAGCTGAAAACCGACTGGGCGAACTATCGGATCATGGACAGCTATGTCTCCCGGCTGAGCAGCCAGAACGCCAAGCTGACGGAGGAGTACCGCTCCCAGTATGACCTGGAGGACATTCGGAGCAAGGCGCAGGCTTTGGGGATGGTGCCCAGGGAAGAACTACAGACCCGATCGGTTTATGTGACCGTGCCTCAACCCGAACCGGAACCCACCTGGTGGGAAAATCTGCAATGGTTCCTGGAAGGCTTGTTCGCATAAATTCATTCCTTCTCCCATATTCTGTAATAGCAGCTGCAATGGGCGGCGAGGGGGCATTCCTCTTGCCGCCCTTTTTTAGAGGCAGTACCCTACCATACGGTGCTGCCTGGTATGGGGGGACTACTATGGAAGGAAAGCAATCTGACCGTCTGCGCATCAGCACCGGTCAGCACCGACGGGTGCTGGCGGCGGCACTGGTGCTGGGAATCGCCGCCTTTGTGCCCATCGGCCTGCGGCTGTACCATCTGATGGTGCGTGACTTTGATTATTATTCCGCCAAGGCGCTGAACAATCAGACCCGGGGCACGGCGGTGACTGCTCACCGGGGGGACATCCTCGACCGGAACATGAATGTGCTGGCTACCTCCGTCACCGTGGAAAATGTATATCTTGACCCCCATGAACTGAAGCAGTCCAAGGCGGACGTTGCCGATCTTTCAAGGGTTTTGGGGGAGATTCTGGGCAAAGACCCGGCCTGGATTGCCGAGCAGGCCGCCGACACCCGCAAGCGCTACAAGCAGGTGGGAGCCGGAATCGACGAAACCGCCGCCGGGAAAATCCGGGACTATATCAACGAAAAGGAAATCGCGGGCATCCACCTGGAACCTGCTTCCCAGCGGGTGTACCCCTATGAAAGCCTGGCCGCCCAGGTCGTCGGCTTTACCAACGCCTCCAACGACGGCTGTGAGGGGGTGGAGGCGGCCTATGACGGCTTCCTGTCCGGAAAAACCGGCCGGGTGGTCACCACCAAGGGCAACAACGAAATGGATATGCCCTATTCCTACGAAAATTATCTTTCCGCCCGGCAGGGGAATTCCGTGATTCTGACTCTGGACGCTACGGTGCAGAAGTGCCTGGAAAAGCAGATGCAGGCAGCGATTGCTCGCTACGATGTGCAAAACGGAGCCTTTGGTCTGGTGATGAACTGCAAAACCGGGGAAATTCTCGCCATGGCCACTCTGGGAAGCTACGATCCCAACCGGTATCTGGAACTGGCAGACCCCAAGACGGCGGCGCAGGTAGAGAGCCTGCGGGGGACGGAGGACTATCAGCAGGCTTTGTCCGCCGCCCGGCTGAAGCAGTGGCGCAACCGGGTGCTCTCCGACGGCTATGAGCCCGGCTCCACCTTCAAGGTGCTGACCATGGCGGCGGCTCTGGACTGCGGGGCCATCGACCTGAATACCTCCTTCCACTGCTCCGGTTCCGAGCAGATTCCCGGCCGTGCCCAGCGTCTTCACTGCTGGCGCTCCGCAGGACACGGGGCGGAGAAGACCCCCCAGGCACTACAGAACTCCTGCAACATTGCCTTTGCCCATATCGCCCTGAAGCTGGGCGGGGAGCGGTTCTATGAATACATCGAAAAGTTCGGGATTCTGGAGAAAACCGGCATCGACCTGGCAGGGGAGAGCAAGGGCGTGTTTTTTGACAAAGCCCTGGTGACGGATACCGACAAGTGGGGCACCGCCTCCCTGACCTCCGGCTCCTTCGGCCAGACCTTCAAAATCACCCCCTTGCAGCTGGTGCGTGCCATCGCCTCCGTAGTCAACGGGGGCACTCTGCTGGAGCCGTACATTGTCTCGGAGATCGTAGACCCGGAGGGAAATACGGTGATGCAGGCGGAGCCGACAGCGGTGCGGCGCACCGTTTCGAAAGAAACCTCGGACACCATGCGTCAGCTCATTGCCTCGGTGGTCTCCGAGGGCACGGCGAAAAACGCCAAGGTGGCGGGCTTCTCCATCGGCGGCAAAACCGGAACCAGCGAGAAAATTGACGTCTTCGACGAAAACGGTCAGCGGGTTCAGGACAAAATCGTCTCCTTCGTGGGCATCGCTCCTATGGAAGACCCGGAGTATATTGTGCTGGTGGCTCTGGACACCCCCTCCCGGCAGACGGGAATCTACATTTCCGGCGGCGTCATGGCCGCCCCCACAGTGGGAGCCGTCCTGGGGGACATTCTTCCCTATCTTGGGGTGGAACGGCACTTTTCCCAGTCGGAAACCCAGGGAAAAGAAATTGTTTTGGAGAAATATATCGACTTGACAGAAAAGGATGCAAGCAGTAAACTAAGACGAATAGGACTTTCGGCGAAATTTACGGGAACCGGAGACCGGGTCACCGCTCAGCTGCCCCAGGCCGGGCAGACTGTCCCCGGGGGCAGTCAGGTGCTGTTATATCTGGGGGATGCCCCGGAGCCGGAAAGCGTTGCGATGCCGGATTTTACCGGCATGAACCGCCAGCAGGCAAGTGACGCCGCCGGAAAGCTGGGGCTGTACATTCTGGTAACGGGGAACGACGGGATTTCCCCCACCGTTACCGTCGCGGCGCAAAATCTGCCGAAAGACACGCTGGTTCCTGCCGGAACCACCATCACACTTACCTTTGCCGATACAGGGCTTCGGGATTGACCGAGCCCGGGAGGAATGCTTATGCTGCTGAAAGAATTATTGAAGGACATTCCCATTCTGGAATGTACCGCTGACCTGACTCAGGAAATCACCGCCGTGTGCTACGATTCCCGGAAGGCGGAGCTCGGATGCCTGTTTGTGGCGGTGTCCGGCTTCGCCGCCGACGGCAATCGGTTCATCCCCATGGCATTGGAGAAGGGCGCTGCCGCCGTGGTCACCGCGAAAAAGCCGGAGGGGGAGGTTCCCTATATTTTGGTGGAGTCCGACCGGCTGGCTCTGGCGCTGCTGGGCTGCAACTTTTACGGCAATCCTGCCCGGCAGATGACCATGGTGGGCATTACGGGCACCAACGGCAAGACTTCTTCCACCTTGCTTCTCAAGCAGGTGCTGGAGCAGGTTCAGGGAGCCAAGGTCGGCCTGGTTGGCACCATGGCCAATATGATCGGACAGGAGATCATCCCCACCGAGCGCACCACCCCGGAAAGCCTGGATTTGCAGGCTCTCTTTGCCCGGATGCGGGACGCGGGCTGCACCCATGTGGTGATGGAGGTTTCCAGCCACGCCCTGACCCTGGAACGGGTGGGGGGCGTCCACTATGACGTGGCGGCCTTCACCAATCTGACCGAGGATCATCTGGACTTCCACAAGACCATGGATGCCTACTGCGACGCCAAGGCGGAGCTGTTCCGCCGGTGCGGCAAGGCGGTCATCAATATGGACGACGATTATTCCGACCGGATTCTGGCCGCGGCGGCCTGCCCGGTGCTGACCACCTCCGTGAAACAGGCGGAAGGCCTTCACGCCGAGGACGTGGAGCTTCATGCCGAGGGCATCCGCTTCACCGCCGTGCTGGGGGAAGCGCGGGAGCAGGTCAGCTTGCCCATTCCCGGCGGCTTTACGGTGTACAACGCCCTGACGGTGCTGGGCTGCGCCTATGAGCTGGGCATTTCCCTTCACGACTGCGCGGCGGCTTTGCGGATTGCCCAGGGGGTCAAGGGTCGGGTGGAGGTGGTTCCCACTCCGGGAAAGGACTACACCGTCCTCATTGACTATGCCCACACCCCGGATGCCCTGGAAAACGTGCTGCGCTCGGTGCGGGACTTCTGCAAGGGACGGCTCATTTCCGTCTTCGGCTGCGGCGGCGACCGGGATCCCATGAAGCGGCCCATTATGGGCCATATCGGGGCCCAGCTTTCCGACCTTGCCGTCATCACTTCGGATAACCCCCGGACGGAGGCGCCCATGGCCATCATTCGGGACATCGTAAAAGGGGTAAAACAGGAAGACGGGGAATATATTGTTATCGAAGACCGGCCTGCGGCCATCAGATACGCTATGGACATTGCGGAAAAAAATGATATAATTGTCCTTGCCGGAAAAGGTCACGAGACCTATCAGGATATCGGCGGACACAAACGTCACTTAGATGAGCGGGAAGAGGTTGCTGCCCACTTAAAGGAATTGAGGGACTGATATGCCAAGAATTACCCTTCGGGATGCCGCCAAGTGGTGCGGCGGAACGGTAGAAGAAAAATACGCGGAGGTTAGCTTTCTGGGTGCGGGAAACGATACCCGGAACCTTCAGCCCGGTCAGCTGTTCGTCACCCTACAGGGAGCCAGGGACGGCCATGAGTTCATTCCCGCGGCTCTGGAGAAGGGAGCGGCGGCGGTGCTGTGCAGCCGCCGGGTGGGGGATTTTCCCGCCATCATCGTCTCCGATCCCAGGACGGCGCTGGGGGACATTGCCCGGGAGGCTCTGAAGCGAATCGGAGCCAAGGTGGTGGCCATCACCGGCTCCGTGGGGAAAAGCACCACCAAGGAAATGATCGCGGCGGTGCTTTCCGATACCTTCCGGGTGAGCAAGACCCCCGCCAACCACAATAATGACATCGGAATGCCCATGGCTATCCTGGATATGCCTGAGGATACGGAGGTGGCGGTGCTGGAAATGGGTATGAACCATTTCCGGGAGATCGCCTACCTGTCCTGTATTGCCCACCCGGACGTGGCGGTGATTATCAACATCGGAACCATGCACATTGAATATCTGGGCACCCAGCAGGGCATCCGTCAGGCCAAGCTGGAGGTTCTGGAGGGCATGACGCCCCAGGGTATGCTGCTGCTCAACGGCGACGACACCCTGCTGCGCTGTCTGGATATGACCCCCAAGCAGCGCATCACCTATTTCGGGTGCAGCGAGGGCTGCGCCGTCCGGGCGCTGGATGTCAGTCAGGCGGACAGCGTTCTGCGCTTCCGGGTGGAGGCGGGACGGCTGACCTTCCCGGTGGAAATGAAGCTGGAAGGAGAGCATTACGTTGCCGACGCGCTGGCGGCGGTGACCGTGGGACTGAAGCTGGGGGTCAGCCCGGAGCACATTCGCAAGGCGCTGGATGAGTTCCAGAACATGTCCGGCCGTCAGGAGATTTTCGAGGCCAAGGGCTGTACCATCATCAACGACTGCTACAATGCCGGCCCGGAATCCATGGCGGCGGCGCTGAATGTGCTGGGCAACCGGCCCGGACGGCACCTGGCGGTGCTGGGCGAAATGCTGGAGCTGGGGGACTGCGCCCAGGCCGAGCACTATAAAATCGGCCGGATCGCGGCGGAAAAGGCGGACATGGTCTTCGCCTACGGCCCTCACGCCGGACGGGTGCTGGACGGCACCATCACCGGCGGTATGCCCGAGCCTATGGGACGGGCCTTTGACGATCCCATGGAAATGGCGGCGGCTCTGAAGCGCTCCGCTAAGCCCGGAGATGTGATTTTGTTCAAGGCCAGCCGGGGAATGCACCTGGAGAAGGTGCTCAAGGCGTTCCTGGAAGAAGAGAAATAACAACGGAGGAAAACAATTCATGACACGAATCCTGATAACCGCGCTGGTGGGCGGAGCACTGTCCTGGGCATTCGGACAGCTGCTGCTGCCGATGCTCCACGCGCTGAAGGCAGGGGCTTCCATTCTGGAAATCGGCCCTTCCTGGCACAAAAGCAAGAACGGCACACCGATCATGGGCGGGCTCATGTTCATCCTGGCGTCTACCGTGTGCCTTCTGGGCAATTTGCCCGCCATGACGGATTATTCCGTGTTCTTTGTGCTGGCGCTGGCTCTGTGTTTCGGCCTCATCGGCTTTCTGGATGACTTCACCAAGGTACGTCATCATCAGAATCTGGGTCTGACCTCTGTCCAGAAGGCCATGCTTCAGATGGCGGTTTCCGCCCTGTTCCTGTATGCCATGTACAAGGTCGGTGCGATGAACACCCACCTGTACATTCCCTTCTGGAATGTAAGCTTTGACCTGCACCCCCTCGTGTATATTTTCTTTGCCATGTTCGTCATGGTGGGCTGCGTCAATTCCGTGAATCTGAATGACGGCATTGACGGCCTGTGTGCGGGAGATACCCTGCCGGTCATGGTGTTCTTCACTGCGGCAAGCGTTGCCCTGGGAAGATTTGATCTGGCGCTGCTGCCCGCCTCTCTGGTTGGCGGACTGATCGCCTACCTGACCTACAACTGGCATCCGGCCAAGGTGTTCATGGGCGACACCGGCTCTCTGTTCCTGGGCGGCGTGGTCTGCGGTATGGCCTTCGCCCTGGAAATGCCCCTGATTCTGATTCTGGTGGGCTTTATCTATGTCTGCGAAGCCATGTCGGACATTTTGCAGGTTTCCTATTTCAAGCTGACCCATGGCAAGCGGCTATTCAAAATGGCTCCCATTCACCACCACTTCGAAAAGTGCGGCTGGAAGGAAGAGAAGGTGGTCTTCGTCTTTGCCGGAGTTGCGGCGTTTATGTGCATTCTCGCCTGGTTCGGCATTTCCGGCCTGATCGGCTGATTCCAATAACGGAGGTCTGGCAATGGAGAAGCGGCTCCATGCCAAAGAGAACCGCCGCCGACACCCGGCGGGGGACACGGTTGATTATCCCTTCCTGATTCTGGTGCTCCTGCTGCTGGCGGTGGGGCTTGTGATGCTCTATTCCGCCAGCTCCGCCCAGAGTCAGTACGATACCGGCTACGCCATCTCCACCCGCTACCTGCAAAAGCAGGGGGTCTGCGCCGCCGTGGGGCTGTGCGCCATGTACGCCTTCAGCCGGATCCCGGTGAGGCTCTGGTATCGGCTGGCCTGGGGAATGTACGGCGTCAGCATTGTGCTGCTGCTTCTGGTGCTGGCCGCCGGTCAGCAGGTCAACGGCGCCCGGCGGTGGATCACCATCGCGGGAATCCAGTTCCAGCCCTCAGAGGTGGCCAAGTTCACCATGATCGTCCTCTTCGCCCGGCTGACCCGCCGGTTCGGTCAGGATGCCAAAAAATTCCGTTTCGGCGTGCTGGGCTTCGGCACGGCACTGCTGGGCATCTTAGTGCCCCTGGCACTGGAAAAGCACCTTTCCGCGATCCTGCTCATGGGCATGGTGGCGGTGGTGATGATGTACGTTGCCGGTACCAATCCAAAGTGGCTCCTGGCGGGAGCCGGAGCCGCGGCGGTGTTCGTGGTGGTTTACATCAGCTTTATGGGCTATGCCGGTGACCGTGTCACCGCCTGGCTTCATCCGGAGGCCGACCCGGGGGACACGGGCTATCAGATTTTGCAGTCCCTGTACGCCATCGGCTCCGGCGGCGTCTTCGGCCGGGGCTTCGGCAAATCCCGGCAAAAATATCTTTATTTACCCTTTCAGTATAACGACTATATTTTCGCTATCTGCTGCGAGGAGCTGGGGCTTTTGGGTGCCCTTGCCATCATCGCGCTCTTCGCCGCTATGATTTTTCGGGGCTATTGGATTGCCCTGCATGGAGCCGACCGGTTTTCTACGGTGCTGGCTTCGGGTCTTGTGACGCTGATTGCCGTCCAGACCCTTTTGAACCTTTGCGTAGTCACGAACCTGCTCCCATCCACCGGCATTGCCCTGCCGTTTTTTTCCTACGGCGGCACGGCTCTGGCGGTGAACCTGGGGGAAATGGGCATCGTTTTACAGATATCCCGATACAGAAATCACAGAAAAATCCAGGAGGAACCCCTATGAACCTGATTTTTACCTGCGGCGGTACTGCGGGTCACATCAACCCGGCCATTGCCGTGGCCAACGCCATGCGGGAAAAATACCCGGACTGCAAGATCCTCTTCATCGGCGCGGAAGGCCATATGGAGGAGAGATTAGTACCCCAGGCAGGGTACGAGGTTCGGTGTCTGCCCGGCTCCGGCCTGAGCCGGAAGCTGAACGCCGCGGGACTGAAGCAGAACCTTCATGCCGTAAAGTGCGTGCTGGGTGCCGTTGGCGAATGCAAACGGATTTTCCGGGACTTTCAGCCCGACGCGGTGATCGGCACCGGCGGCTATGCCAGCTTTCCGGCCCTGTATGCTGCCCAGAGTATGAAAATCCCCACCTGTGTCCACGAGAGCAATGCCGTTCCCGGTGTAACCACCAAAATGGCTGCCAGCCGGGCAACCCGGGTGCTGGTGGCCTTCGAGGAAAGTGTGAAGCACTACAAGCACCCGGAGAAGGTGGAGGTGGTGGGAATGCCCGTGCGCAAGGAGTTCCTCTTTACCACCAAGGAGCAGGCCCGGAAGGCTCTGGGTGTTACCGAGCCTCTGGTAGTCTCCGCCTTCGGCAGCCAGGGAGCCAAGGTGATGAACGAGACCGTTGCCGACATGATGGTATTGGAGCAGGCCGACGGCTTCCCCTTCCGCCACATTCACGCCACCGGCAGCTTCGGCAAGGAATGGATGCCCAAGCGGGTGAAGGACAACGGCGTGGACTACGAGAACTGCCCGGCCATCGACATCCGGGAGTACATTTACGATATGCCTACGGTGCTCACCGCGGCGGATGTGGTCATCGGCCGGGCGGGCTCCGCTACCTGCAATGAAATCGCCGCCTCCGGAACCCCCTGTATTCTGGTGCCCTCTCCCAACGTGACCAACAATCACCAGGAGAAGAACGCCCGGGTGCTGGAATCCGGCGGCGGGGCGGTGGTGCTGCTGGAAAAGGACTGCACCGCCGAAACACTCTACGGCCTGATCTGTCAGCTTCTTGCCGACGAAACGCGCCGGGCTCAGATGTCCCGGAAGCTTCACGCTCAGCTGAGGCCGGACTCCACAGACCGTATCTGCGCCATCGTGGAGGAGATCATCGGACGATAACCGGACGCTAGCCGTCCCTGGAGGATAACCATGGAAACTACACAAAAGCCCCGGCAGGAGCGGCCTTCCCGGCCGGATTCCACCGGTACAAAGCAGCCGGAGAACAGAACTCCCCGGCAGCCGGAGACCCGGCGGGAAGGCTCCCGCACCGCGCCCCCGGCACAGCGGGAAACCCGCCGGCGAGAGGAGCCCCGCCGTCAGAAGCCCTCTGACGAGACGCCCCGGGAGCGAAAGCCCCAGACCCAGGAGCGCCAGAGCCG
>CAKTXO010000050.1 GCA_934630985.1 uncultured Oscillospiraceae bacterium | reverse complement strand
GCGGTGAGATCGTCGTTGGGCGAAAGCCTGGGCTGCAAGAACAGGGGCGTGGCCGTCGCCTGCTTCCGGGTCTGGGCCAGAAGCCGCTTCCGGAAGGCCTCATCCTCCTTCCAGTCCAGCTGATTCAGAAGGGGCAGCACCGCCCCGCCGTAAACGCTGATTGTGCGGATGAAGTGGAAGCTCAGGGCGGTATCCAGCGCCCGGCTCAGCTTTTCCTTCCACTGCCCGTCGCGCAGACGGTACAGCGCCAAAGCGGAAAGCACATTCAGGTGAATGCTGTCGATATACCGGCCGCAAGCGGCGCAGTAGCTTTCCAGGGGAGCCAGGGTCAGCAGCGCCCCCTCCGGGTCGTCGTCCGCCAGCTCCACCATGGCCTGGGTCAGATATTGATAGCGTTTGAGCACATTCAGGTGCACCGGATCTCTGGGAGCCTTCTCCCGATACCATTCGTCTGCCCTGTCCAGATTTCCTCCGTGAAGATCCACCCGGCAGAGCATGGCGTCCAGATTGGGAAGGAACCGATTTTCCCTTCGCTCCACAAACTGCTGCCGAAGAAGCTCCAGGGTTCGCCGGGCGTTTTCCAGCCGCCCCTGCTCAACGTAATTGCGCACCAGCAGGCCGCAGGCGGCAAACTCGATGTCCGGCGTGCCGTACTGCTGAATCTCCCGCATCCGGGAGACCACCGTCAGAAGCCGCTGGGAAATATCCTCGCCCTTTTCGAACTTGCTCTCGGTGAGGGCGCAGTCCGGAAGGCCGATGCCGTCCGCCCCCAGAAGCTTCTTCACCGGCAGGCGGACGGTGTTATAGAGCAGATCGTCCTTTTTGCTCCAGGGAGAAAAGTCCTTGCCGCCGTTCATAATACTGGGCAGGGTGCTGGTGACGGAGAAGGGCGGCAGGCTGATCTCCTTATTGGTCATCAGCCGAACCACCGCCGGAATGGTCTCCGTCAGTCCCTCCACCCCCCGCTGGGGCAGGGAAATGTCCAGCCAGGCCAGACGGCTCCGGGCCTGCCGGGCGGCGGCATCCTTGGGCTCCCGCTTCTGGGCGAAGCGCTTCAGCTCCTCATACCACCGGTCAGAGCCGGGGTAATCCACCGCCAGGGCGCAGAGCATACACATGCCCTGCATCAGAGCCGGAGATTCCAGAATCTCCGCCTCCGGCAGACTGCGGTAGTATTTTTCCATCTCTCCATAGTGACCCATGCCCGGATGGAGCTCCGAGTTGCGCACCAGAATCTCCGAGACCTTGCTGTGATCCCCGGCGTCCCGGTAGCATTCCAGGGCATGGGGATAATCCTCGTTCAGTTCATAGTACAATCCGCCCCGGCTGAGCAGAGCCCTGACCCTGCCGTCCGGGAAGGTTTTTTTCATCTCCCACTGAAGGAAGTTCCGGTACTGAGGCCAGAAGCGGAGCTGTCCCCCTTCCTCCAGGAGCATGGAGGAATTGTTCCGAATCCAGTCCAGCATTTGTCCTGCCCGGACGTCGCCGCTGACCATTTTGGCCATTTCCAGGTTCACGGTTTCGAAGGGGGCAAGCTCCAGCAAAAACCGACGGATGGTCAGATCCAGGGGCATGAAGATCGCCGCCTCAAAATACCGGTAGACCTCCTGAAAAGCGTCCTTCACCAGCTCCGGCCCGAAGGGTTTGCCGGAGGCCATGAGCCGGACGGTGATGGCCACCCCCAGGGCATAGCCGATGGACTCCTTCAAAATGCCGGAAACCTCGCTTCTCGTCACCGGCACATCGTAAAGCCGGAACAGGGTCTGGATGTCCTCTTCGTCAAAGAGCATTTCCCGCGCGGAGATCACACCCATGATTCCCGCGTACTGAAAGGCCATCATGCACCCGGGAGGCGTCCCCCGGGACAGAAACACGAATCGGCGGTCAGGGGCGCTCCGGATATACTGGCACAGTGCCAGGACATTTTCTTCCGGCATCCGCTGAAAATCATCCACCAGGAGGATATTCCAGTCTCCTTTTTCGGGGATGGGGTTCTCCTCCTCCCCACTGCGCCGGAGCACCGAACGACCGGAAAGCAGGACTTCCGCCACCGTGGTTTTTCCGAAGCCGCAGGGGGCGCTGAAGAACAAAATCCGCTGTCCTTGGAGAAATTCCTGGAATTTTTCCCGAATCAGAGGCCGAATGACAATCTTTTTTCTCAAAATCCTCCACCTGCTTTCCCCTATGTCCAAATATCTCAGCGCATTCCACCGCTCATTTTACCCTATTGTAGCCTAAGGCGGGAAAAAATGGAATCCTCCCAAAGTAGTATTTTTACATATTATCGTTGAAAAAGATGTCGTTATAAGTCACCCTCCTTACACAAGCTGGGCTTTGTGCTATCCTAAAGGAAAAAGGCAGCATCTGCGGCAAGCCCATAAAGCAGTGAAATAAGGCGCTTCTGCCTTTTCGGAAGAATTTTCGGGAACCCCCTTGTCAGAAGGAGAATTATGAAGCATAATCAAACTATCCGTTCCGCCCGGGTGCTGACCGTGCTGCTGGGCATTTCCCTGGCAGCCGAGGGTTTTCTGAACCTGATCACCGTGCTCACCGCCGTGCGCAGAACCCAAAAGATCTTCCCGGAGATCATCGACAGCGACTAACCATTGCTTCCCGCAAAAAGGAGACTTCGTCTATGAAGAAAAAGAATCTTACATTTATCCCCCCGGAGCCGCCTGCGCGGATTCTGGCCACCGCCGAGGAAGGCCTGACCCAAGAGCAGGCACGGCAGCGGCTGGAAGACGGCTGGGCCAATACCCCGGTGACGGCGGAGTCCAAAACCCTGGGGCAGATCATACGCTCCAACCTTTTCACCTATTTTAACCTGATTTTCGCCATTCTGGGGGTGCTGGTGTTCGCCTCCGGTTCCCTGCGGAACCTGACCTTCCTGCCGCTGGTGGTGGCAAATCTTCTCATCGGCATTATCCAGGAGATTCGAGCCAAGAACACCCTGGATAAGCTCTCCATGCTGAACGCGCCCCGGGCTCGGGTCATCCGGGAGGGGCAGGTTCAGGAAATTCCGGCGGATGAGCTGGTGCTGGACGACATCGTTCTCTTCCGGGCAGGGGATCAGATCTGCGCCGACGCCATCATTCTGGACGGCGAGGTGCTGGTCAACGAAGCCCTGCTCACCGGCGAGGCCGACGAGCTGAAAAAGGGACTGGGAGACTTTCTCATGTCCGGCAGCTTTCTGGTTTCCGGCGAGTGCACCGCCCGGCTGGAGCGGGTGGGCGCCGAGTCCTACATCTCCCAGCTGACCCTGGAAGCCAAGGCCATGGATACCAAGCAGCGTTCGGAAATGCTGCGCACTCTGGATCGGCTGGTTGGCGTGGTGGGCATTCTCATTGTGCCCATCGGTATTTTCCTGTTCGTCCAGCAGTATGTGCTCTCCGGGGCCTCCTTCCGGGACAGCGTTCTGTCCATGGTGGCCGCGGTGCTGGGCATGATCCCCGAGGGGCTGTATCTGCTCACCAGCGTGGCGCTGGTGGTCAGCGTCCTGCGCCTTGCCACCCGGAAGGTGCTGGTGCATGACATGAAGTGCATCGAGGCTCTGGCCCGGGTGGACGTGCTGTGCGTGGATAAAACCGGCACCATCACGGAAAATGAGATGCAGGTCAGTTCCCTCGTCCCCCTGGAGGGCTTCGACCCGGCGCAGGGTGTGGGGCTGAAAACCCTGGTCGGCAATCTGGTGGCCGTCATGCCCGAGGGGAACCAGACCATGCAGGCTCTGCACCGATATTTCAAGCTCCCTGCGCAAGCAAACGCGGAGCAGGTATTCCCCTTCTCCTCCACCTATAAATACTGCGGCGCGGTGTTCTCCGGCGAAGCCTATGTGCTGGGCGCGCCGGAATTCCTCCTTCGGGAGGACTATGAGGCCGTCCGTCCCCTGGCGGAAAGCTTCAGCGGCGACGGCTACCGGGTCATGCTCTTCGGAAAATATGCCGGCGCTCTGGAAGGTCAGGCGCTGACCGAAAAGGTCATTCCTCTTGGCCTGATTCTTCTGACCAACCCCATCCGCCGGGACGCGCCGGAGACCTTCCGGTACTTTGCCCAGCAGGGGGTGGCGGTGAAGGTCATTTCCGGCGACAATCCTCTGACCGTCTCCCGGATTGCCATGGAGGCGGAGATTCCCGGGGCGGAAAAGTATATTGACGCCTCCACCCTGGATTCCGAGGAAGCAATTTACGAGGCCGCCGGGGAATACACCGTCTTCGGCCGGGTCACTCCCGATCAGAAGCGGCAGCTTGTCCGGGCGCTCCAAAGTCAGGGACACACCGTGGGCATGACCGGCGACGGCGTCAACGATGTGCTGGCACTGAAGGACGCGGACTGCTCCGTAGCCATGGCCTCCGGCTGTGACGCGGCGGCTCAGGTCTCCCAGCTGGTGCTGCTGGAATCGGACTTTTCCGCCATGCCCTCGGTGGTGGCGGAAGGCCGCCGGGTAGTCAACAACGTCCAGCGTTCGGCAAGCCTGTTCCTGGTGAAGAACATCTTCTCCTTCTTACTGGCGGTGTTCTCCGCCTGCTTCATGATCAGCTACCCCCTGGAGCCTTCTCAGCTGTCCCTCATCACCATGTTCACCATCGGCGTGCCCGGCTTCTTCCTGGCTCTTCAGCCCAACGAGGATCCCATCCGGGGCAAGTTCCTGCCAAACGTGCTGGCAAAGGCTCTGCCCGCGGGACTGACGGATTTTCTGGTGGTGGGAGCTCTTGTGATCTTCGGCCGGGTCTTTGGGGTGGACGAGGGAGATATTTCCATCGCCTGCACCATGCTGCTGTCCATTGTGGGCTTTATGATCCTCTACAACATCAGCAAGCCCCTGAACTGGTTCCGTTGGATCATCTGGGGCGGCTGCGTGACGGGGCTTCTGGTTTGCAGCATCTGGCTGGGGGACATTTTCGGCATCGGCCGGATGTCCCTGAAATGCGTTCTGCTCTTCGGGGTCTTTGCCATCGCCACGGAGCCCATCCTGCGCTATGGCATCCTGCTCACGGAAACCGTCTCCCGCCTCCACCGTGCCTGGCGGGAGAAGCGGAAAGCCAAAAAAACGGCGGCGAGTCGCCGCTGACAATGCGTGCGCCAGCTGGTGTATATTCGCAACACCTCCGGGCACCAGCTCGGTATCGTTCTGTTCTTCTGAGCCGAAATAATAAAAGTATGTCATTGCGAACCAGTGACCGATGTCACTGGTGTGGCAATCTCCCGGTTCTTTCGGATGTTATCGTATAGTGCGTGTCATTGCGAACCAGTGACCGATGTCACTGGTGTGGCAATCCGTATCCCCTTCGGTAGTGCTCCACACAGCGAATCAAAGCCAAATTGTCAGAATTTTGTCAGGTTCCCTTGCAATTTGACAGGTAAAGTGCTATGCTGATAGCGGTATTACAAAGTGCATTTTTGTATCTCGCTTGGAAGAAGTAATGTACCGAAGAAATAGAGAAAGAGGGTCGTTTCTATGAAAAAGCTGCTGGCATGGTTGATGGCTGTGACCTTGACGTTTCAGCTGGTGACGCCGGTATTTGCAGAGGAAATCGAGGAAACTCAGACGGCCACGGAAGCGGTGAAAATGGAAACCGAGGCTCCCACTACGGAGATTCCCACCACTGAGCCAACCACCACGGACGCAATGGAAACGGCTGCGCCTGAGGAAACCTCCGCGCCCACGAAACCCCAGCCGACCACCGAGGTTACGGAGGCCACGGAAACAACGGCTTCCACGGAAGAAACTACCACGGCATCCACCGAACCCACCGAGGAAACCACTGAGCCCACCCTCGACCTGCTTTCCGAGAATGAGAACGTAATCGCTTCCGGCCAGTGCGGTTATTATAGCCATCTGACTTGGGTGCTCACCGAGGATGGTACTCTGACCATCTCTGGCAACGGGAAGATGAAGAATTACAGCACGTCTTCTGTGGCCCCTTGGTACACCAAGCGGACGAAAATTCTTTCCGTTGTCGTAGAAGATGGGGTGACGAGCATCGGCGACTATGCCTTCTATGCTTGCCTGAAGCTGGCCTCCGTCACCCTGCCCGAGGGTATAAAGTCGATTGGACATAATGGCTTCCGGGACTGCACCAAGCTGGCAGAGGTGACGATCCCGGAGAGTGTGACGAGCATCGACAGCTCTACCTTCTATGGCTGCAGCAGTCTGACGAGCGTGACGATTCCGGAGGGCGTAACAAGCATCAGCTTTGAAGCGTTCAAAGGCTGTAGCAGTCTGATGAGCGTGACGATCCCGGAGAGCGTGACAAGGATCGACTGCTCTGCCTTCTCTAACTGCAGTAGTCTGACGAGCGTGACGATCCCGGAGAGCGTGACGAACATCGACAATCTGGCCTTCTCTGGCTGCAGCAGTCTGACGAGCGTGACAATCTCGGGGAGCGCGGCGAGCATCGGCGAAAATGTCTTCGACGGCTGCAGTGGCCTGACGAGCGTGACGATTGCGGAGGGCGTGACGAGCATCGGCCGTGGTGCCTTCAGGGACTGCAGCAGTCTGACGAGTGTAACGATCCCAGAGGGCGTGACGAGCATTGGCGAGTATGCCTTCTATGGTTGCAGCAGTCTGAGTAATATCTTCGTAGCCGATGGGAATGCGAACTACGCTTCTGTGGACGGAGTCTTATTCAATAAGGAACGGATTGAGCTGATTATTTATCCAGCTGGACATGGTACAGTTTACCAAATTCCGGAGGGCGTAACCGGCGTCGACGACTATGCCTTCAGTGACTGCAGCAGTCTGACGAGCGTGACGATTCCGGAGGGCGTGACGGGCATCGGTGACTTTGCCTTCTATGGTTGCAGCAGTCTGAAGAACGTGGCGATTCCGGGGAGCGTGACGAGATTCGGTCGTCGGGCCTTCGATGGCTGCGAAAGCCTGACGAGCGTGGTGATTTTGGAGGGCGTGATCAGCATCGGCGACTATGCCTTCAGGGACTGCATCCGACTGATGAGCGTGACGATTCCGCAGAGCGTGACGAGCATCGGCGGCTGGGCCTTCTCCGGCTGCAGTAGCCTGACGAGCGTGACGATTCCGGAAAGTGTGACGAGCATCGGCATGTGGGCCTTCTCCTACTGCAGTCTGACAAGCGTGACAATTCCGGAGGGCGTGACGAGCATCGGCGACGGGGCCTTCCGCAACTGTTTTGGCCTGATTAGCGTGACAATTTCAGATAGCGTGACGAACATCGGCAGGGATGCCTTCTCTGACTGCAGCAGGCTAACGAGCGTGACGATTCCGGGGAACGTGACGAAGATTGAAGGGGGGACCTTCTACGGTTGCACCAAACTGGAAAGCGTGACCTTGCCAGAAGGGTTGCTGAGTATCGAGTATTATAATGGGTATAATCATAAGTATGGCGCATTTGAAAATTGCACCAGTCTGAAGAGTATTGTAATTCCAGAGGGCGTGACGAGCATCGGCGACAATGCCTTCTTCGGCTGCAGCAGACTGACCAACGTGAGGATTCCGGAGAGCGTGATGAGCATCGGCGGTTCAGCCTTCTACAGCTGCAGCAGACTGACCAACGTGAGGATTCCGGAGAGCGTGACGAGCATCGGCAGCGATGCCTTTTCCGGCTGCAGCAGTCTGACCAGCGTGACGATTCCAGAGGGCGTGACGAGCATCGACAGCGGTGTCTTCTACGGCTGCAGCAGTCTGACGAGCGTGATGATTCCGGAGAGCGTGACGAGCATCGGTAACTCTGCCTTCTCCGGCTGCAGCAGTCTGAAGCATATGTACTATGGTGGCTCCAATTTGCAGTGGGAAAAAGTTCAGATTGAATCAAACAACGAGCCACTGACTAACGCCACGATTCACTACGACTCCACCCATATTCACAATCCGGAGTACACCCCCGGGAAGGCGGCCACCTGCACGGAAGCCGGCAACCGGGAATACTGGCACTGCCTTGTCTGCGATACTTACTTTACGGATGAGGACTGCACTCAGGGCACGGATGCGGCCAGCGTAGTCCTGCCCGCCCTGGGCCACAGCATGACGAAGACTTCCGCCAAGTCGGCCACCTGCACCGAGGACGGCAACAATGCCTACTACACCTGCGGCAACTGCCACGCGGTGTTCAAGGACGCTCGGGGCGAGCAGGAAACCACCATCCAGGCAGAGATCGTCCCCGCCCTGGGCCATGACATGACGAAGGTTGAGGCCGTGGCACCGACATATACCTCTACCGGAAACAACGAATACTACACTTGCTCCCGCTGCGGCAAGGTGTTCAAGGATGAGCAGGGGGAAATCGAGACGACGGTTGAAGCGGAAACTCTGAAAGGTACCGAGATTCGCCCGGTTGCTGCAAATACGCTTATCAGTGGAAGCAAGTTGACGCTGACGGCATGGACGTTGCCTGGCGGCAAAAAGGCGAAGGTCAAGTGGAGCCTGAGCGAGGACAGTAAGGCCTACGCCGCCATCAGCAGCTCTGGTGTTCTGAGGGCCAAAAATGTGAGCGAGGTGCAGAACATCACCGTCATTGCCACGCCTACGGATGGCAGCCTGGAGGCCCGGAAGAAAATTCAGATTTTGCCGAAAATTACCGTAAAACAGGCAGAAAAGTTCAATCTTTTCCACAGCTACAGCCGGGCGGAACTGGCAATTACCGGCGGCAAGGTAGATTACGCCCTGCTTGACGGAAACAAGGATTTTGTTCTGGAGAACGAAAACGATCACTTCTATATCCGCTTTGCCAACCCGGAGAATCCTCCCGCCAAGCCCAACACCAGGGCCACCCTGCAAGTTTTCTTCCCGGGCTGCGACACCCCGGCAACCAAGGCCCTGACCATCAGCACCACGAACACCGCCCCGAAGCTCAAGCTGAACCCCACGTCCAGCATCTTAAATACTACTCTGATTGATGGCTTGACGGTAGAGGCTGAGGTGCTGGGAACAGAGGACGAGAGCCTGGAAGCCCGGTCGGCTACCAGCGGCGTGACGGCTTCCATCAAAAGCGGCAAGCTGGTTGTGACGCTGGATACCGAAAAAACCACAACCGCAACCATTTACCTCAAGGGCAACGACTGGGCGAAAGAAGTCAAGCTGACCCACAGAATTACCGTCACGGATAAGAAGCCCACGGTGAAATTCACAGCCAAGGGTAAACTGGACGTGCTGAATCCGGCCAGCGAGATCGTCTACACCCCCAAGCTGACCAACGCCACCGGGACGGTTGAGAGCGTCCGGCTGGAGGGCCAGGACGCGAACCTGTTCAATGCGGAAGTGGTTGACGGCCTGGTTCACCTGAAACTGGCAGAATCCGGCGAGAATTATTTCACCAAGAAGACTTATAAGGTCACTCCCATAGTGACGCTTCTTGGCAAGGATATCACCGGCCCCACCCTGAGCGTCAAAGTGACTCAGAGTGCCATGAAACTGGCGAAGCTGCCTAACCTGACGGTGTACCAGTCCCAGGCCACCCCGCTGTCGGTGAAGCTGGCAGTCACCAGCCCCGCCA
>CAKTXO010000049.1 GCA_934630985.1 uncultured Oscillospiraceae bacterium | reverse complement strand
GCAGACTGGTGTGGCAATCCGTATTTCTTCTCCGGGAACTATCGTAAGGATCAGTAGGGGCGGCCATCGGCCGCCCGCACTTTCTGCACCAAAATAAACGCATGTCATTGCGAGGAGGCCAGAGGCCGACGTGGCAATCCGTTTCCTCAGCCTTCCCCCGCGGGGTGGTGCTCCGCGCAGCGAATCAAAATCTAACAATTGCCAGTGGCAATTGCACAATAATGTATAGGTGGCACGGCGCAGCCGTGACGGATGAGGGCCTTGCCTCTCCCCATGGGAGAGGTGCCCCTGGAAGGGGCGGAGAGGGCTTGTTTACCCTCTCAGTCACTTCGTGACAGCTTCCCCAGAGTGGGAGCCAAGGGGGACGAGGGGGACGGATTGCCACACCAGTGTGCGCACTGGTTCGCAATGACATGCTTTTATCGTTTCTGCTCTATAAAATGCGCCGATACTGAGCTTGTGCTCGATGGCGTATCGAATAGAAACCGGCCGTGCACGCATTGCCCGACGGGCATCGGGTAAATTTTTTCCAAATCCCTATTGACAAAGTAGGATATAGATGCTATACTTCAAACACCTACCGCACAGGTAAGTATTTGAAAGAGAGGTGTTCCCTATGACGGAAAATATGGAAACACTGATTCGGGCGAACTTCCGCTTTGGTCGAATGTGACGGACGCTGCCGTGAGTACAGACAAGCAACCACAAACATAACCGATCAAAGAAAGGAAATAAATACGATGTCTAACTATAAATTTGAAACCTTGCAGCTCCATGTTGGCCAGGAGCAGCCCGATCCCGCTACCGATGCCCGCGCCGTTCCCATTTACGCTACCACTTCCTATGTGTTCCGCAACTGCGAGCACGCCGCTGCCCGGTTCGGTCTGACCGATGCCGGAAACATCTACGGTCGTCTGACCAACTCCACCCAGGACGTGCTGGAGAAGCGGATCGCGGCTCTGGAGGGCGGCGTAGCCGCGCTGGCCGTGGCATCCGGAGCCGCCGCCATCGACTATGTGCTTCAGGCTCTGGGTCAGAACGGCGGCCACTTTGTGGCGCAGAAGACCATCTACGGCGGCAGCTACAACCTGCTGGAGCACACCCTGCCCGGCTTCGGCATCACTGCCACTTTCGTGAACATCCACGACCTGGACGAGGTGGAGAAGGCCATCCGGCCCAACACCCGTGCCATCTACATTGAAACTCTGGGCAACCCCAACTCCGACATTCCCGACATCGATGCCCTGGCGGCGCTGGCCCACAAGTACGGCCTGCCACTGGTGGTGGACAACACCTTCGGCACCCCCTATCTGATTCGCCCCATTGAGCATGGCGCGGACATTGTGGTTCATTCCGCTACCAAGTTCCTGGGCGGTCACGGCACCACCCTGGGCGGCGTCATCGTGGACTCCGGCAAGTTTGACTGGGCTGCCTCCGGCAAGTACCCGGCCATCGCCGCGCCCAACCCCAGCTACCACGGGGTTTCCTTCGTGGCCGCTGCCGGCCCGGCCGCTTTCGTCACCTACATCCGGGCGGTGCTGCTGCGGGACACCGGCGCAACCATCTCTCCCTTTGCCGCCTTCCTGCTGCTCCAGGGCGTGGAGACCCTGTCCCTGCGGCTTGACCGGCATGTGGAGAACACAAAGAAGGTGGTGGAGTACCTTTCCAAGCATCCTCTGGTGGAGAAGGTCAACCATCCTTCCCTTCCCGATCATCCCCAGCACGAGCTGTATGAGAAGTATTTCCCCAACGGCGGCGGCTCCATCTTCACCTTCGAGATCAAGGGCGGCGTGAAGGAGGCTCATACCTTCATCGACCATCTGGAAATCTTCTCCTTGCTTGCCAACGTGGCGGACGTCAAGTCCCTGGTGATTCACCCGGCTACCACCACCCACAGCCAGCTGACGGAGGAAGAGCTGCTGGATCAGGGCATCAAGCCCAATACGATCCGGCTGTCCATCGGCACCGAGCACATTGACGACATCCTGGCCGACCTGGACAAGGGCTTCGCCGCTGTCCAGGCGCTGTAAGCGGAACTATGCTGATTTCGACCAGAGGCCGGTATTCTCTGCGGGTGCTGCTGGATCTTGCCCAGCATGAGGGCTATGTGCCTATGAAGGACGTGGCCGCCCGGCAGGGAGTTTCCCTGGGATACCTGGAAAAGATTCTGCCGGTGCTGGTGAAAAACGGCATCGTGGTGGGCATTCAGGGCAAGGGCGGCGGCTACCGACTGGCAAAGCCTGCCGACAAGATCACCTTCGGGGAAATCCTCCGGCTGACGGAGGGAACCCTGGCTCCCGTGGCCTGCCTGGAAGAAGGCGCGCCGGAATGCCAGCGGGCAGACGGGTGCCTGACGCTGCCGGTTTGGGCAGAGCTGGAGCATATCGTCAGTACCTACCTGGACAGCGTGACCATTGCCCAGGTAGCGAACCGGAACAAAATATGACCGAACCCCGGTGCCCTGCGGCACCGGGGGTTTCTAATGCGTGCGACAAGGAGCTGTCTCAAAATAGCAAAGTGCCCAAATAGAACAATGTCATTGCGAGCCAGTGCTCACACTGGCGTGGCAATCCCCCCCGGATATTCTTGGAACTCCCGTATCACGCATGTCATTGCGAACCAGTCCGCAGACTGGTGTGGCAATCCGTTTTCCCTCGCTTCCCCCTTGGCTCCCACTCTGGGGGGCTGTCACGAAGTGACTGAGAGGGCAAATAGAACCCTCTCCGCCCCGACCGGGTGCCTCTCCCATAGGGAGAGGCAAGTAGCCCTCATCCGGCTCGCGCTTGCGTGAGACGTGCGAGCCACCTTCCCCAGCGGGGAAGGCTTTTAGGTACGGATTGCCACGTCGGCCTATGGCCTCCTCGCAATGACATACATGGTTCGATAGCGCTCGGAATATCCGGGGGGTTCCACGCCAGTGTGCGCGCTGGCTCCTGATGACATGCGTTTTTTCGGCCTGCGCAGATACAGGCCGCCGGAACACCCGGCAAAATTGGAAACGTTTCAGCGAAGTGCCCAAAATGGGATGCCGTGGATTGTGGAAAAAGCGGAAAATCATTTCTTGCGTCAAAAAGGGCTTGATTTCTTGAGAAAGCTGCTGTAAACTCAAGACATGGAAACGATGAAACGTTTCCAAAATAAGACACCGGATTTCCCGGTTCCATAATTGCTATAGGAGGAAAACAAATGAAAAAGCTGATTGCTATGCTGCTGGCTCTGGTCATGGTGCTGGGTCTGGCTGCTTGCGGCGGCAACGCTGCCCCCGCTGAGACCAAGGCTCCCGCCGCTGCCGCTCCCGCGACCGAGGCTGCTGCCGATAACACCGCCGCTGAGGGCCGTGTTTACTACCTGAACTTCAAGCCCGAGGCCGACGCCGCCATGCAGGAGCTGGCCGCTCTGTACACCGAGACCACCGGCGTTCCCGTCAAGGTCGTCACCGCCGCTTCCGGCACCTACTCCGACACCCTGACCGCCGAGATGGCCAAGACCGAGGCTCCCACCATCTTCAACATCGGCAACCTGTCCGGCCTGAACGACTGGGACGATTACGCACTGAATCTGGCCGACACCGCCGTTGCCGGCGAGCTGACCACCGATGAGTTCAACCTCTACAATGAGGCCGGCGAGCTGAAGGCCATTGGCAACTGCTTCGAGTCCTACGGCATCATCGTCAACAAGGCTCTGCTGGAAAAGGCCGGTCACTCCGTGGAGGAGATCACCGACTTCGCTTCCCTGAAGGCTGTTGCCGACGACATCCACACCCGCGCCGCTGAGCTGGGCTTCGACGCCTTCTCCGCTCCCGGCCTGGACGGCTCCTCTTCCTGGCGTTTCTCCGGCCACCTGGCCAACATGCCCCTGTTCTACGAGTTCCGGGATGACAACGTCACCGAGCAGCCCGCTACCATCAAGGGCACCTACATGGACAACTTCCGCAACATCTGGGATCTGTACGTCACCGATACCGCCGCTGACCCCAAGACCCTGACCACCGGCACCGCCGATGAGTCCAGAGCTCAGTTCACCGAGGGCAAGGCTGCCTTCTATCAGAACGGCACCTGGGAGTTCGCTGCCCTGAACGAGGCCGGTCTGACCGACATCTGCATGATCCCCATCTACTGCGGCGTCGCTGGCGAGGAGAAGGCTGGCCTGTGCTCCGGCACCGAGAACTGCTGGGCTGTGAACAGCAAGGTTTCCGAGGCCGATCAGAAGGCTTCTCTGGACTTCCTGTACTGGCTGGTCACCGATCCCACCGCTTCTCAGAAGATGGTTGACACTCTGGGTGCTCTGCCCTTCAAGTCCGCTCCCGAGTCCTCCAACACCTTCCTGGCCAACGGCAACGACCTGCTGGCAAAGGGCAACTACAACGTGTCCTGGGCCTTCAACCACACCCCCAACGTGGACAGCTGGAGAGCTACCGTTGTGACCGCTCTGGCCAAGTACGCTGCCGACCGCACCGATGCCAACTGGGCTGAGGTCGTCAAGGCCTTCGTAGATGGCTGGGCTTACGAGTACTCCGTCGTAAACGGCTAATCGCAAATAACCACCGAAAGGGGCGGGCACTGCCCGTCCCTTTCTTCCCTGGAAATCCAGCGCAGGGCGGGGGCCTGCCCCCGGAAGCACGGAGGCAAGCCTCTGCCCTGTAAAACGGAGTATATAAGGGAAACTCTGAATAAATCGTCTGCGGCTGGACAGCGGATCTTTTGCCCCCAGTCTGCGGTTTGAAAAATGGGAAATATAGCGCAGCCGTTGCCAGCGTAAGCTGGCTTACGGATGCGGCATACCCCTTGCGAGTACACAAAGTATTCCTCCATTTTCCAAACCTTGCCTGAGAACAAAATCTCTCGCTGCCAGCTCTTGCCGATTTCATCAGAGCTTCCCAAGCAAAAAACCCAATAGAAAGGATGATTCATGTGGCAAAATCCAAACGGAATGAAAACCTGGTGCAGCGTCCTATCCGGAAGTTTGCGCCTATTTTCATTCTCCCCACCTTCGCAGCCTTCTTCATCGGCTTTGTCTGGCCCTTCCTGCAGGGCATTTATCTGTCCTTCTGCAAGTTCAACACCCCTAAGGATGCCAAATGGGTGGGCTTCGGCAACTATCTGAAGGTGTTCTCCGATGCCGGCTTCCTGAACGCCTTCAAGAACACCGCGGCCTTTGCCGTTGTGTCCATCGTGCTCATTAACGTCATCGCTTTCATGATCGCCTATGCCCTGACCCAGAAGATGCGGGGAGCCAATCTGTTCCGCACCGTCTTCTTCATGCCCAACCTGATCGGCGGCGTGGTGCTGGGCTATATCTGGAGCATGATCTTCGACGGCATTCTGAAAAATTACGGCACCTATCTCACCGCCAACGGTACCTATGGCTTCTGGGGTCTGGTGATTCTGGTGGCCTGGCAGCAGATCGGCTACATGATGATCATTTACATTGCCGGTTTGCAGGCAATTTCCGAGGACATGATGGAGGCGGCCAAGATCGACGGCGCCAGCGGTTCCCAGGCGCTGTTCCAGGTCATCATCCCCAACATGATGCCCGCCATCACCACCTGCACCTTCCTGACCCTGACCAACTCCTTCAAGATGTTCGATCAGAACATGGCTCTGACCGGCGGCCTGCCCTCTGTCATGGAGAACGGCACCAAGGTCAACATCACCGAGCTGCTGGCTCTGAACATCTATTCTACCTACAATATCAATAAGAACTGGCACGGCGTGGCCCAGGCCAAGGCTGTGGTATTCTTCATCCTGGTTGCGGCTCTGGCTCTTGCCCAGCAGGCGGCAACCCGTTCCAAGGAGGTTGAGCAGTAATGAAAAACAAAAAACAACAGCCCTATTCTCCCGGCCGTAGGGTTCTCACCGACTTTTTCGTCGTCCTGTGCCTGGCCTGGCTGATTCCCATTTTTGCGGTACTTATCAATTCCTTTAAGGCCAACGCCTATGTGAACCTGGATCCCTTCGCCCTGCCCAGCTCCGAGTCCTTCGTGGGCTTTACCAACTACATCAAGGGCATGACCTTCGGCAACTACCCCTTCCTGAAATCCGTCAGCTACAGCTTGTTCATCACGGTGGTCTCCGTGGCGCTGATTCTGCTGTTCTGCTCCATGTCCGCCTGGTACATTGCCCGGGTGAACAGTCTGGGAAGCCGGATCTTCTACTATCTGTGCCTGTTCTCCATGATCGTCCCCTTCCAGATGGTCATGTTCACCCTGACCTTCACCGCCGATAAGCTGAAGCTGAACACCCCCTTCACCATTCCCATTGTGTACCTGGGCTTCGGCGCGGGCCTTGCCATCTTCATGTTCCTGGGCTTTGTCAAGGGACTTCCCAAGGAAATCGAGGAAGCGGCGGCCATTGACGGCTGCGGCCCTCTGCGCACCTTCTTCCTGGTGGTGCTGCCCATGCTCAAGCCGACCATGATCTCCGTGGGCATTCTGGAGCTCATGTGGGTGTGGAACGACTATCTGCTGCCCTACCTGGTGCTGGATCGCACCAAGTATATGACCATTCCCATTCACGTTCAGTATCTGAAGGGCTCCTACGGCTCCGTGGATCTGGGCGCCACCATGGCGGTCATCATGCTGAGCATCATCCCCATCATCCTGGTGTATATCTTCTGCCAGAAGCACATCATCAAGGGCGTTGCCGCCGGTGCCGTCAAGGGCTGAGGCCGGGAGCCGCATGCCTTCCCTTGGGGGAAGGCGGCACGGCGAAGCCGTGACGGATGAGGGTCTTGGCTCCCACATTGGGGGAGCTGTCACGAAGTGACTGAGAGGGTAAAAAGCCCTCTCCGCCCTGACCGGGCACCTCTCCCATAGGGAGAGGCAAGGCAAAATCATCAAAAGAAAACAATTCCGGGCGGCCACTGGCCGCCCACTGCCTGTAAGGGAAGCTCTGATTAAATCGGCAAGAGCTGAGAGCGAGAGATTTTTTGACTAGTCAAAGCATCAAAAGCAGAGGAATACTGGATGTACCCGCAAGGGGTATGCCGCATCCGTAAGCCAGCTTGCGCTGGCAACGGCTGCGCTATATTTCCGGCTTTTGATGCTGAAGAGTAGGCGAAAAAGATCCGCTCTTCGGCCGCAGACGATTTATTCAGAGTTTCCTAAGAAAAAAAGTCAAACGCGAAAGGAGGCATCGCCCACATGACCATTAAAGACATCGCCGCCAAAACCGGCTACGCCGTGGGCACTGTTTCCCGGGCGCTGAACAACCATCCAAACGTCAGTCCCAAGGCTCGAGCCGCCATCCAGCAGGCCGCGGCGGAAATGGGCTTTGAGCTGAATGTCAACGCCAAACAGCTGAAGCAGACCCACTCCAACACCATTTTGATGGTGGTCAAAGGCACCCGGAACGAGCTGTTCGGGGAAATGGTGGAGAAGATTCAGCAGTTGATTTCCGAGACCCGATATCAGCTGGTGGTGGATTACATGGACGAGGACGCCAACGAGGCGGCTCGTGCCATCAAGCTGTGCCGGGAGAAGAAGCCCCTGGGGATTCTGTTCCTGGGCGGCGTGAACGAGAATTTTACCGAGGATTTCCGGACGGTGGACGTGCCCTGCGTGGTGGCGACCAACGACGCCTCCCCACTGCCCTTTCCTAACCTGTCCAGCGTCACCATTGACGACCGGGAGGCGGGACGGCAGGCGGTGGAGACCCTGATTTCCCTGGGTCATCGGCGCATTGCCATCGTCGGCGGCGACCGGCGGCTGTCTGATACCAGCCGCTTGCGCTACGAAGGCTGCCTACAGGCTGTCCGGGCCCACGGCCTGGACTTTGACCCGGAGCGGGACTACCAGGGCGTGCGCTATTCCTACCGGGACGGCTACCGGGCGGCCCAGGCGCTGCTGAGTTCAGGACGGGAGTTTACCGCTCTGTTTGCCTGCGCGGATGTGATGGCCATCGGTGCCATCCGTGCGCTGGGGGACGGGGGCAAGCGGGTTCCGGAGGATGTGTCGGTGCTGGGACTGGACGGTCTGCCCATCGGTGAATACCTGGTGCCCAAGCTTGCCACGGTGGTTCAGCCTGCGGAGGAAATGGCGGCCAGAAGCGTGGAAATCCTTCTCGATGCCATCGAAAACGGCACGACCAGCCGCCATGAGCGGGTGCCCTTCCGGGTCAGTTGCCGGGAGAGCGTCCGGGAACGCTGAAATACCCATTAGGGCCTACCGCGTTTGAAAGCAGTATACAAGGAGAAATGAACATGCGCCAAAGTGGAATTTTAATGCACATCACCTCTCTGCCCGGGCCTTACGGCGTGGGCACCATGGGAAAAAGTGCTTATGACTTTGTGGATTT
Source organism: uncultured Oscillospiraceae bacterium (assembly GCA_934630985.1). GTDB lineage: Bacteria > Bacillota > Clostridia > Oscillospirales > Oscillospiraceae > Faecousia. The sequence goes on along the minus strand of CAKTXO010000049.1, from coordinate 1,483 downwards.
TCTGGAAAAGGCAGGCCAGTCCTGCTGGCAGATTCTGCCCCTGTCCCCTACGGGCTACGGGGATTCCCCCTATCAGTCCTTTTCCGCGGGAGCGGGAAATCCTTATCTCATTGACCTGGACACCCTGGTTTCTCAGGGACTGCTGAAACCGGAGGAACCGGCGGCGGTGGACTGGGGAGACGACCCCGGCCGGGTCAGCTACGGAAAGCTTTATGCCCAGCGGGGGAAGCTTCTGCACACCGCCTTCGGCCGGTTCACGCCGGACGAGGACTATGAGGCTTTCCTGACGGAAAGCACCCAGTGGTTGCCGGATTACGCCCTGTTCATGGCTCTGAAGGAAAATCACGGCGGCGCCCCCTGGCTTTCCTGGGAGGAAGATCTGCGCCTTCGTCGGGAGGATGCTCTGGAGAAGGCTAGGGAGGAAAACCGGGAGGAAATCCGCTATCAGTGCTTCGTTCAGTATGAGTTCCGGAAGCAGTGGCGGGCTTTGCGGGCCTACGCCAACGGCAAGGGCATCCGCATCATCGGCGACGTGCCCATTTATGTGCCCCTGGATTCGGCGGATGTGTGGGTCAACAGTGATCTGTTCCAGTTGGACGAGACCCGGCACCCAGAGGTGGTGGCGGGCTGCCCGCCGGACGGCTTTACCGCCGACGGTCAGCTCTGGGGCAACCCCATTTACGACTGGCAGGCCATGGCGGACACGGGCTATGGCTGGTGGATTCATCGGCTGGCAGCCGCCGCCCATATGTACGACGTGGTGCGATTCGACCACTTCCGGGGCTTTGAAAGCTACTGGGCAGTGCCCGCCGGGGACAAAACCGCCAGAAACGGCACCTGGGTCAAGGGGCCGGGGATTGACTTCATCCGGGCGGTGCAGAAGGCTCTGCCGGAGCTGGACTTTATCGCTGAGGACTTAGGCTTTGTGACCCCCGGCGTCCGGAAGCTGTTGGAGGATTCCGGCTATCCGGGCATGAAGGTGCTGGAATTTGCCTTCGATTCCCGGGAGGAAAGCGACTACCTGCCCCATCTGTACCCGGTGGATTCCGTGTGCTACACCGGCACCCACGACAACGTGACTCTCAAGCAGTGGTTCGACGAGGCTTCCCGTCAGGACAAGGCCTACGCCAAGGCCTATCTGGGACTTTCCCGGCAGGAGGGCTACGTCTGGGGCATGATCCGGGGCGGCATGTCCAGCGTTTCCAAGCTGTTCGTTGCCCAGATGCAGGACTATCTGGAGCTGGGCGGGGAGGCCAGAATGAACTTCCCCGGCACCCTGTCCGCCGCCAACTGGACCTGGCGGGCCCAGCCGGGCTTCGATTCCGACCGTCTGGCAAAGAAAATCCGGAAGATGACCGGCCTGTATGGCAGATTGAAAAAGTGAGAAAACCTCCCGGCGTATCCTACGCCGGGAGGTTTTGCCGGTTTGGCGGAAACGGTTGCAAAATCGGTGGTTTTATGCTATTATAGGCCCAAAGAAAAG
>CAKTXO010000048.1 GCA_934630985.1 uncultured Oscillospiraceae bacterium | reverse complement strand
AACACCGTGACGATGTTGGCAAGCCCCAGCTTGATGCCGGGAATGGGCACCAGCGCCGGGATCTGGGCCTCCACCAGGAAGATGGTCAGGGCGATGGCCGTCAGCAGAGCCAGCCGGGTGATTCGTTTGGTTTTCATGGCTCCACCGCCTTTCTTTGCCTATAAAGATACCAGATTTTTCGGAAAAAGTAAAGGGAAAGCTTGCATTACCCTTGGCAAACTGGTATACTGGTAAGAAATACCCAGAAAGGCGCAACAATTTGTGAGCAAAAAATGGATTCTATCCGCGGCGCTGCTGTGCCTGCTTTCCGCCCTGACGGGCTTCAGCCTGGGCTTCCGTTCCGTCCCCCTGGAAGCGGCGGCGGAAACCCTGCCGGAACCCCTGGTCACGGAGCCGGAAACCGTCCCGGAGACCACCGTGGCAGAGACAGAACCCCTCCGGCAGGCCATCGACACCGTGCCCCAATACTATCAGACGGACTACCCCTACCTGAAATTCGGAAGCTCCGGCGGCACCATCGCCACCTCCGGATGCAGCCTGACAAGCCTTGCCATGGTGGCGACCTACATGACCGACCAGGTCTATACCCCCGATCAGCTGGTGTACCACTTTGACAAAGAGGGGCTGAACAATGTGGAGAAGCTAGAGCTGGCGGCGGAAGCCCTCCACCTGCCCTACGAGAAGAACTTCGACTTTTCTCTCACCCGGAAGGCATTGGAGGAGGGGAAGGTGGTCATTGTGCTGGAAAACGAGAAATCGGACTTCACCACCGGCCAGCACTTCATCGTCCTGACGGGGCTGAACGAGAAGGGGAAAATCCTCATCAACGACCCCTTCCGACCCAACTACTATAAAGAAGAGCTTCAGCCCGGCTGGGAAAACGGCTTTACGGACTTCGCCGTCACCAAAGGCTACGCCGGAGCCTGGGTCTTTGACAAATCCGCCATGCCCCAGGACTTGGAGCTGTACGATGCCTCCAAGCCGGAAACCCCGGAAACCCGGTACGAAGGCTACGAGCTGGACGAAGAGGACATCCGCCTTCTGGCTGCCTATGTCTGGGCTCAGGCTCGCAGCAAGTCGGAAAAGGTACAGCAGGCAGTGGCAGAGGTGGCTCTGAACCGGCTGACCAGCCCCTACTTCAGCAACACCGTCCGGGATATCGTCTACGGCATGAAGGGCATCAACCGGAATTATTCTGCCGCCCAGCCCACCATGGCTCAGTACCGAGCCATCCATGCCGCCATGTACGGCCCTTACATTCTGCCCCAGGAGGTCTACTACTTCCGTCCCTGGGAGTACGACGGGGACGACATGTGGGGCTCCATCGCCGGGTTCTACTTCTCCTATTGGTTCCCGGTGGAAGAATAAAGCTGAGTCGGCTGTCTCATTTCAGGCTATCGGAAAACCATGTCTTTGCGAACCAGTGGTGCTCCGCGCAGCGAATTAAAATCTTAATGACTGCCAGTGGCAGTCATACCTTAATGTAGCTCACACTGGTGTGGCCCTTTCCAAGGATTTCCTCCGGTCACAATCCCCCGGTCGTTCCGAGAACCATAATAGAATGCGTAGACCGATGCCCTCATCGTCCCGGAGAAAAAATTGTGCGTATGATCGTTCTCTTCATAAATATTTCGGTTCTGGTCCCTCCGGGGGCAATGTTCTTGTCCCGGCAAGAACATTGATAAGAAGCCGGCTCAAGGGGCGCTGCCGAAAAGCCGCCCCCTTGAGAATCCCCCGGCCGCACCGCCGGAAGTGCGTCAAAATCTTTCGACCCACTGTTAGTGCGTTTATCGGAAGTGCTCAGGCAGGATAGGAAGTCATTTATAACGAAACGAGGCGGCCGCAATGCGGCCGCCTCGTTTTGTTACACGCTCAGCTCCCAGATGTTGCGGATCTGAGGTTCCAGCTCTTCATAGCTCCAGAGCCGACCCGAACGAATGGGGCTGTTGGGGTCGTTGACCCGGAAGGTCTCTCCGTTCCAGCCGGTAAGCACGATATAATGACCGGAGGAAGTGAAATCCCCCTTGCCCAGAGCCAGAATCACCGGATGCCCGGCCTCCACCGCCGCCGTCATTTTTCCCTTGACCAGGGGCAGCTCCTGAACCTTCAGTCCCAGCTTGACCCCGCCCTCGCTGATGAGGGTCCAGGAGGAACCGTAGCCGGAGGCATAGTAGCCGTTTTCCCCGGAAAACGCCGCCACGTCCTTGGGGTTGAAGCTTTCCTCGCCGGTGAGATAGTAGCCCACCATGGCAAGACATGTGGGGCCGCAGCCGGTCTGACCAATGCAGCCGCTGCCGTATTTCTCGTAGCCCCACATGGGATCCCATTGCAGAAACAGGGGCACGGTTTCCCGGCTGTAGCCGGACAAATCCACCGGAATTTCCTGCCGGGTGGGGTAATTCAGCACAAAATCCCGGGTTTCCGGGTTGATTTCCAATAGTTCGATCAGATCCTTGGGATAGCTGCCGTAGGGGATTTTATGAGCCTCGGCGTAGGCGTGCACCGTCTGCTCCGCCTCGGTGGGGGTACCCCGGCGGTATTCGATCTCCCGGTACAGATTGTAAATCGGCGTTCTGCCCACCGTCAGTCCCAGTCCTGCCAGCAGCGCCAGCACCAGCAGGACGCAAAGACACCTTTTCATGTAAATTCCCTCCTTTTGCGACATTGTATCACAAAAGGAGGGAAAAGTCTTTATAACTTTTTTAAGAATACGGTGCACCCAGATGGAGGTTGTCATTGCGAACCAGTGACCGATGTCACTGGTGTGGCAATCCGTTCCCCTCGTTCCCCCTTGGCTTCCACTCCGGGGGAGCTGTCACGAAAAGTGACTGAGAGGGTAAAAATCGCCCTCTCCGCCCCTTTGGGGCACCTCTCCCATAGGGAGAGACAAGTGGCCCTCATCCGTCTCGCGCTTGCGGGAGACGCGCGAGCCACCTTCCCCCAAGGGAAGGCAGAATCAGCGAATTTTCTTTCCGTCCAGGATGGCTTCCACCAGCGTGTCCCCGAGGTAGCGCAAGGTAAGAAGAAAGAATGGGGCATCCTGCCACAGCAAATCCAGGAAAATCTGATCTCCCGCCCACTTGGGCAAGCCATTCAGAAATTCCCGGCTGACCCACCGCAAATCCCCCTCGGGGCAGTCCGTCAACTCCCCTTCGAAAGCGTCCGCGGTGAACAGGTACATATACTCGCCCTCGCAGGTATCGTTCAGAAACGTCACTACGCCCCGACACTGCCAGCGGGTCAGTGTCAGTCCCGTTTCCTCCTTGGCCTCCCGGAGAAGGCATTCCTCCGGGCTTTCCTCCGGCTCGAATTTGCCGCCGATGCCAATCCACTTGTCGTGATTGATGTCGTTTTTCTTCTTCACCCGGTGGAGCATCAGCACGTCGTTTCCCCGGGTGACATAACACAGCGTCGTATTAAGCATCGGCCTTTTTCTGTACCAGGTGGATGGCATGGTGCAGGTTTTCCACCTCCACCGTCTCGTGACCTTCTTCCCTTTCCCCGTCCAGGGACCAGTCCATGGTGGGGTCGGCCTCCACCCGAATGTGGCTGGCGGAACGGAAGGTGATCATCTCGCAGTTGTAGTCCTGGGACTGGACAGCCCGAAGGCACTCGGACAGCTCGGCAAGGCTTCTGGGCATCCGCACCAGCATGACCTCAAACAGGCCGTCGCCCATATCCACCTGCTCCGGATCCAGGGTCAGAATTCCGCCGATGGAGGTGGAATTGCAGATGGCGCCGAAGAGGAAGTCGTCCTCCACAATCTCCCCGTCAATGTCCATGCGGATATGCTCGTTGCGAATCTGGGACAGCTCGGAAATTCCCCCCAGCACATAGGCGGTGTGACCCAGGGCATTCTTGATATTCTGGGGCACGATATAGCTGGAGCGGGTAAAGGCGCCGAAGGAAGCCACATAGGAGAAAAACCGCTCCCCGAACCGACCTGCGTCGTAGGCGTGCACCTCGCCCTCCAGAATGTCCTTGGCCGCCTGAACCGGGTTATGGGAAAGACCCAGGGAGGCCGCGAAGTCATTGGTCGTGCCCGTGGGAATATAGCCCAGAGGGGTCTTTACGCCGGAGCGCAGAAGCCCGGTAATGGTCTCGTTCAGGGTGCCGTCTCCGCCGCAGCAGACCACCAAATCCACGCTGTCGGCCTGGATCTGAGCCGCCTGGGTAGCCGCGCCGGTGCCGGTGGTCATCACGGTGTGGATGTCGTATCCCGCCTGACTGAACAGCAGCAAAATATCCGGCAGCACCCGGTTTGCCCGCTTCTGCCCGGCAAAGGGATTCATGATAAAGAGCATGGTTTTCATTTTCAATCAAACCGTCCTTTGACATAATCGGTTCCCCGGTGCGCTGCCAGGCTCACCGGGGAGTTTTTTATATATCTGATATTATACCATTTTTCCCGGATTTCGCAAGCTTTTGCCGGATTTTTCCCGGGGAGTTCACGATTTTTTTACAATCCTCCGGGTCGAGAAGCAGAAACCGCCAGATTCTTGCCATCCCCCGCGTCAGGGTGCGGTACACCGTGCTGGGCGTCACAGACCGGGCCCGGGCGATTTCCGTCATGGTCATTCCCCGGATGTAGTAATCCACCAGGGTCTGCCGCTGAAGCTCGCTGAGCTCCTGCTCCATAATGCGCTTGACCAGCTCCAGCTTGCCCCGGCTGTCAGAGGGTATATTTCTCATCGCGCCAGTACCCCCTTTCGTAGTAGTGGGCCGTCAGCTCCGCCAGCTCGTTCAGCTGGGTCAGAATCGGCGTAAGCACCGCCATCCGGTGCCGAAGCTGCCACAATTCCTCCGGGTCGGTTTCCACCGCGGCGACCTGCCGCAGCTCCCGGAGCCGACGGCGCAGCGGCTCCGCCGCCACCCGATAGGACAGGCTGATTTCCTCCAGGGTCATAGGGCGCTCCTTTCGCATCGGAAGCAGAAGCAGCCGGGGGCATAGCACTCCCCGCCGCACTCCGGACAGAAGGCGGCAGGCTTCGCCGCCTGGGGGTCAAAATATAAGGTCGATTCCATGATGTTTCCTCCCTTGTTTTTTCTTTCATTCTAGGAAGGAAAACCGGATTTGTCCTGCGAACGATATCTGACAATATCCGCGCTCTCTTTTTGCTATCATACCCTTGACGGCCAGGGCGGTTTTCGGCTATGATAACTCCACAAGAGGAGGGATATCATGGACGAGGAATTTATGCTTGCGGCATTGGCGCTGGCGAAGGAGGCCTTTGACGCGGGGGAAGTGCCTGTGGGCTGCGTCATCACCCGAAAGGGTCAGATTGTCGGCCGGGGGCGCAACCGCCGGGAGGAGGCGAAAAACGCCCTGGCTCACGCGGAAATCGAGGCCATCAACGATGCCTGCGCAAACTTAAACGGCTGGCGGCTGTGGGAGTGCACCCTGTATGTGACCCTGGAGCCCTGCCCCATGTGCGCCGGAGCAATTGTGAATGCCCGGATTCCCCGGGTGGTCTACGGTGCCGGGGACGCAAAATCCGGCGCCGTCCGGTCGGTGTGCGGCCTGTTTGATATGGGGTTCAATCACCATCCGAAGGTGGAGTCGGGAATCCTGGAGGAAGCCTGCGGGGCGCTGCTGACGGAATTTTTCCAAAAGCTGCGTGTGGAACTGCGCTCACGCCCCAGGTGGAAGCCCAAAAGCCAGGGAACCTCTAGCTAACATTTCCCGCTTGCCGCCGTTTTCATCGATTACGGGAGGGATCTATGTGAAGCAGCTTACCCGGGCACGGCGGGTAGGGATCACAGCGGTGCTCTGCGCCCTGGTTCTGCGGCTCTGGCTGGGGGGCTGGGGCGGACGGGCTCTGGATTTTCTGACCAGCCCCCACACGGCGGCCTTTTTTCTATACCTGGAAACCGGACGGGATGTCCGGTTTTCAAGCGCTTTGCCCGCTTTTTCCCCGAATTTCATGGAATCTCCCCCGGCGGCGACGGTTCCCCCGGAAACGGTACCAATCCTTCCCAGCTTTTCCCAGGCGGAGGAGCCCTCCCTTTATTACGCCGCTACGGTGGAGCCGGATATCGAGGCGCTGCTTACCCGGCCTCTGACCTGGAATCTCCGGGAGGATCCCCCCTCGGTGCTCATTATCCACACCCACACCACGGAAGGCTACGCCGAGTCCCCGGGCTGGCGCACCACCGAGGAATCCGGAAATATGATCGCCATGGGCGACATTGTAGCCCAGGCTCTGGAAGAGCAGGGCATCGGCGTCATCCACGACCGGGAGCTTCACGACTACCCCAGCTACAACGGAGCCTATGTACGCACCCGGAAATCCCTGGAAGCCTATCTGCGCCAATATTCCGGTCTGCGGCTGATTCTCGACCTGCACCGGGACGCGGCAGGGGAGGGGAACCGACAAATGCGCACCCAGGCCACGGTAGCAGGGGAGCCATCGGCTCAGCTGATGATCGTCATGGGGACGAATTATGATACCTACGAGGAGAATCTTTCCCTGGGGCTGAAGCTCCACGCCCAGCTGGAACGAATGTATCCGGGCATTACCCGACCCTTGCAGCTTCGTGCCGCCCGGTTCAACCAGGATCTGTGCCCCGGCTCCCTGCTGATTGAAATCGGCGCGGCAGGGAATACCCAGGCAGAGGCTCAGCGGGCGGCAAAGGCTCTGGCGCAGGCCGTGACCGCCCTGGCTCTGGGGACGGATGGGGCACAATGAATAAGTAGCCTCTTGCCTCTCCCTATGGGAGAGGTGCCCCTGGAAGGGGCGGAGAGGGCGTGTTTACCCTCTCAGTCACTTCGTGACAGCTCCCCCAAAGTGGGAGCCAAGAGGGGCGGGGGAACGGATTGTGACCGGAGGAAATCCCCGGAGAGGGGCACACCCGTGTGAGCACTGGTTCGCAATGACATAGTTTTCGGCCGCCCCTACCCGCTATTTCGGAGATTTTACAATATTTCGTCACAGCAGATTCCACCAATTGAAGGCATGGGCAGCGCCTATCGCCTCCACCATTTTGGCCGCCCGGGCGCAGGAGGCGGCAAAGTCCGGCCATTCTTCCAGCGTTGCGGAAGACCGAGCCGCCGCCAGCTCCTGATCTACCGCCTCCGTGGGGGTGTGATCCGCAAAGCAGCCTCGGAAATGGGCCCATCTTTCCCAGTCCGCCTGGGCTTTTCTGAATTCCGCCTCCGCCTGCTCCGGCTCTTCTGCCTGGGCGCAGATCGCCGCCCGGCGCAATTCCCCGGCTATCGGCCGGTGCACCCCATCCATGCCCCAGGTCACGGCGATACTTCCTGCCAGCAGAATTGCCAGCAGGCAGACCCCAAACCAGCATCGCTTCATTTTATTTCCTTTCCCAGCCAGACCACCTGACCGCTTTCGTCCACCGTCAGCAAAAACGTCTCCTTGACACCGCAATTGTGCTGGGAAAGCACCTTTTCCAGCCACTTTTCATCCTTTTTCGCCCGTTCCAGATTCTCCCGGGACAGATAGCCGTCCTCCACCACCGTCACCGGCAAATGCTGCCCGGTTGCCTGCACCCCCGCGTCCTTGGCGCTGGCGGGCTTTTCCTTGGGGTAGGGAAATACGGACAAATCCCCGCTGGTTTCCAGGATGGCAAACTGCACCGTCCGGATGTCCAGCACATCCTTGGCTCGAAGCTGACCGGTAAGCTCATCCAGGTTAATTCTTGCGCTTTTCAGATTCTCCTGCAAGATTTTCCCGTTGTCGATGAGAATCACCGGCTTGCCGCACAGCAGCCGCCGGAGCCGGACGCTGCGCAGGATCAGCCCGGACAGCACCAGCTCCATGCCCAGCACTGTCAGAATCGGCACCAGCCCGGAATAGAGCGGGATAGCCCCATCCTGCATGGGGATGGCCGCCAGGTTCGCCACCAGCATGGTCACAACGAATTCCGCCGGCTCCATTTCCCCGATCTGCCGCTTGCCCATAAGCCGGACGGCGAAAATCAGCACCAGGTACAAAAACAATGTACGAAAATACGACAGGATCATTTTCTTCCCTCCTTCGGTTATTTTCCCCCTGGGTGACAGGGTTATTCACAAAGCGTAATGGTTTTGTTTGTTACATTTCCCTAAAAATTTGTGGAAATCTCTGAATCCATGTCTCCGGTCTTGCTTTCCGTTGGGCAAAAGCGTATAATGGAGGTATATCCAACACACAAAGGAGAAAGATTGTATGGCAAAGAAACCTGTTCTTGTGGTCATGGCCGCCGGCATGGGCAGCCGCTACGGCGGACTGAAGCAGATCGATCCCGTAGGCAGTCAGGGCGAGGCCATTTTGGATTATTCCATTTATGATGCCCATCAGGCCGGCTTCGACACCGTTGTGATTATCATCAAGGAAGCCATCAAGCATGACTTTATGTCCACCGTGGGCAAGCGCCTGGAGAAGGCTCCCGTGGAAATCCGCTACGCCTATCAGGAGCTGACGGATCTGCCCGCCGGTTTCACCGTTCCCGAAGGCCGGGTCAAGCCCTGGGGCACCGCCCACGCGGTGTTCTGCGCCCGGGAGGCTATTGACGGCGCGCCCTTTGCCGTCATCAACGCCGATGACTACTATGGCAAGGCCGCATTCAAGGTCATCTACGACCAGTTGGCCGCCACCACCGACCCCCACGCCTACTGCATGGTGGGCTATGAGCTGGGCAAGACCGTCACCGAGAACGGCAGCGTAGCTCGTGGCGTGTGCAAGATTGACGGCAACGGCTACCTGGAAGAGGTCATCGAGCGCACCAGCATCGAAACCTATCCCGGCGGCATCCGCTATCTGGAAGACGGGGTTTACACAGATGTGGCTCCGGAAACCACCGTGTCTATGAATATGTGGGGCTTCATGCCCAGCTTCCTGGATGAGATCGAAGGGCGGTTCTCCGCTTTCCTGAAGGAAGCTCTGAAGACCAATCCTCTCAAGTGTGAGTTCTTCCTGCCCCTGCCCATCACCCAGCTGATTCAGGAGAAGAAGGCCACCTTCCGGGTGCTGTCCTCTCCTGACCGTTGGTTCGGCGTGACCTACGCCGCCGATAAGCCCATGGTGGTGAACGCCCTGAAGGCTATGACGGACGCGGGCAAGTACCCCGACGGTCTGTGGAAGTAAGCCCTTTTCGAAAATTGCAAAAAGAGGCTTGCCGTCTGTTTCCGGACGGCAAGCCTTTTTGTCTTTGTGTGGGAATTCCCACCGGGGACGATGCTGTCAGGTCATAGCGAACCAGCATGGCAACGCTGGTGTAGCCCCTTCCAGGGATTCCCTCCGGTCACAATCCGCAAAACATTCCGAGAGCCATCAAAAAACGCACTGGTGCGGGAGCACCCACGGCTCCCTTGTGTAAAGGGAGCTGGCAAAAATCTTTGATTTTTGACTGAGGGATTGTCAAAATATAGAAATTCTGATCCCCTCAGTCACTTCGTGACAGCATAAATTATGGTATGATTGCCACTGGCAATCATTTCAATTTTAATTCGCTGCGCGGAGCACCACCCCGAAGGAAAGGCAGGGGTTACGGATTGCCACACCAGCGTTGCGACGCTGGTTCGCAATGACATGCGTTTCCGATAGCGTTCTGAAATACCAAGGAATTGCCACATTCCACTGGTTCGCAATGACAGAGTTATCGAAGTCAGCACTTCCAGTCGAAAGCGCTGCTGGATACTATGTCCCTTTTAAGCCGCGTCGGGGTAGTCGATGAAGCCGGACAGGTCATTCACATATTCCGCCACGCCCTGGCCGATGAATTGCAGGGTGTCGGCATCGAAGGTATTGTGCAGACCCACCTGCTCCAGAGCCTTCTGATAGGGAATGTCCATAGGCAGGGCGGTCAGCCGCATATAGGTGTCTGCCGCCTCCCGGTAGTCCTCCTGGGAAATACTCAAAATGTCCAGGGCGTTTACCGCCGAGGTGGCGTAGCTGATATAGTAAAAGGGGGATTCATAGGTGTGGGGAATCTCCACCCAGCTGTAAATCTCCTTGACCCCGGGCTGCGTTTCCAGGCCGTACTCATTGTAAAGCCGGCAGGCTAGTTCGTTCAGCTCCTTCACGGTCAGCTTGTGATCCTTGGCGGCGGCGTAGGATAGCTG
>CAKTXO010000047.1 GCA_934630985.1 uncultured Oscillospiraceae bacterium | reverse complement strand
AAGTGCTTTGACACCAAGAAAGCCGAGCGGTATTTCAAGGAGCGGCGGATTCCCTTTCAGTCCATCGACCTGAAAAAGTACGGCATGTCCGGCCGGGAGTTCGATTCCGTCCTCCGGGCGGTGGGCGGCATTGACAAGCTCATCGACTGGGAGGGGAAGTCCCAGGAGATCACCCTCATGAAGTACATGGACGACAAAACCGCCAAGGAAGACAAGGTCTTCGACGATCCCATGCTGATGAAGACCCCGGTGGTGCGCAACGGAAAGCAGGCCACCGTAGGCTACTGCCCGGAAATCTGGGCCACCTGGGAATAACCGATTGGAATTTCAGAAAACAAAAGAGGCTGTTAAGGCTCTGCAACGCGAAGGAACCCGGGAGAGCACCGTATCGGTGACATCGGCCGGTTCGCGGTGACAGGGGTTAATGGCCTCTTTTTTTGTCGAAAACGGAAAATTTGTATTGCAGTTTTTGGTAAACAGTGATAGAGTAGGGGAGTGCCATGACTGATGTACGTTTGTACGCCTGCTGCATAACGCCGGAGATTCCGGCCATGCTTCTGATTCTAGGGGTGGGTCTGTACCTGACGGTGCGGCTGGGAGTTCCCCAGCTGGTTCTGCTGCCCCGGGCACTGAGGCTTTTCTTCCGGCGGCTGGTATCCCCGGAGAAAAAGAAGGGGGTATCCTCCTTCCAGGCCCTTTGCACGGCGTTAGCCGCTACTGTGGGCACCGGAAACCTGGTGGGTGTAGCCGGGGCTATTTGTCTCGGCGGGCCGGGAGCCATTTTCTGGATGTGGGTCTGCGGCTTTCTGGGCATGGCCACAAAGTTTTCCGAAACGGCTCTGGCGGTGCGCTACCGGGTAAAAACCCCGGCGGGCTTCTCCGGCGGCCCCATGTACGTCATGACCCGGGGCTTGGGAGAGAAATTTCGCCCCATGGCGAAGATTTACTGCTTATTTGGCATTCTCGCCGCCTTCGGGGTGGGAAACGCCGCCCAGATCAACGCGGTGATGACCGGGGTCAACGGGCTGCTGACCCGTTTGGGAGGCCGACCGGGAGTGATGGGAAATCTTCTGCTGGGCGTCGGCATGGCGCTGGCAATTGGGACGCTTCTCCGGGACGGAGCCAGCCGGGTGGGAAAAACAGCGCAGCTGCTTGTGCCCTTCGCCGCGGCAGGGTATATCCTGATGTGTGCCCTTGTGCTTCTGGTCTTCCAGGGGCGGATTGCCGGAGCTTTTCAGGCAATTTTCACCGGAGCCGTTTGCCCCAGAGCAGTCACCGGCGGGGCATTGGGTTCGGCTTTTTCGGCTCTGCGGGTGGGTTGCAGCCGTGGGGTATTCACCAATGAGGCAGGCATGGGCACTGCCTCCATTGCCCACGCCGGGGCGGAAAACGTGGAGCCTTCCGAGCAGGGACTGATGGGCATTGTGGAGGTATTCCTGGACACCATCCTGATCTGTACCCTGACGGCATTGGTGATTCTCGTCACGGGCGTACCCATTCCCTATGGGACTGACGTGGGCGGGGCACTGACGGAGGCGGCCTTTGCTCAGGTCTACGGCAGCTGGGCGGGGGTTCTTCTCACGGCGGCACTGATTCTCTTCGCCACGGCGGCCATTCTCGGCTGGGGCTATTACGGAACCCGGTTCGCCGCCTTCCTCTGGGGAGAGCGGGGCAAGGCCTGGTTTGTCGCCGCCCAGTCACTGGCGGTGGTGCTGGGGGCAGTGCTGGACACCCGGGCGGTGTGGCGGCTTTCGGAAGCGGCCAACGGCCTGATGGCCGTTCCTAACTTGATTTGTCTTGCGGCTCTGGGCGGTGAGCTCAGCCGTATTACGAAAGAATATAAAAATCCGGCGCGTCTGGCAGCCGCCGGTGGAGGTAAGTATGCAGATTTCCATAAACGCGAACCGTTGTGAACCCTCTCCCATGCGCAAATTCCATCCTCTGGCCGTCCAGGCGGAAAAGGCCGGGAAGAAAATCTATCATCTGAATATCGGTCAGCCGGACATTGCCACGCCCCCGGAATTTTATAAGGCGGTGCACGGGTTTTCGGACAAAACTCTGGCCTACGAGGCCTCTCCCGGACGGCCGGAGCTGATTGAGGCCATCCGGAACTACTATGGCACCCTGGGGGTGCCTCTGGAGGACAGCGACATCCTGGTGACCACCGGCGGCAGCGAGGCGCTGCTCTTCACCTGTCTGTCCATTCTGGATCCCTACACCGAGGTCATCATCCCTGAGCCTTATTACCCCAACTACACCACCTTCGTCCATGCCGCCGGCGGCGTCATCCGGGCACTGCCCACCAATCCTTGGGAGGGCTACCGCTACGCCGACCGGGAGCGGATCGAAAGCCTCATTACCCCCAACACCCGGGCAATCCTCATTACGAACCCGGGCAACCCCACCGGCGTGGTTCTGGACGAGACGGAAATGCGGATGATCGCGGACATTGCCAAGAAGCATCATTTGTTCCTTATCTGCGACGAGGTCTACCGGGAGTTCTGCTACGACGACAAATTCGGCGTGCCCACCATGGCCCGGTTCCGGGATATCGATGAGAATCTGGTGATCGTGGACTCCGTGTCCAAGCGGTTTTCCGCCTGCGGCGCCCGGGTGGGCTGTGTGGTCACCCGGAACAAGCAGCTCCAGGCGGCGCTCCTCAAATTCTGTCAGTCCCGGCTGTCCGTTGCCACCGTAGATCAGGTAGGCGCGGCAGAGCTGTACAAGGTGGATCCCGCCTTCTTCCGAGCCAGCAAGGCCGAGTACAAGCTTCGCCGGGATACGGTAATTCGCAAGCTTCGCGCCATTCCCGGAGTGGTGGTGGAGGAGCCTATGGGTGCTTTCTACCTGATGGCAAGCCTGCCCGTGGACAATTCGGACAAGTTCCAGCACTGGCTGCTGGAAAAGTTTGATGACCATGGGGACACGGTGATGTTCGCCCCCGGCGCGCCCTTCTACGAAACCCCGGGCAAGGGCATCAACGAGGTGCGCATTGCCTATGTCCTGAAGCAGGCGGACTTGGAGCGAGCCATGGACGTGCTGGCCAAGGGCATCGCCCTCTATCAGAAGACGGTGATGAAGGTCAAGGCTGTGCCCGTGGCGGAATAAAAAATAGTGAAGACGAAAGCGGAGCGCGGCGGCGTTCCGCTTTCTTTCGTCACGCCTCTTTCGTTATACTGTAGCCACCTACACGAAAGGGGAGAGGGACAATGAAACGGGTATTCTGGGTGCTGGCACTGGTGCTGGTGCTGACCCAGCCTGCGGCGGCTGCGGAAAATCAGGGCAGTCTGAAAATTGATCTGGACACCGGGGAGCTGCCGGTGACCAACGGGGCGGTGACACTCTATCAGGTAGGCACTCCCGCCGACGAGGGCTATCGGGTGCTGGACTACTACGGCGGGGGCACCGTGCGCTATCAGGATGCGGTGTCCGACAATCTGGCCATGTACTATTCCGAACTGGCAGGCTCCGGCCGGGAGCTATTGCTGGATGTGGACGGTCAGGCGGTGTTTTCGGGACTGGAGGCGGGGCTGTACCTGGTGCGGCAGACGGAGCGAACCGACGGCTTTTATCCCTTCCGTCCCTTCCTGCTGCGTCTTCCCACCAAGGGGCAGTGGGATTTGAAGCGAAGTCCCGCCATTTCGCCTATCGTTTCCGGCTGCCCCCAGACAGCGGATTCCGGCCGGCTCACCCTGGGTCTCTGGGGCGTGGGCTTGTCCGGTCTGGGCCTGGCGCTGTGCGCCTGGCCGAAAAAACGGAAAGGCTGACGAAAGACGCTGTCATTGTGGCGCGGTGGTGACACCGTATCTTTCAGACTTTTTCGGCAGACTCGCCGATCGCAATCCGAAAAATTCTGACGCAGTTCGTTAGGGCGGCCGGGGGGTACTTAGGGGGGCGGCTTTTCGGCAGCGCCCCCTAAGCCGGTTTCTTATCAATTTTCTTGCCGGGACAAGAAAATTGCCCCCGGAGGGATCGGCACTGAAAGCTTCTTGAAGGCTTGGGATATAAGGGAAGCCTTGCAATTCACGGGTCAATGAGGGCATTGACCCCTACTTGCACTCAATCGGTTCTCAAAATATTTCGGGGATTGCCACACCAAGGATGCGCTGCATTAAGGTATGACTGCCAACGGCAGTCATCGAGATTTTAGATTCGTTGCGCGGAGTACCACTTAAATTGGCTGCTTTCGATGAGAGAGCGGCCGCTTTTTTCTTGCCATTCCGGGGGAAATGCCTTATAATGGAGAAAAACCGCCGTTAGGAGGCATGTCGTATGACCCGAGGCTTTATCACCATCGCAACCGGCACTGACTGGTATTACCAGCTGGCGGAAAATCTGCTGCTGTCCTACCGGCTGTTCAGCGAAAAACCCATGCCCTTCGCCATCCTGTGTGACCAGGAAAACGAGCACACGAAGTGCTTTGACCAGACCATTGTGTTCACGCCCACAGGAAAGCCGTTTTTCGACAAGTTCGAGCTTCTGCGGCTGGCTCCCTTTGACGAAACCATTTTCATTGACGCGGACTGCCTGGCCTATGGGGACTTAAACGAATTCTGGGACTTTTTCGCCGGAGCCGACGATGTTTCCGGAGCGGGCTACAATGTTCCGGCGGACAGCGACCGGGGACTGTACCGCTTGGCGGATATCGGCGATTATGCTCCCCGGATTACCCAAAAATCCAGCATCCACGGCGGCCTGTACTTTATCCGGAAGGGTGCGGTCTGCGATGCCATCTATGCGGACTGCCAGAAAATAATCGCAAATTACGAAAAATATCGCTGGCCGGATTTCTGCGCCCCCTGTGCCGACGAGCCGGTGCTGTGCCTTGCCATGAACGCCAACGGCTGTCATGTGCAGCAGGCCGCCCCGGAAAACTACGGCATTCCCTGGGAGGTCACCTCCCTGAAATGCGATCTGTTCACAGGTACCTGCCGCTACGCCACCGAATGGCATCCGGAGACGGATCGGGGTCGGATGGTTTACTGGTCTACCCGGTATACGAAAAAGCCCCTGTACCGCTTCGAGGCGGAAAAGCTCCACCTGATGGTGAAAAACAACCTGCGTCCGTCTCCCTCCGGCGTGCCCCTGGGGCTGAAGGATACCATCCTTTACCGCTGGCGTCTGCGCTATGACTGGCTCCTTGCCTGGGAGTTTACCCGCCGGGCTGCCAATAAGCTCTACCGCATCGTTACCCGCACCCCGCCCAAGGACTGATTGACAAGAAAAAAAGCTTGTATTTCAAAGCGTTTCGTGGTAGAATAACCAGCGTATTATCGAAAAAAGAACCTATGACCCATCAGGAGGATATACATGAGCTATCATGGACGTTTTGAACAGGCCAAGCAACCCAAGCAGCCCGGGAAGAAAAAGGGGCTGAAGATTTTTCTGATTGTCATTGCCGTCATTCTGGTGCTGCTGCTGATTCTTGCCGGTGCGGCCTATCTCTACCTGCAAAGCAAGCTGAAGAAGATGAACATCATCGAGCTGCCCAAGGATACCTATGCCTACACCGAGCCTACGGATGAGGTCACCCGCCCGCCGGAGACCGAAGCGGCGCAGACCACGGAGGCAACTACCGAGGCGACGGTTCCTAAGATGACCGCTGACGACATCATCAATATTCTTGTGGTGGGACAGGCGGCCAGAGCCGGTGAGGAATCTTACATGGCGGACAGCACTATGCTGGTTTCTATTAACACCTACACCAAGGAAATCAATTGTATGTCCGTTCTCCGGGATTCCTTAGTGAAGCTGCCGGATTATAAGGGCCATCAGTGCGGCAGAGCCAAATTTACCGTCTGCTATAATCTGGGTCATTTGTGGGGCGACACGGCCGGTGCCATGGAAATGACGAACATCTGCCTGAAGGATAATTTTGGCGTTGAGGTAGATTACGATGTGGAGGTCAGCTTTGACAGCTTTATCAAGATGATCGACTACATTGACGGCGTGGACATTGACCTGACCCAGGCCGAGGCGGACTACCTGAACAAGGACACCCTGTACGTCAAGCGCACCATCGAGCCCGGCGTTCAGCGGCTTCAGGGTATGGAGGCTCTGTCCTATGCCCGGATGCGCAAAGCCGCCGGTGATTCCGAAAGCGATATCAAGCGTACCGAGCGTCAGCGCAAGGTGGTGGAGGCTCTGCTGGAGCGGTTCCGCTATATGTCCCTGAGCAAGCTGAACAATTGGGTGGATATCCTGATGCCCATGGTTACCACTACCATGACACCCACCGATGTGACCAAGCTGGCGGCCAAAATCCTGCCGCTGCTTCCGGAGCTGAAGATTAAGGGATACACCATACCCATGGAGGGCTGGGGCGATATGGTGGATATCTACGACAACGGTGAGATCCACAGCGTCATGCGCTTCGACACCGCCAAGGAGAAGAAGCTCATCCGCGCCATCACCGAAGCGGAAGTTTCCGACTAAACTGTATAGTTTTACCCCCTGGGTTCGCCTTGCGCCCCAGGGGGTTGCTTTTGCATGTAGTTATGTTATTGCGAGCTAGCCTGAACCAAAATAGAAGGTGCCATTGGGAACCAGTGAAGAATATGGTATAATGCACACTGGTGTGGCAATCCCTCGCTATTCCCGAGAACTTCCGGCAGAGCGCAAAGGCTCCCCTTGCTGACCAAGGGGAGCTGCCCCAGTGCGCACACTGGGGCTGAGGGGATCAGAACTCCCATCTTTTTGTGTGCTCTCATTGCTGCAATTTGGCAATCCCTCAGTCAAAAATCAAAGATTTTTGCCAGCAGTACATTGTGGTATGACTGCCACCGGCAGTCATGGTAATTTTGATTCGCTGCGCGGAGCACCACCCTTTACACAAGGGGGGCCTTTGGGTGCTCCCGCACAGCAAATCTAAAATCTCAATGACTGCCGGTGGCAGTCATACCTTAATCTAGCTCACACTGGTGTGCCCCCTCCGGGGATTCCATCCGGTCACAATCCGTCCCCCTTGGCTCCCACTCTGGGGGAGCTGTCACGAAGTGACTGAGAGGGCAAAAGTACGCCCTCTCCGCCCCTTCCAGGGGCACCTCTCCCATAGGGAGAGGCAAGTAGCCCTCATCCGTCTCGCGCTTGCGGAAGACGCGCGAGCCACCTTCCCCCAGGGGAAGGCAAATGCCGCCGGGGTGAGCCGGCGGCATTGTGTTCCCTTCTCACTGCCCATGAATCGGAATCTCCAGAGGCCCGATGTCCACAGCCCGGAGGCCGCCGTCGATCCCCTCCGCCGGAATGTAAGCTTGCAGGCTCACGGACAAATCCTGGATTTCCGCCAGCGTTTTCTCCTCTTCCAGGTTCATGTACATCCGGCTGATGGCCTTGGTGTGCGCCGGGATCTCCACATACAGGGAAAGTCCGGACTCCTCCTGACCGTTGACCGTGCACGCCGCGGTGCAGACGCTGATTTCGTTGTCAGTGGTATTTTCCAGACAGAATACCAGATTGCTCAGGGAATCCCCGTCGTAGGCATCCGGCATAAAACCAAGGTAGGAGATCATCAGTCCGTCCCGGTCGTAGAGAAGCTCCGCAGAGACTGCCTCCGCGGAAGGCGCAACGGACACTTCCTCCGCTTCCGCCTCCATGGGGCCGATCTCAAATACCTCCGTATAGTCGTTGGCATCGCAGAACATCAGGGAGAAGGTCAGATTTTCCACCGTGCCGGAACCGGTGTATTTCAGGTACTGGGAGTCCAGATAAAGGGTGCTGACAGAGGTGCTGTGTTTGGGCAGATCGCAGTAAAAGCCAGCGTCAGGCAGCAGATAACCGTTGACCAGCAGTTCCTGAGTGTATACCACCAGATCCTGATCGGTGTCGTTGCGAATCGCCAGGGACATTCCGTCCCCCGGAGCCCGAAGCTCGCTGTCCAGGGCGGTGATGGTGACATCCTCATCGGAAAAGAGAACGGTGTCATAGCCGCCGAGGGTTTCCTCTGTCTGGCGGGAGCTGTCGGACAAAATCCCCCGAGCCGCGAAGCTGCCAAATAGACCCAGCGCCACATTGGCCAAAACGATAATGGCGATGACCATTCCGAGAACCTTGCCCACCGGGTTCTTTTTCGCCTGCCGGCTTTTTCGATACTGCCGATGAGACTGGGGTCTTCGGTCACAGCCGAAGGGATCCTTGGTAGGAATGGGCTTTCGCTCCGTATCCTTGATGACCAGGGGCTCTCCTTCGTGGGTATGGAACCCGTGGGCGATTTCTTCCGTGAAGTGCTCGTACAGGCAGTTGCCGCATTTTTTCCCGTTGTAGGGCTTTCCGCAGCTGGGGCATAACTGTCTTGCCATAGGGGTCGCCTCCTTTCTTCTTCCTCATTATATCAATTCCCCAGGGGGGCTGTCAATCCAAAAGAACCCGGTTTAAGGGATATTTGAACAATGGAGGATATGTTTAGTCCCCATTTTTTCGGGGATACTTTGAACAAACTGCCCAAAATGGAAAAATCGTTCTATCTTTGACGGGTTTTACTTGACAAAGCGGAAAAATACCAGTATTCTATACTGGTGCGGAATGAATGGAAACGTTTCCTTCTTGAATGAACAGGTACGGTTTCCCCCTTCCGCAAAGTTTGACAGCAACCGCGTGGCGGTTTGAAAAACAGGCGGATTTCCCGCCGATATGATGGAGGCATAGCCAATGACTAACCTGAATTGCAGGAATATTCTCAAGTGGACGGAAGCCCAGCTGAAGTACAATTTTGACGTAGCCCTGAAGGACGCTACCCCCCAGGAGCTCCATGAGGCACTGGGTCAGGCGGTGATGATGGCCATCTCCGACAACTGGAGCAGTGCCAAGAAGACCCGTCTGCATGAGCGCAAGGCCTACTATTTCTCCGCCGAGTATCTGATTGGCCGGCTGGTTTACAGCAACCTGTTCAACCTGGGCATCCTGGACGAGATGAAGAAGCTCTTTGCCGACCGGGGCGTTGACCTGGCTGTTCTGGAGGACATCGAGGACGATGCCCTGGGCAACGGCGGCCTGGGTCGTCTGGCTGCCTGCTTCCTGGACAGCGCCGCAACCTGCGACATTCCTCTGTCCGGCTACGGCCTGCGCTACAAGTTCGGCCTCTTTAAGCAGAGCTTTGACGGCAACGGCAACCAGGTGGAGAAGGCCGACGACTGGACCAAGTTCGGCGATCCCTGGTCCTACCGCCGGTATAACCACACCGTGAAGATTCATTTCCCCGACCACACCGTCCTGGCGGTGCCCTATGACGTGCCCGTCATCGGCTACGGCACCCAGAATGTGGGCACTCTGCGTCTGTGGCAGTGCGAGGCCGAGGAGGAGCTGAACTTCGACGCTTTCAACAGCCAGGATTACCTCCGGGCTCTGGATGCCAAGAACAAGGCCGAGGACATCACCCGGGTGCTGTATCCCAACGACTCCACCTGGGACGGCAAGCGTCTGCGCATCAAGCAGCAGTACGTTCTGTCCTCCGCTTCTTTGCAGGATATGCTGCGCATCTACAAGATTGCCCACGGCAGCGATCTGAGCCGGTTCGGCGAGTTCTATGCCGTGCAGCTGAACGATACCCATCCGGCCATGTCCATTCCGGAGCTGATCCGCCTGCTGGAGCAGGAGGGCATGAGCTTTGACGAGGCCTTTGCCGTGGCGCAGAAGACCTTCTCCTACACCAACCACACCGTTATGGGCGAGGCTCTGGAAAAGTGGCCTCTGGACTTGCTGCGCTCCGTGGTGCCTGACATTGTGGACATCATCTGCCAGATCGATGCCAAGCTGAAGAGCGAGCATCCGAATCTCTTCATTGTCCGGGACAATGTGGCGCATATGGCGAACCTTTCTGTGTATGTGGGCAGCTATGTCAATGGCGTTGCCGAGATCCACTCCCAGATTCTGAAGGACGACCTGTTCAAGGATTGGTATCAGGTCTATCCTGAGCGGTTCCAGAACAAGACCAACGGCATTACCCCCCGCCGGTGGCTGGGTCTGTGCAACCCGGAGCTTACCGAGCTGATTCATCAGCATGTGGACGGCGACTTCCTGAAGAATCTGGATCTGATTGACGGCATGAAAGCCCAGATTACCGATGAGACCGTGGCGCAGTTCAATGCCATCAAGCGCAAGAAGAAGGAGCAGCTGTGCAGCGTCATTGCCAAGCACGAGGGCGTGATGCTGAACCCGGACTTCATGTTCGACGTTCAGGTCAAGCGTCTGCATCTGTACAAGCGGCAGCTGATGAACATCCTGTCCGTTGTGGACATCTACTTCCGGCTGA
>CAKTXO010000046.1 GCA_934630985.1 uncultured Oscillospiraceae bacterium | reverse complement strand
CATGCAGCGGCTGCTGCGCGCGAAAGAGAGCTGAAGAAAATGGAAACCTTTGAAGAACACTATGCCGCCATGGAGCGAGCCATCAACAAGCACATTCCCGGAGCTGACTGGACGCTCATCAACAAGGCCGTGGACTATGCCAGCGCCAAGCACCAGCTGCAAAAGCGCAAGGACGGCTCCCCCTACATCATCCATCCTCTGGCGGTGGCACAGATCGTGGCGGAGATGGGTCTGGACTGCGACGCGGTACTGGGCGCGCTGCTCCACGACTGTATTGAAGACACCGATGCCTCCCACGAGGACATTGAGCGAATCTTCGGCTCCACCGTTGCCGAGCTGGTGGAGGGTGTCACCAAGCTGACCCGTGCCAACTTCTCCACCTCCGAGCAGGCTCAGATGGAAAACCTGCGCAAGATGTTCATGGCCATGTCCAAGGACATCCGGGTGGTGCTCATCAAGATCGCCGACCGGCTTCACAATATGCGCACCATGCAGTACCAGACCCCGGAAAAGCAGCTGAAAAAATGCCGGGAGACCATGGATGTTTACGCGCCTCTGGCGCACCGCTTGGGCATGCAGAAGATCAAGTGGGAGCTGGAGGACATCGCCCTCAAGTACCTGGTGCCCGATTCCTATAACGAGATCATGAATTACCTCAATGCCCACAAGGAGCAGGATGAGGTGTTCATGCGCACCATTCAGGACAAAATCACCCAGCGGCTTTCCTCCGTGGGCATCCACAACAAGACCTACGGCCGGATCAAGCATGTGTACTCCATTTACCGGAAAATGCAGGCTCAGGGCAAGACCATCGACGAGCTTTACGACATCTACGCCTTCCGGGTCATCGTGGACACCATTCCCGACTGCTACAATGTGCTGGGGCACGTTCACGACCTGTTCAATCTGGTGCCCGGCCGGTTCAAGGACTATATCTCCACCCCCAAGCCCAATATGTACCAGAGCCTTCACACCACCGTCATCGGCTCCCAGGGCATTCCCTTCGAGGTGCAGATCCGCACCTGGGACATGCACGAGACTGCGGAATACGGCATCGCCGCCCACTGGAAATACAAGCAGGGCACCGGTGCCGGTACGGAAAAGGACTTCGAGTGGGTTCGCCGTCTGCTGGAAACCCAGCAGGATTCCGATGCGGAGGAATTCGTTCAATCTCTGAAAATCGACATGTTCGACGACGAGGTCTTCGTCTACACCCCCAAGGGTCGGATCGTCTCCCTGCCCGCAGGCTCCACCCCCATCGACTTTGCCTATGCCATCCACTCCGGGGTGGGCAACGCCATGATCGGCGCCAAGGTCAACAACCGGATCGCCAACATCGACACCAAGCTGCGCAACGGCGACATTGTGGAGGTGCTCACCTCCAAGGCCGCCAAAGGCCCCAGCCGGGACTGGCTGACCATCTGCAAGTCCAACCAGGCCAGAACCAAGATCAAGCAGTGGTTCAAGCGGGAAAAGCGGGAGGAGAACATCGTCCATGGCAAAGCCTCCTTCGAAGCGGAGATGAAGCGGGTAGGGCTGCCGCTGAATGCCCTGTCGAATCCCGAACTGGAACCCCATTTGCTGCAAAAGCTGTCCTTCGACAGCTGGGACGATATGTACGCCGCCATCGGCTACGGCGGTCTCACCGCCACCAAGGCCGTGGGCCGCATCCGGGACGACGTGAACAAGGCCATCAAGGCTCAGACCACGGAAAAGCTTCCCGGTGCCCCTCTGCGCCTGAAGCCGGATTCCGACGCGGAGCTTCTCAACCGCCACGCCGTCAACGGCATCATCGTCGAGGACATCGACTCGTGCATGATCAAGTTCGCCAAATGCTGCACTCCCGTCCCCGGAGATGCCATCGTGGGCTTCATCACCAAGGGCTTCGGCGTGTCCATCCACCGGGCGGACTGCCCCAACGCCGCCGCACGGGAGGATCCCAAGCAGGCCGCCCGATGGGTGCGGGTTCGCTGGGCTACCCAGGAAGAGCAGCCCTTTGAAACCACCCTGGAACTGGACTGCATCACAAGAGACGGTCTGGTGCTGGACGTAGCCACGGTCATGAGCACCGCCCGGGTTCGGGTGAAGGAAATGAACGCCAAGGATTTGCCCGGCGGTCGGAGCACCATTACCATCCGCTTCGAGGTGAAGAACGTGGCGGAGCTGGATTCCATCCGCGCCAAGCTTCTGAGCATCCGGGATGTGACCAACTCCCGCAGAGGACAGAATTAAAACAGATTAGGAGAATTTGCTATGCGAGCAGTATTGACCCGGGTAAAATCCGCCAGCGTGACCATTGACGGTCAGTGCGTGGGCAAAATCGGTCAGGGCTTTCTGATTCTGCTGGGGGTTGGCCCCAAGGACACGGAAAAGGAATGCCGGTATCTGGCGGAAAAGGCTCTGGGGCTGCGGATTTTCGAGGACGAAAACGAAAAAATGAACCTGGGACTGGAGGCCGTTCACGGGCAGGTGCTGGTGGTCAGCCAGTTTACCCTCTACGGCAACTGCCGGAAGGGTCGCCGACCCAGCTTCACCGAAGCCGCGCCCCCGGAGCTGGGCGACCGGCTCTATGAGCGGTTCCTGGCGGACTGCGCGGAACTGGGATTCCCGCCCCAGCATGGCCGCTTCGGCGCGGATATGCAGGTGGAGTCCGTCAACGACGGCCCTGTGACCATTCTGCTGGACACCGACCAGCTGATGGACACCCCCAGACGATAAGGAGGCAGCTATGCTGGAAGTCAAATCCCTGACCTTGGGCGCGTACCAGACCAATTGCTACATCATCCGTGACAACGCTTCGAGCCACTGCTGTCTCATCGACCCGGGCTACGACGCGGATACCGTTTTGGACAAGCTGACCGATCTGGGGCTGACTGTGGAGGCCGTTTTGCTGACCCACGGCCACTTCGACCATGTGGGAGCCGTCCGGGAAATCGCCGCGGACACCGGCTGCAAGGTATACCTCTGCGCCGAGGATCTGAGTCTGCCCCCTCAGCTCACCGCCGGAAAGCTCTACTATACCGACACCTACGGCGAGGGCACGAAACTCCACCTTGCGGGTCTGGAGATGACCGTCCTTCACACCCCGGGTCACACCCCCGGCTCCGTGTGTCTGCGGACGGAAGGGGCGCTCTTCTCCGGAGACACCCTCTTTGCCGGAAGCTGCGGCCGCACCGATCTGCCCGGCGGCAGTTGGGAGCAGATGACCGCCTCCCTCAAGCGGCTGGCCGCCATCCCCGAAAATCTCTGGGTACTTCCGGGCCATGGGGAAACCAGCACCCTGGACAGTGAAAAGAAATACAATCCGTACCTGCGCTGAGAGGAGCCTCTCATGAATCTGACACTCATCGGTCACGAGGACCGTTACGCCGTGGAGCAGCTGCAAATGGCTCTGTTCCCGGAAAACCCGGAAGGAACGGCGGTTTCCGCCCTTTCCCGGGGGAAAACCTGGCTTACCGCCACCGCAAAAATCACCTTAAACGGCAAAACCGTTTCTGCCGTCCGGCGGCTGAAGGCCGACGAGGAAACCGTCCGGCTGCGCAGACGCATTTTGCAGCAGAGCTACTACTTAGCGGCCATCCAGCTGCTTGACCGGAAGCCTGCTTGGGGCGCTTTAGCGGGCGTTCGGCCTACGAAAATCACTACCAAGCATCTGTTGGAGGGCGGCACCCCCGCTTCCGCCGACCGGCTTATGCGGGATGTGTATTATGTCACCCCGGAGCGAAGGCAGCTGGCAGTGGACTGCTCAGAGTCTACGGTCAAGGCCGTATCTCTCATGGACAAGGATGACCTGTCCGTCTATGTGGGCATTCCCTTCTGCCCTACCCGGTGCAGCTATTGCAGCTTCGTCAGCCGCACCGTCGGCAAAAAAACCGATCTGCTGGACAAGTACCTTGCCGCTTTGGAGCGGGAGATTCAGGTCACCGCCCGGCTGATGAAGGAAAGCGGGAAACATCTTCTCACCCTTTACATCGGCGGCGGCACCCCCTCCATCCTGTCCACTCCCCAAATGATTCATCTGCTGGATACCCTTCGGGAGTCCTTCGATTTCTCCCGGTGTATCGAATTCACCGTGGAGGGAGGCAGACCGGACACCCTGGATCTTGAGAAGCTTCGGGCAATCCGAGCCCACGGAGCCGACCGGATGAGCATCAACCCCCAGACCATGGAGGACTCCGTCCTCCGAGCCTGCGGCAGACCTCACACCGGGGCAGATGTGATCCGGGCCTACCGTCAGGCGGAAGAAGCGGGCTTTTCCGCCATCAATATGGATCTGATTGCCGGTCTTCCCACGGATGATTTTGACGGCTTCCGCCGTTCCCTGGACGCGGTGGCCGCCCTGAACCCCGCCAACATCACCGTCCACACCCTGGCTCTGAAAAAGGGTGCCGATCTCTTTGAAAAGCGGGAGGGGCTGTCCACCGCCGAAGAGGTCTCCCGGATGGTGGACTATTCTAACGCCACCCTTCGGAATCTTTCCTATAAGCCCTACTACCTCTACCGGCAGAAATATATGTCCGGCAGCTTTGAAAACGTGGGCTGGAGCCGGGAGGGTCTTGACTGCCTGTACAACATCTACATGATGGAGGAGCTGCACACCATCGTCTCCCTGGGCGGCGGTGGCATGAACAAGGTGAACCTGCCCGACGGCACCCTCCAGCGGTTCCATAACCCCAAATTCCCGGAGCAGTACATCGAAATGATCGAATCCGTCTGCCGGCAGAAGGAAGAACTGTTTACCCTATTGTAAAAGAAAGGTTGTTTTCTTTGGATACACTGATTTCCAACGTCACCGCCGTGACCATGAATCCCCGGATGGAAGTGATTTTCGGGGCCTATATCGGTATCGAGGACGGCAAGATCGTCTCCATCCGTCGTTCTGCCCCGAAAGAGCCGCCGAAAACCATCATCGACGGCACCGGCATGGTTGCCATGCCCGGCCTCATCAACTGCCACACCCATCTGGCCACCGCCAGTCTGCGCAGCTATTCCGACGACCTGGGCAACACCCAGGCTCTGGAAGCGCTGCTGCAAAAGGAGGCCAAGATGGATTCCCGCAGTGCCAAGGCAGCGGCGCTGCTTGCCATCGCCGAGTGTCTGCGCTTCGGCGTGACCTCCGTTTCCGATCTGTACTATTACCCGGAGGCTACCGCAGAGGCGGTGGCGCAGGCGGGTATCAAAGCGAATCTGGCCCTTTCCTCCTACCGGTTCATCGACCCCAACGAGGATTTTGACTTTGAAACCGACGAGCAGTGCCGGGAGCTGGTACGGGTAGTGGACAAGTGGAACGGCTATGACGGCGGCAGAATCAAAATCGATGCGGGCATCTACGCCGAGTACACCAGCAACTACCGGCTCTGGGAGGGGCTTCTGGGCTACGCCACGGAAGCAGGTCTCGGAATGCAGCTTCATCTGGCTGAAACCAGGGGCGAGGTGGAGTCCTGCCAGGAGCGCACGGGCATGGGCCCCGGAGAGCTGTTAAACTGCCATAACCTTTTCTGCGTGCCCACCACCGCCGCGGGCTGTACATATCTGGAGCCCGAAGAGCGTAAGCTTTTGGGAAAGCACAAGGTCACGGCGGTAGCTACCCCCGTAGCCGCCGCCAAGGCCGGTTGGGCAGCCACCCCCATTCTGGAATCCGTCAAGGCCGGAATGAACGTGGCTCTGGGTACCGGCGGTGCGGTAGAGTGCGGCAATCTGGATTTGTTTGAGGTCATGCGCTACGCCGCAATGGATGCCCGCCGGGAAAGCGGGGACAGCGCCGCTCTGCCGGCAGCCGCCGCCCTCATGATGGCAACCGTCTCCGGTGCCCAGGCCCAGGGACGAGCCGCCCAGTGCGGTATGCTCCAGGAGGGCATGGACGCGGACATCATTCTGGTGGACTTTACCGCCCCCCATCTGATGCCCTGTCACAATGTACTGAACGGTCTTGTCTGGTCTGCCAAGGGCGGCGACGTAGCCATGACCATGGTTCGGGGCAAGATTCTCTACGAAAACGGCAAATTCCCCACCATCGACCTGCGTCAGGTGGTGGAGGAACTGACGAACTACGCTATCCCGAAACTCTTCGAGGAGAATAAGGACTAATCCAACGAAAGGATGCGTTTTATGTCTGACGCGCAAAAAAAGCAGAATTTTCTTCACGGCACCGCTCTGCTCGCCCTGGCCACCGCCATCGTCAAGGTCATCGGTGCCCTGTATAAAATCCCTCTGAACGCCATCATCGGCTCCCAGGGCTTCGGCTACTTCAATACAGCCTACGACATCTACAATGTGCTGCTGATGATCTCCACCGCAGGCCTGCCGGTAGCCATGAGCCGAATGATCTCTCAGGCCAGCTCTTTGAAGCACTATAATCAGGTTCGGCGGATTTACCATACCGCCCGGGGCATTTTCCTGGGGCTGGGCATTGCCGGAAGCCTGCTTATGACGGTCTTCTGCCGGCAGCTGGCAGCCTTCCAGAACCAGCCCGATGCCTGGGCGGCCATCGGCTGTCTGGGTCCCTGCGTGCTGCTTATCTGCCTGATGAGCACCTTCCGGGGCTTCTTCCAGGGGCAGAGCAACATGATTCCCACCTCCATCTCCCAGGTTGTGGAGGCAGTGGTGAAGCTCATTGTGGGCATGGCCGCGGCTCTGATTCTCCTGAAAACCACAAAGAGCGTGCCTCTGGCTGCCGGCGGCGCCATTCTGGGTGTCACTGCCAGCTGTCTGGTGTCTTCCGTGTATCTTTACGTCTGTTTCCGGAAAAGCTATGTTTACCTGCCCGTCACCGAGGACAGCCCCCGCTCCTACGCTGACACCGCCAAAGGACTGCTTCTCATCGCCGTGCCCATTACCGTAGGCTCTGCCATTTTGCAGTTCTTCACCATGATGGAGACGAAAATCTACATGGGTCAGCTGCTGAACCTGGGCTATTCCCAGGGCGCAGCAGACACCATGCGGGGCATTTACGGCATGTGCCTGACCATTTTCAACATGCCCTGCGCCTTCATCACCCCCATTACCATCAGCATCATTCCCGCCATCACCGCCCAGCTGACCCTGTGCAACCATAAGGAGGCCAAGGCCATTGAGGAATCCGCCGTGCGGATCACGGGCCTTGTTTCCATGCCCTGTGCCTTCGGCCTTGCCCTGCTTGCCCGCCCCATTACGGCATTGCTTGGTCGGTTTTCCGGCACCGGCCTGGATCTGGCGGAGAAGCTCATGTTCGTCCTGGCCGTGGCCATTGCCTTTAATGCCGTGGTCATGGTCACCACCGCCATTATGCAGGCTCACGGCCACGCTGGCCGTCCTGTGACCAATATGCTCATCGGCGGCGTGCTGAATCTGATTGCCGTGTATGTGCTCACCGGAAATCCGGACATCAACATTCTGGGCACCCCCATCGGCATTCTGGTGTGCTATGTTTCCATCAGCATTCTGAATCTGCTGTCCCTGCGCACGCTGATTGAGGAGCCGCCCGCCGTGGCACGGAACCTGCTGCGTCCTTTTCTGTCCGCCGCCCTCATGGGACTGGGTGTCACCGTCTGCTACCGGGCGCTGGCAGCGCTGGGTCTGAAAAGCCAGCTGGTGCTGTGCGCCCTGCCCGTTGCTGTAGGCGTGGTTCTTTACGCCTTCACCGCCGTCCGGCTCAGAGCCATCACGAGAAGCGACTGTCTGCTGCTGCCCAAGGGGCAAAGAATCGCGGATTTCCTGAAATTGTGAGTAAAATCCCGAAAAAATGCTTGCAATTTCCGACAAGTTATGTTAAGCTAGTGAAGATTTTTCCGTAGAAAAGAGGATTACGATTATTATGAATAAAACCGAATTGATCGCCGCCTGCGCCGAGAGCACCGGCATGAGCAAAAAGGATTCCGAGCGTGCCCTGAACGCCATGATTGACAGCATCACCGCCGCTCTTGTCAAGGGTGAGAAGGTGCAGATTTCCGGCTTCGGCATTTTCGAGACCAAGGATCGGGAGGCTCGCATCGGCCGCAACCCCCACACCAAGGAGACCATCGAGATTCCCGCTACCCGGGTGCCCGGCTTCAAGGCCAGCAAGGCTCTGAAGGACAGCGTAGCCAAGTAATATGCGCCTGGACAAGTACCTGAAGGTTTCCCGGCTCATCAAGCGGCGCACCGTAGCCAATGAGGCCTGCGACAACGGCAGAATCAGCGTCAACGGCAAGGTGGTCAAGGCCAGCTATGACGTAAAGGTAGGCGACCGGATTGAGATCGCCATGGGCAGCCGGACGGTGGCCGTGGAGGTTCTGGCGGTTTCCGAGGTGGTTCGCAAAGACGACGCTTCGGGAATGTACAAGGAAGTATAAAAAGTCCCTGGTATCTGATTGCCTCAGATACCAGGGACTTTTTTGGTTATAGGCCGTTGCATAAAAGAGTGCCCTGATTGATTCCATTCACTCCGTCAAACGCACGTCATTGCGAACCAGTCCGCAGACTGGTGTGGCAATCCGTTCTCCAAAGCCTTCCCCTCCGGGGTGGTGCTTCGCGCAGTGAAGCAAAATTGAAATGATTGTCAGTGGCAATCATACCATAATTTATGCTGTCATGGCCGTCTCACGCAAGGCCATGACTGAGGGGATCAGAACTTTCTTATTTTGACAATCCCTCAGTCAAAAATCAAAGATTTTTGACAGCTCCCTTTACACAAGGGAGCCGGGGGTGCTCCCGCACCAGTGCGTTGTCCGATCGTTTCAGTAAAAATCCGGGGCGACCTCATCCGGCTCTTCGAGCCACCTTTACACTATTGTGCAATTGCCACCGGCAATTGTTAGATTTTGATTCGCTGCGCGGAGCACTACCATCTCAGGAGAAGGCCTTAACAGCAGAAGAACATCCCACGGCCGCCGCAGCAGAAGAGGTTGGCAAGATAGCACAGACACAGATTGGTGCAGGGGTCGCCGCCCATGGTAAAGCCCCGGAAGTCCCCCGCGCTCTGCCGGTAGGCCGCGCCGCCGTGCTCCATCCGGTTCAGGGCATCCAGATACTCCGGGTTCTGGGGCTCCATGCTCACCGCCCGGCGGATGTGCTCCAGAGCCGTTACCTGGTTGCCCAGAGCGTCGTTGGCAACGGCGCTGAGATAGTACCACCGGCCGTCCCGCTGGGTGCAGTTGTCCAGAGTATTCAGCGCCTCCTGATACCGGCCGAAGCGGATATACTGGAAAGCCGCCTGCTGATACTGATCCTCGGTCTGGGCACCGTAGCCCTGATAATTCTGATAGGTCTGCTGGCGGTAAGCCCGGAAGGGATCGGCATCATATTGGCTCTGTGCCTTCTCCGGGTTCTTGATCTGCTCGTAGGCCGCGTTGACCTCCTGCATCCGCCGGGCGGCCTCCTGGTCGCCGGGGTTCAGATCCGGGTGATATTTCTTTGCCAGACGCCGATACGCCTGCTTGATCTCCTCGTCTGTGGCATTCCGGTCAACGCCCAGCACCTGATAGGGATCCTCAATCATGGCCTTCCTCCTCTTTTTTCTTTCCTCGGTGATAGCTGACCCACACGCCGCTGTAGAGAACGTTGTCAAGCAGCGGCTTGTCCTGAACCAGTGGCAGCTTTTCAAAATTCTCCGTGCATCTGCCCATGGTCAGCACCAGATAGTCCTCCCACACCCGAAGGTTCTTTTCCTCGCCTTTTGCCAGGAAGGGATTGTACTTCCCCTGCTTTTTATCCTTATCGTAGTCCAGCTCCGCATCCAGCAGGTACACAAACCGCCCCAGGGCGTTGCCCATCTGCCGGAGGGTATCCGTCCACATGTCTTCCCGGACATAGAACAGCTCGCCCATCAGCTCGCCGAAGGCTCCCGCTGGCTCGTCCGGATTGGGGCAGTTCTCCGCCTCCAGCTGAGAAAGCCTTTCCAGACACCGGCGGATGGCCTGACATTGCCGGGGCCAGTCGGCTTCGATTCTGGGCAGATGCTCCGCAAACCGGTCTGCCATCCATTTGGCGGACTTTTTGCCGTCGTCCTGCCAGTCGTCCAGACAGTTGTAATAGGCCAGCGCCACGTTCATATCCGCCGCGTAGCGGATGTAGGGGCCGTCCACCCATTCCCGGCGGGTCAGCGGGTGAAGCAGACAGGGGGTTTTGTCTCCCGTCTCCTCCGGCTCGTAGAGGCTCATGAGCAGCAGCGCCAGAAAGGCCATATCATAGCTCAGTCCCAGCCGAGCCAGCTGTCCGGACTGCTCCCGGATCCGCCGACAGATACCGCAGTAAACCGCGCCGTAGCGCTTCTGCTGCTCCTTCGTCAGCTCCCGAAGGTTTGCCGTTACATAACCAAACACGGGGATCCCTCCTTTTTCGAGGTATTCTATCAGGAATGTGTGAACAGACCGTAAACGCCGGAAAAAGTTAACATTTTTTCCGGCTGTTCAGCCAGTGATTCAGCGCGCCGCCGTAGAACAGGATGCTCAGACAGCAGTAAAGCCACAGCATTCCCAGCGCCAGGGCGTAAACGGAACCGTAAATCAGAGAATAGTGGTTAAAATGCTCCACATAAAAGGAAAACAAATCCGAAAATATCAGCCAGCCGACGGAGGACAGGATTCCCCCGGGCAGACTGCTTCCAAAGCCGTTGCGCCCATTGGGCAGCACCATATACATCAGGGTAAAAATCAGGCACTGTAGCATCAGCAGCAGGAAAATCCGTGCGTCCACCATATCCACCAGGAACATCACCACCGGATTATCCACCATGGAAAGCCACCGGAAAACGGCGTTGC
>CAKTXO010000045.1 GCA_934630985.1 uncultured Oscillospiraceae bacterium | reverse complement strand
AAAAAGCGGTACTTTTCCTGAACCGCGATTTTGTAGGCGTTCAGCACATGCTCCCGTCCGGCGAAAGCGGAAACCAGCATGACAAGGGTGCTCTCCGGCAGATGGAAATTCGTAATCAGCCCATCCATGGCCTTGAATTTGTACCCCGGATAGATGAAAATATCCGTCCATTTGGAGCACGCCCGGAAGGAACCGTCCGGCTGCGCCAGAGATTCCAGGGTACGGCAGGAGGTAGTGCCCACGCAAATGATCCGCCCGCCCTTTTTCCGGGTCTCGTTCAGCAGTTCGGCGGTCTCCTCGTTCATCATGCACAGCTCCGAGTGCATGTGATGCTCCAAGATATTGTCCGCCTTCACAGGCCGGAAGGTGCCCAAGCCCACATGCAGCGTTACAAAAGCCTCTTTTACACCCTTTTCCCGGATTTTTTCCAGCAGCTCTTTCGTGAAGTGAAGTCCAGCAGTTGGCGCCGCGGCGGAGCCTACCTCCCGGGAATACACCGTCTGATACCGCTCCTGATCGGCAAGCTCTGCCTTGATGTAGGGCGGCAGGGGCATTTTCCCCAGTCGCTCCAAAACTTCCAGGAAAATGCCCTCATAGTGGAACTCCAACACCCGGTTGCCATCATCGCGGACTTCCTTTACGGTAGCAGTCAGCTCCCCGTTTCCGAAGCTGACGGTGCTGCCGGGCTGCATCTTCTTGCCGGGCTTGCACAGGCACTCCCAGCACCCGTTCCCCAGATCCCGCAGAAGCAGAACTTCCACTGCCCCGCCGGTGGGACGGTGTCCCAGAAGCCGGGCGGGCAGCACCCGGGAATCGTTCATCACCAGGCAGTCCCCGGGATTCAGATAGTCCAGCACCTCATAAAAATGCCGGTGGGCAATTTCCCCGGTTTCTCGATCCAAAACCATAAGCCGGGAGGCGTCGCGCTTTTGCAGAGGGGTCTGCGCGATCAGCTCTTCCGGCAGGTCATACCAATAGTCCTTCGTTTGAAGCCCAATGTCCTTTTGAGCTTCTTCCTGATATTCCAACAATGCTCTCCCCTTTTGCAATTTCATACTGAATTCCAATTAAAATCTTTAGAAAAGATTTTAATTGCCTGAAGGGCATGGAATTCATATGAGACTTGTTTTGTGATTTCTTTCCTTATAAATCACAAAACGGGCAACGCCGTGAGGTGTTGCCTTTCTGATTAAAATCAAGATTTTAATCAGAAAACAGTATCAGTCACTGGGGGGCATTATAGCATATTTCTTCGAAGAAATCTACTGTTTTCCATTATTTTTCTTTTCGATTGGGAAAGAAAACCGTAAATTCTGACCCAATGCCCGGCTTACTGCGCACCTGGATATAGGCCTTGTGAATCAGAACCGCGTGCTTGACGATGGAAAGTCCCAGTCCTGTGCCGCCGGCGGCCTTGGAGCGGCTCTTGTCCACCCGGTAGAATCGCTCAAAAATCCGATCCTGGCAGTCCTCCGGAATGCCGATACCGTTGTCCTGAACCTGCAAGGTGACTCCGGAGGCGTCCTGGTTTACCCGGATCCAGACCTTGCCGTTGGCGGTATGATACTTGATGGCGTTCTCGCAGAGATTATAGACAATGCTGTACAGCTGCTGGGGCACGCCGTACACCATGGCATGACCGCCGGACAAGTCCTGTCTCACATTCTCCGCCTCGGCGGTGGTCATCAGGCTGTCTACCGCGTTTTCCGCAATCCGGTACAGGTCGCAGTCCTCCCAGGTCATCTCCGCGCCGCCGTTGTCCAGCTTGGTCAGGTCGATGATGTCCTCTACCAGGCTGGTCATCCGGGCAGACTCCGCCCGAATCTTCCCGGCGAAGGGCTTCACGTCCTCCGGCCGCACCATGCCGTTTTCCAGAAGCTCGGCGTAGCCGGAAATGGCGTGAAGGGGTGTTTTCAGCTCATGGGATACGTTTGCTGTAAACTCCTGGCGAATCAGAGACGCCTTTTCAATCTGGGCATTGTCCCGCTTCAGCTGTTCCTGCTGGCTGGCAATCCTGCGAAGCAGAGGCTCCACCTCCGCATAGTCCGGCTGGCCGTAGTACTGTTTCGGCTTATCCAGGTCAATTTCGTTAATCGGCTCCACAATCCGCCGAGCCAGGCTGGAAGCCAGCGCCATGGACAGCACCAGAGCGATGCAGATCACAATGCAGATGGGTCTGGCAAAGCTCAAAATCAGCATCCACATGGACATCTGCACAATGGAAAGCCGCAGAACCGTGCCGTCCGCCAGTCGCTGGGCGGCGTAGAGCTGCTTGTCCGCCAGGGTGCTGGAATAGCGGCTGCTTTCCCCATAGCCGCTGGCGAAAGCCTCCCTCACCTCTTCCCGGGTCAGGTGATTCTCCATCTGGCTGGTATCCGCCTGACTGTCATAGCGCACAGTCCCATCCGGCGCAATCCAGGTCAGCCGATAGCCGCTGACCTGCATATCCTCAAAATAATCCTGTCCGGACATACCGACACCCTTTGCCGCCAGCTGGGTCTCCGCCCGGAGCTGATTTCGCTGGAGCTGGGTGAAATAGTCGTAGGTAATGCCCATGATGAACATCAGGCTGGCAAGAAAAACAAGAATCGCCACTACCAGAATGACGTGAAAAATCTTCTTATTCATTTACTCCACCATCTTATAGCCAACGCCCCGGACGGTTTCGATTTTCTCCCCGCCCTTGGCAAGCTTCGTGCGCAGAGTGCCAATGTGCACGTCCACGGTTCTGGTTTCTCCCAGATAGTCCTGTCCCCAGATGCGAGAGAGCAGAATATCCCGGGTAAAGACCTGACCGGCGTTCTCCATGAGAAGTTTCAGAAGCTCATATTCCTTCAGGGTCAGCACCACTTGTTTGCCGTCAACGGTGACGATGTGCCGGGTTTCGTCCAGCACAATATTCCCACAGGTCAGCACCTGGTCGGTTTTGGGGGCGGTGCGGCGCATGACCGCCTTAATCCGGGCGATCATCTCCATCATGCCGAAAGGTTTGACCAGATAGTCGTCCGCCCCGGTGTCCAGGCCGATAACCTTGTCAAATTCGCTGCCCTTGGCGGTTGCCATAATCACAGGAATGTTTGCCGTAGCTGAGGCAGCCCGGAGCCGCTTGAGCACCGTAATGCCATCCTCTCCGGGGAGCATAATGTCCAGCAGAATCAGCTCCGGCTTTTCTTCGGTCATGGCCTGCCAGAAGCCGTTGCTGTCCAGAAAGCCCTTGGCCTGAAATCCGGAAGCCCCTAACGTGTAGAGCATCAGATCCCGAATCGCGTTGTCATCTTCCACACAGTATATCATAGGAAAACCCCTCCCGTTTCTATTTATACTATCCTACCATTCCCCTGTAAACTTGGCATTCCTGCAATTGTAAAATCTATGTAAAATGATTGCGTTTATTAGAAAAAGCTCAGCATTTGCTGAGCTTTTTTCCTGTTTTAAGCTTTGAGGATTGCCTGAATAACCTCGTTGACACCGTCGGTGTTCACGGTTTCCATCTGGCCGTTGTCATAGGCCTCGGCAACAGCCGGGTCAATGGGCAGCCGGGCAAGCACCGGAAGCTGGAACTGGGACGCAATCTCATCCAGGTGAGACTTGCCGAAAACACTGATCTTCTTGCCGCAGTCCGGGCACTGGAGATAGGAATAGTTCTCCACGAAGCCCAGCACAGGAACGTGCATCATGTTCGCCATCTTCACGGCCTTGGCCACGATCATGGACACCAGATCCTGGGGTGTGGTCACGATAACCACGCCGTCAATGGGCAGGCTCTGGAACACGGTCAGGGGCACGTCGCCGGTTCCGGGAGGCATGTCCACAAACATATAGTCCACGTCCTCCCAGATAACGTCCGTCCAGAACTGCTTGACCGCACCGGCGATCACCGGGCCCCGCCAGACCACCGGGTCTGCCGGATTGTCCAGCAGCAGGTTGATGGACATAACCTGTATCCCGCCCCGGGTCAGGGCAGGATACAGGCCGTCCTCATTGGCACCCTGGCACTCGGTAACTCCGAAGGCCGTAGGGGCGGAAGGGCCGGTGATATCCGCATCCAGGACAGCCGTCCGCTTCCCCTGTCGGGCCATGGCAACTGCCAGCATGGCGGTGACGGTAGACTTACCCACGCCGCCCTTGCCGGAAACCACGGCGATGACCTTTTTGACGCTGGCTTTGGGATTCAGCTGAGCCAGCAGGCTCTCCGCGGTGCGCTCACCGCAGGAGGTGCTGCCGCAGCTGGAACAATCTCCGCTACAAGAACTCATGAATAATACGCTCCTTTATTCCGGGGCAATTCTGCCCTCATTGTGTATGATACGATTATATTCTACCCCAATCCGGAAGTCAACCACTCATTTGGAAATGAGCGGGCTTAATCCGTCTGGGCAGCTTCCCACTGCTCCATCAGCGCCATCAGGGCATTTCCCGCGGTTTCCTTCTCTCCCAGAAGCCGGGTCAGCTCCTGATAGTCTGCGGCAGCCGCCTCGATTTTGGCATCCAACTCAGCTATGGCCGTCTCCTGCTTTTCAATCTCCCGCTCCAGGCGGCGCACCAGCTTTTCCGATTCCTTGGTGCCTCCCTTGGGCTTTTCCTTTTTGGGTTTGGCTTCCACCGTTGGAGCGGGCTTTGCCGCCGCCTCATGCTCCAGAATGGAGCGGTACTTCTGATAGCCGCAGGGGAAATCCCGGATGGTGCCGTCCTCCAGCAGCCAGATCCGCTCAGCGAATTTCTCGATGAAGTACCGGTCGTGGGACACGAACAGCAGCACCCCCTCGAATTCCTCAATGGCCGCCTCCACCCATTCCCGGGAGGCAATGTCCAGGTGGTTGGTAGGCTCATCCAGAATCAGCAGGTTAATTTTCTCGTCCATCAGCATACACAGCCGCAGCCGGGACTGCTCACCGCCGGACAGGTTTCCCACCTGCTTGAACACATCCTCCCCCTGGAACAGGAACGCACCCAGCCGATCTCTGGCGGTCTGTGGCGTGCAGTTCTTTTCGTAGAGCATGGTGTCGTAAAGGCTTCGCTCCGGATGGTCAAAGTGGACGATCTGTGGCAGATATCCAAACTTCACCGTAGGGCCAAACTGAATCTTGCCCTGGCAGTCCTCCTCGCCCAGAAGGCACTTGATGAAGGTGGTTTTTCCCGTGCCGTTGTCGCCAAGGAGGGCGATCCGCTCCCCGCCCTCTACGCTCAGGTTAATGTCCGAGAAGAGTGTCCGATCTCCAAAGGACTTGGAAACGCCCTTCATTTTGAAGACGATGTCTCCGGAAAAATCCTTTTCTCCGAAGGATGCCTTCATGGTGCGTTCCTTTTTGGGCTTTTCCGTCCGGTGAATTCTATCCATCCGGTGCTGGATGGACATGGCACGGCGGTAAAGGGTTCGGTTGTTGATGCCCCAGCCCTTCATCCGTTCCAAGGTATAGCCCAGCTGCTTCAGCTTGGCCTGCTCCTGCTCGTACTGCTTCATCTGCAAATCGAACCGAGCCTGCTTTTCGTCCATATAGAACGAATAGTTGCCGGA
Organism: uncultured Oscillospiraceae bacterium; assembly: GCA_934630985.1. Lineage (GTDB taxonomy): Bacteria > Bacillota > Clostridia > Oscillospirales > Oscillospiraceae > Faecousia. Next base: position 5,297 of record CAKTXO010000045.1, on the reverse strand, counting down.
ATAGAACTCCGCGTGGCCGTCGGCAATCTCAATGACCCGGTCTGCCACCTGATCGATAAAGTACCGGTCGTGGGAAATGGTCAGCACCGTGCCTTTGAAGGCGTTGATGTACTGCTCCAGCCATTCCACGCTCCGCAAATCCAGGTGGTTGGTTGGCTCATCCAGCAGCAGAATATCCGTCTTTTCCAGCAGCAGCCGGGCAAGGTTCATCCGGGTCTTTTCCCCGCCGGAGAGGCTGGCAAATTCCTGACCTCTTTGTTCGGAAGAAATGCCAAGACCGTTGCAGATCTTGTCCACCTCCACATCCATGTCGTAGCCGCCGCCGGTCTGGAACCGGTTGGCCAGGGTATCGTATTCCCGGAGCTGAGCATCGGTCGCACCGGCCGCCATCTCCTCTTCCAGAGCCTCCATCCGGCGGCGCAAGCGCAGAAGCTCCGTAAAGGCCGAGCGAAGCACATCCTCCACGGTAAACCCCTCCGGAAACCGAGGAATCTGGGAAATGAGACCCAGCTTCTTGTTCGGGTTTACATAAACCTCACCGGAATCGTAGTCCATCTGACCGGTGAGGATATTGAACAGGGTGGTCTTTCCGCAGCCGTTTCGTCCCAGGATGGCCACGCACTCCCCCTCCTGGATCTCAAAGCTGAGGTTTTCCAGCAAATTCTCGCCAATGACGAAGAATTTCGTAAGATTTGTTACCTGAATATCAACCATGTGTCTCTCCGTTTTCGTTGTCCCATTCCCGGGCAATTTCCGCCAGCTCTTCCCGACTCAGCAGCAGATTTAAGGCTTGCAGCAGAGCGTTGGCGCTCATATGCTCCGGCAGATGCAGCCGGTTTTGCAGTCTTTTCCGCCTTTCGCTGGCATTGAGCCCGCCGGAAAGGCCAAATTCCACAAAATCCTGCTTGGTGATTTGGTCATTTCCCCGAGCCGTGCTTTCCCCTTCAATGGTGGCTCCGGCGTTTTTCAGAGCGGCCAGCAGTACCTCCGGGCTCATGCCCTCCACGCCCAGCTTGCCCTCCTTGCCAGGAGCGGCTTTGCGCTTTTCCTTTCCGGCAACATCGGGAATATAGGCGTGCTTCAGATACTTTGCCGGGATGGCGCTTTTGATATGATTGCGGATCACAAAGCCCGCTCCATCGGAATCCGTCAGGACGATCAGCCCCCGCTTTTTTGCCACACTGCGCAGTAATTCCAGCTGCTCTGGGTCTTTGAACAGGCCAAAGCCGTTGGTCTCCAGTATGGGCGCGTCCACGATCTGGGCCAGGGTATTTTTGTCGTAGCGACCCTCCACCACGATGGCCTCTCGAATTCTAATCATTTCGCGCCTCCTGGGCAAGCTGCAAAATCAGCATTTCCAGCAGCCGCTCCGGTTCGTCGAAGGAGGTCTTCATCCGGTAATCCGTTTCGATTACCAGCTCTGCCGCCTTCCGGCAAAGGTAAGGAGGAAAACGTCGAGCCGCCTCCATAGTCTTCCGGGCAGGATAATCCGGAATGCCGCAGAGCTTTTGCAGGTCATAGGCGGTTTTTCCGCTATCCAGCAGGGTTCTTGCCGCGCTGATCCGGCGGAAATGTCCTCCCACCGCGCCCAAAATGGCAACCGGCTCCTGCTGCATTTTCAGAAGCTCCTGAAGCTTCTGGAAGGCCTGGTCGTACCGGCCGCTGCTGAGCAGGTCGGTCATCTGAAACACCACCGCATCCAGCACCGGCTCTGTCACCGCGTCAATGTCGGTTTTCTTGATTTCCTGCGCACCGGAATAGGCACAGATTTTCTCGATTTCTCCGCTGAGGGCGGTCATGGTACCGCCGGTGATGTCAATGAGATACACGCACAAATCGGAGGAAATCCGCTTGCCCTCGGCGGCAAAGTGCCGGGTAACCCAGGCCACCAGATCCCGCTGATCCTGCTTCCGGAACTCCACAATGCTGCCATTCTTGCTGAGGGTCTCCCAGAGCTTTTTCAGCCGCTTGTCCGGCTTCCAGGGGGTTGTGAGATAGGTGAACACCACCGTGCAATAGTCCGGCACGTCGCTGAAAATCTCTGCCAGTTTGTTCCGGTCGCTTTCCGGCAGCTTGAAGGGATCCACGTCATCCACCTGCACCAGGGTGTGCTCGGCCATCATGGGCAGATTTTCCACGCTGTCGGCAAAGCTTTGCATGTCGAAGGTCTCCTGGGTCAGCCGGTGATAGTTGAAGGATTCCGTCAGAGGATCCAGCGCCAGCTTGCGCATCTGGGTCAGGTAATGGTTCAGCAGGAAGGTTTCCTCCCCGTGGAAAAAGTACAGCCGCCCCAGTGCCTTCTGCTTCAGCTCCGTTTTCAGTTCCTGCAAGCCGCTGTCCGAGGGCTGTGCTTTTGCCATGGTGGTTACCTCCTGATGGTAATGGTTCCGTTTTGATCGGTGCGGTAAACTGCGCAGCCGAAGTCCGTCAGCCGCTTCAAAAGCTCCGGGGCAGGATGACCATAGGGATTCCCCTCCCCTGCGCTGATGCACACAATTTTCGGGCGCACCGCCTCCAGAAGCTCCTGACAGGTGGAGCTTTTGGCGCCGTGATGCCCGGCTACCAAAATGTCTGCCTCCGGAATCTCCGCGTTTCTCAGCAGAGAACGCTCCCCGAAGCCGTTCCGGTCACCGGTGATGAGTATATCACATTTTTCCGTGCCAAACAAGACGCATAAGCTCATTTCGTTGTCGGTGGCGGCATAAACCGGCGGGAAAATCCGCACAGTCCCCTTTTCGCCCGTGAAACACAGTTCCGAAGCCGCATAAACCGTCTGGGTGCAGGCCGGAATGTCCAGATTCACGGCGGTATTCGGCAAAATCACAACCTCCGTCCGAATCCGGGAGAGGAAATTCTCCGCCGCCCCGGCGTGATCCCGATCCGGGTGGGTCAGAATCAGAGCGTCTACATGGGAAAAGCCCCGGGAAAGAAGGGTTTCCGCGGCAATATCCGCGGTTTTGGTGTCCGAATCCCCGCCGCAGTCCACCACATACACCTGACTTCCGGAGCGCAGAAGCAGACACTGGCCTTGACCCACATCCAGCATGGTAAAGGACATGTCCGAGGTCATCGGCTCCCACCAGGCAGCAATCAGTGCGGCGCAAAGCCCCAGGGCGCAGCAGCAGGCATACAGCCCCGGGCGGCGTTTCCCCGCAAGCAGGAACAGTCCCAGCAGCACATATACCAGCACCAGCCAGGCCACGATATAGGGACTTTTCGTATACACCGCCGCCAACGGGCAGGCGGCCAGAAGCCGTACCACCAGCAGCACATACCGGATGGGAACAGACACAAGAAACCCAACAATGCCCGCCAGCCATGAAGAGAAGCTGCCGCACAAGCAAAGAACAATCAGCCCCCAGAAAATCGGCCCGATTACCCACAAAACCAGAAGATTCGTGAGGATTCCAACCAAACTCACCACTCCAAAGTAGTAAGCGCACAGGGGCAGCGTGAACGCCTGAGAGCTTAAAGACACGGAAACCCCGGAGGCAACTGCCTGGAGAAATCGGCTTTTCCGGCTCTTTCCCTTGGGAAGAAACCGGTCAAAATAGCCCTGAATGCTGGGCGCGGCAGCGAAAATTCCGGCCACGCTGGCCACCGACAGCTGAAAACTCACCGAGCTGATTACATAGGGATTCTGCACCAGCAGCACCAGCGCGGAAAAAGCCAGCGCCGTCGACCCGTCGTACTCCCGGGAAAACAGCTGAGCCAGCACCATCAGGCCGCACATAATACAGGCTCGGTTCACAGAGGGCGTAAACCCAGCCACCGCCGCGAAGAGCACCAGCAGGGGCAAGCCCAGGGCGGCGGTCAGGTACCGCTTCCGGAAGGTCATGGTGCAGACAATGGCGAAGAAAATGGAAATATGCAGTCCGGAGACCGCGGCCACATGGCGGATACCCGTGACCTTCAGCCGGGTGTCCAGGGCATAGCTAAGCTTGGAGGTGTCGCCTAAGAGCAGTGCTCTGGCAAAGGCGGCGCAGTCTCCGGATAGAAATCTGTCCAACATCCGGCCGATTCCATACCGAAGCCGGGCGGGAAAATTCGGCAGCCTGCGCTCCCCTGCCCGCCGGGTGATTTCGCCCTTCTGATAGGCTCGCAGGAAAATGCCCTTGCCCGGATAGTAGGAAGACGGGTTCTCTCCCTCGTCCGTGGTCAGACTCAGGCGAAAATCCCCCTCGATGGTATCTCCGGGAGAAAACCCGTCCGTTCCATCTAGATACGCGGCCACCCGGTAGGATTTCCCGTTTAATTCCGTACTACCATCAAGAGCCAGTCCATAGGCCGTTTCCCGGCTGTAGTCCTCCGCCCGGATGACGCAGTGCGCAGCCGTCCCATCCAGCGGCGCAACCGCAGAAAGATAATGCGCCTGGTACCCTGTCAGCCAGAGAATGCCCAGGATGCAGCCTGCCAGGGAAATCAGGATTCTCTGAATCGACGCGCTTCTGTCCCCCAGAACCAGGCACAGTCCCAGAAGGATAACCAGGGCAAGCCCCCGAAGCAGCCAGCTGTCCAGGTACAGCATCAGCCCCAATCCGGAAGCAAATCCGGCGGTAACAAAAACCACAGCACGCACAGGAAATCACCTGCCCTTTTCCAATCTCCGACTCACAGTTCCCTTCACAAAAAGGAGCGCAGCTTTCACTGCGCCCCTTGGGTGTTTACTGAATCTTGGAATCGACGTAATCGTCCACCAGGGCCAGCGCATTGTCAACCTTGGTTACGTCCTTGCCGCCGCCCATGGCGGAATCCGGCTTGCCGCCGCCGCTGCCGCCGCAGCAGCAGCAGACCTGCTTGACCAGTTCTCCGGCCTTCAGACCCGCAGCCACAGCGTCCTTGCCGCAGACGGCCAGGAAGGCGGGCTTGTCATCCTTGACAGAAGCCAGAACGGCAACCACATTCGGCTCCTTCTCCCGGAGCAGGTCGCCCATCTGGCGCAGACGGTTGGCATCCGCCTTGGGAACCATGGCGGTGAGCACCTTGAAGCCCCGCACATTCCGGGAGCCGAACAGGAACCGCTCCACGTCGCCGGCAGCCTCCTTGGACTTGTACTGCTCGATGGCACGCTTCAGATCCTTCACCTCGTCCATATAGGTCTGGATTCGGCTGGTCAGCTCCGCGGGCTTGGTCTTCAGTCGGGCAGCCGCCTCGAAGAGCATCTTCTGGGACTTCTCCATCCGCTCCAGGCAGGCCTTACCGGTGATGGCCTCGATCCGGCGCACGCCGGAGGCCACGCTGCATTCGCTTTCCAGCTCGAAGGGGCCTACCTTGGCGGTGTTGTCCAGATGGGTGCC
>CAKTXO010000044.1 GCA_934630985.1 uncultured Oscillospiraceae bacterium | reverse complement strand
GCCAGTAGGTCGGCTCCCCCCGAAATAGCTAAGAGATAGCCGTTACTTGGGGAAGTGGGCGGCTATCTCTTCTTATTGTTATTCGCCTGGAAACTAAGGAAAACTCTGAATCAATCCCCTGCGGCTGAGCAGTGGATCTTTTTCCCTATCCGTGCAGTTCCGAAAGCGGGAAATACACAAAGTATTCCTCCGCTTTCGGAACTTTCGTCTAGTGAAAAATCTCTCACTGTCAGCTTTTGTGGATTGAATCAGAGCTTCCCTGGGGCAATGACAGCAATAATGACCATTTCTGCAATTTGCAAGAAAAAGGAGCTGTCTCAAAATAGCAAAGTGCCCAAATAGAACAATGTCATTGCGAGCCAGTGCTCACACTGGCGTGGCAATCCCCCTGATTTTCAAACATCTACGTTAGGAAATCTTGGATTTTACGCCTATCCGGGGGATTGCCACACCAGTGACATCGGTCACTGGTTCGCAATGACATTGTATATTTTGGCTATGTTGACCCATAGGGGCACTTAACGAGACAACCCCTTTGTATATATTCCTGTGCTTTACAGGGTGTGGTAATACAGACGGATATTCTGGAAGGAGCCGTCCTTCATCCGGAAGCCATTGGGGATGGTTCCGACATACACAAAGTCCAGCCGTTCGTACAGGTGTCGGGCGTGGATGTTATTTTCCACCACGGCGTTGAACTGCATCAGGGAAAAGCCCAGCCTTTTTGCCTGAGCCAGGCAGTCTGTCACCAGCTTTTCGCCGATATGACAGCCCCGGCAGTCAGAATCTACCGCATAGCTGGCATTGGCAATATGCCCCAGCCGTCCGAAGGAATTGGGGTGAAGAATATACAGCCCCAAAATCCGGCCACCTTCTTCCGCTACACCGCAGTAGTCCTGGGCAGCGAAGAATTCCGGGCCGGTCTGCCCGTTCAGACATTCCTCCTGGGGAAAGGCAACGCCCTCTTCCACCACCTGGTTCCAGATGCGAATCATTTCCGGAATGTCCTTGGCGGTGTATTCTCTGATTTTCATAAAAAGCCCTCGCTTTTTGAATGCTGAAAAGCTCCCTGCCTGACGGCAGGGAGCTTTTGGCGAAATCACTTACTTGGAAGCACCGGCGATCTGCGCGGCGACCTCAGCGGCGAAGTCGTCGGCCTTCTTCTCAATGCCCTCACCCTTGACATAGTGGATGGCATCGACGAAGGTGACCTTGCCGCCCAGCTTCTTGGCAGCGTCGGCAATGTAGCCGGCCACGTCGCCCTTGTAGAGGTCGGAGCGGACGAACTCCTGCTGCAGCAGGCAGGACTCCTTGTAGAAGGCAGCCATCTTACCGGCGGCGATCTTCTCCTTGACGGCAGCGGGCTTGTTAGCCATCTTGGGGTCGTTGTCCATCAGAGCCACCTGAACCTGGAGCTCGTGGTCAACATCGGCCTGAGGCACCTGGGACTTGTCCCAGTACTTGGGGTTCATAGCGGCAATCTGCATGGCAATGTTCTTGCCGATCTCGGTCACATCGATGTCGCCTTCCACAGCCAGGTTCACCAGAACGCCGTGGGTGCCGCCTGCGTGAACGTAGGCAACGGAGGTGTTCTCGGGGAAACGGGCGAAGCGGCGAATCTGCATGTTCTCGCCGATGGACATGACCTTCTCCTGCATGACCTCGGTGACGGTCAGGTCGGTGCCGGGGTACTTGCAGGCCTTCAGAGCCTCCACGTCGGCGGGGTTCTGCTCGGCCACGATCTGAGCCAGCTTCTTGACCAGATCCATAAAGGCATCGGTCTTGGCGGCAAAGTCGGTCTCGGAGTTGACCTCGATGACAACACCGCAGCCGTCAATCACGGCAGCGTAGGCAACGCCCTCGGCGGCCACACGGTCGGCCTTCTTGGCAGCCTTGGCCAGGCCCTTCTCACGCAGCCAGTCCACGGCCTTGTCCATATCGCCGTCGGTGGCCTGGAGAGCCTTCTTGCAGTCCATCATGCCGACGTTGGTCATTTCACGGAGCTTCTTAACATCCTGAGCGGTAAAAGCCATTTTTTCTTCCTCCTGATACTCTATTTGTATGGTAGGTCAGCTTATTCGGCAGCGGCCTCGGCGGCAGCCTCGGGAGCGGCAACCTCGGTGTCCTCACCCTGACGGCCCTCAATGGCGGCATTGGCCATGGCGGCGGCGATCAGACGGATGGCACGGATGGCATCGTCGTTGCCGGGGATGACGTAGTCGATCTCGTCGGGATCACAGTTGGTGTCCACGATGGCGACAACGGGAATGTTCAGCTTCTTGGCCTCGGCGATGGCGTTGCGCTCCTTCCGGGGGTCAACGATGAACATAGCGGCGGGGATCTTCTTCATTTCCTTCACGCCGCCCAGGTACTTCTCCAGCTTGGCGATCTCGCCCTGGTGCTTGATGACTTCCTTCTTGGGCAGCATGGCGAAGGTGCCGTCCTCTTCCATCTTCTTCAGCTGAGCCAGACGGTCGATACGGGAGCGCATGGTGCGGAAGTTGGTCAGCATACCGCCCAGCCAGCGGGAGTTGACGTAGTAACCGCCGCAGCGGGCAGCCTCTTCCTTGATAGCGTCCTGAGCCTGCTTCTTGGTGCCGACAAACAGGATGTTGCCGCCACCCGCGGAGGTGTCGCGGACGAAATTGTAGGCCTCCTCCAGCTTCTTAACGGTCTTCTGCAGGTCGATGATGTAGATACCGTTACGCTCGGTGTAGATGTAGGGGGCCATTTTGGGGTTCCAGCGGCGGGTCTGATGACCGAAATGCACGCCGGCCTCCAGCAGTTGCTTCATAGATACGACAGCCATTTTGATATTCTCCTTTTGTTTTTTCCTCCACCCCGATCATCCCGCGCCGCCCGCTTTGATTCCAAAGCACTTGGGAACGCGATCCCCGGGTGTGTGGCATTGTGTGTCATAGGCCAAAGCCCATGCCGAACTATTGTACATGATGAGCGCGGATTTTGCAAGTATTATTTCCAAAAAATTTGAGAAAAAACCGCAATTAGAAAGACCGTTTTCTGGGCACCCTGCACGCGTTGGGCTTGGTATCCACCAGGACGATGTCCGGCCCTACCTTTTTGATGCAGTTCCAGGGGATGATGTAGTCGTCGCTGCGCCCGGCCACGCCGAACAGACGGCAGGGGCCGGGCACCACGATGGCGCAGACCTTCCCGTCGGGAATCTCAATCTGCACATCGGTGATAAAGCCCAGCCGCTGGCCGTCGCTGAGACAGATGACCTCCCGGCACTGCAAATCGGAAAAATTCATGGTCATGGCTCCCGCCTCCTTAGGATGAGCCTATGCCGGGAAGAACCGGAATATTCAGCTGACGCTGACGCTTTTGCGCATGGCGCAGATGGCACCCTTTTCCAGCCGGGACACCTGAGCCTGGGAAATGCCCAGGGTGCCCGCTACCTCCATCTGGGTCTTTCCGTCGTAAAACCGCAGAGACAGAATCTGCTTTTCCCGGTCGGTAAGGCTTCGGAAGGCGTTTCCCAGCGTGATGTGATCCATCCAGCCCTCTTCCGTGTTTTTCGTGTCCCGCACCTGATCCATGACCGTCAGAGGGTCGCCGCCGTCGGCGTAAATGGGATCGTACAGGCTTACCGGGGCGCACACCGCGTCCAGAGCCTGGCTCACCTCCTCCATGGGCAGAGCCAGTTCCCCGGCGATTTCCGCCAGGGTAGGCTCCCGATCCATCCGGGCGGTCATGGCGTCCTTGCACTGAAGCACCCGATAGGCCACATCCCGGATGGAGCGGGATACCCGGATGGCGCTGTTGTCCCGAAGATACCGGCGAACCTCCCCGGCGATCATGGGCACGCCGTAGGTGGAAAACCGAACCTGCTTGTCCGGGTCAAAGTTGGCGATGGCCTTCATAAGGCCGATGCAGCCCACCTGAAACAGGTCGTCCGGATTTTCCCCCCGCTTGTCGAACCGCTGGATCACGGACAGAACCAGCCGGAGATTCCCCTCAATGAGCTTCTGCCGGGCATGGCTGTCGCCTTGCCGTGCCAGGCGCAGAAGGGTATCCATTTCCACCGGGGACAAAACCGTGAGCCGGGCGGTATTGACCCCGCAGATTTCCACTTTTCCCTGCATAAGTGCCTCCTGTGTCTGCTCCGGACGGGCGGAGCGTCTGCACTCAGTATTCCCCGGCAGGCCGGAATGATACCCGGCAAGCTTTGGGGGTTTTTCACAAAATTTTTCAGGACCTTACCTGGTGTTAACAAAATATGACATCTGATTTTTACATTTTGTAAACTTTCTGAAGGGGATTTTTGACCGGCTGACCCGTCACGGCCGGTGACGTAATTTCCTTTCCCGGAAACTTCTTGAGGGGATATGCACTTGGCTATGCAAAAATTCCACAGATGTGTGGAAATCCGCTGTGGAGAAAAATACCTGTTGATAACTCGGAGTTTTCCACATTCTCCACAGGTTTGTCCACAGGAGTTTTCCACAGGGATGCCGATGTGTGGATATTCATTTTTCGTTCACATAAAACGGCGGGGAGGATTTTACAAAAACCCCACTTTTTTCGGATGGTGGATTTTTACCAAGGGAAATTTTTTGTGCAAAAATTAGGACTTGACAGCCCTCTTTTTTTCGCGGCCTTTGGGAAAGGCAGGGGACTTCCGTCGCACTGTGAAAAAAATTCAAAATGGGGGTTGATTTTGCGCCGGAAAGACGCTATAATGTGTACCCGTATGGAAAGATAACACAAGGAGGTGAAATCCATGCCCAACATCAAGTCCTCTAAGAAGGATGTCATTTCTTCCAAGATCGCTTATGAGAAGAACAAGGCAAACAAGTCTGAGCTGAAGACCAACCTGAAGAAGTTCGACGCCGCTGTGGTGTCCGGCGACAAGGCTGCCGCTGAGGCTGCTTACAAGGTGGCTGTCAAGGCTGTGGATCAGGCGGTTGTCAAGGGTCTGTTGCACAAGAACAACGCTGCCCGCAAGAAGAGCTCCATGACGCTCCAGATGAACAAGCTGGCCTGATTTCTCTGAAAATATCTCCCTCCTTCCTTATTTGGAGGGAGTTTTTTCATTTATATCACGGGCAGCGGTTTTTTCCAATGCTGCGCCATTTTTTCCTGACGTACCCGATGTACGTCTGCGGGAAAAACCTTCGCCCAGAACGAAAATTCCTCGCTGCCTAGGTTTTGTGAAAATGCCTTCCCCTGGGAGGGGAAGGTGCCGGTCGGGCGGATGAGGTCGGGACAAATTTCTGAGAGCCCTCATATAACGCATGTCATTGCGAGCCAGTGCTCACACTGGCGTGGCAATCCCCCTAATCTTCAAACATTTTCGATCCTAAACCAGTAGCTTTTCCATCTGACCGGGGGATTGCGAACCATCCTGCGGGATGGTTCGCAATGACAACGTATCTTTCGGGCTTTTTGATACACCGGCTCCCTTTACACAAGGGAGCCGCCGTTGTCGAAAGAAGCCGGAAGAATTTCGTTGCTTTCTGCTGGGAAAGGCAGTATAATAAGCGGGAAAACCATGCAAGGCGGTGAATCCATGGCGCGTCTGGGCGATCCCGTGACCATCCTCAAGGGGGTGGGGGAGGCAAAGGCCAAGCTCTTTGCCAATCTCAATATTTTTACCCTGGGGGATCTGATCTGCCATTTTCCCAGGGGCTACGAGGATCGGACGAAGCTTGTCACCATTTCGGAGCTGAGTCCTGACGTTCCCGCCTGCTTCCAAGCCACGGTCATGAACAATCCCCGCACCGCCCATATCCGCAAGGGACTGGATATGACCAAGGTGCAGCTGGCGGATACCACCGGACGGCTGAACGTGACCTTCTTCAACAACCGCTTTGCCGCGGGCCAGCTGGAATACGGCAGAGAATATATTTTCTACGGCGCGGTATCCGGGGATTTTGTGGGCTATAATATGACCAACCCGGTTTTCGAGAATCCGGACAGTCCGGGGCTTACCACCCGCCGGGTGCTGCCCATTTACCCCCTGACCGCGGGGCTGACCAACGCCGCGGTGGGAAAGGCGGTTTTGCAGGCGCTGGCGGTCTGCGATCCCCCGGCGGAAATTCTGCCGGAGGCCGTTCGGGCGGAATACGGAATTCTCCCGGCGGAGGAAGCCTACCACGCCATCCATCAGCCCCGGGACATGGAGCAGGCGGCTCAGGCAAAGAAACGGCTGATTTTTGAGGAATTCTTCGTTTTCTCCGCGGGACTGTCCCTGATGCGGGCTTCCCGGGCGGAGAAGAAATGCACGCCCTATCACAATTTTAATATGAAGCCCTTCTACGGAAGCCTTGCCTTTTCTCTCACCGGCGCCCAGAGCCGGGCGGTGGAAGAGATTCTGTCGGATTTCCGTTCCGGTAAGCCCATGAACCGGCTGGTGCAGGGGGATGTGGGCAGCGGAAAAACCATGGTGGCGGCGGCTGCCGCCTACTGCGCCGCGGGCAACGGGGCGCAGACGGCGCTGATGGCTCCCACGGAAATTCTGGCCGAGCAGCACTATGCCAGCCTGAGCAAGCTGTTTGCCCCGCTGGGAATTACCGTGGATTTGCTCACCGGCTCCATGACGGTCAGGCAGAAGCGGGAAGCCCGGGAGCGGCTGGCTTCCGGAGAAACCCAGGTGGTGGTGGGCACCCACGCCCTCCTGACGGATGCCACCCGATTCTTGCGCCTGGGATTGGTGATTGCCGACGAGCAGCACCGGTTCGGCGTGGCCCAGCGGTCAAAGCTGTCGGAAAAAGGGGAGGATCCCCATCTGCTGGTCATGTCCGCAACCCCCATTCCCAGAACCCTGGCGCTTCTGATGTACGGCGATCTGGACGTATCCATTCTGGATGAGCTGCCCCCGGGGCGGCAGACGGTGGAAACCTTCCTGGTGGGGGAGAGCTATCGAGCCAGAATCAATGCCTTTATCCGCAAGCAGGTTGCCGAGGGGCATCAGTGCTTTGTGGTCTGCCCGGCGGTGGAGGAAAACCAGGAGCTGGGGGTGAAGGCGGCCTCGGCCTGGGCGGAAACCCTACAACAAACCGTGTTCCCCGATCTGCGGATCGCGCTGCTTCACGGTCAGATGAAAGGGGCGGAGAAGGAAGCCGCCATGGCGGCCTTCGCCCGGGGGGAAGCGGATGTGATGGTAGCCACCACCGTCATCGAGGTAGGGGTGGACGTGCCCAACGCTACGCTGATGGTCATTGAGGACGCCGACCGATTCGGTCTGAGCCAGCTTCACCAGCTCCGAGGCCGGGTAGGTCGGGGCAAGGCCAAAAGCTACTGCATTCTCACCACCCACAATGGCAATCCGGAAACCCTTCAGCGGCTGAAGGCTCTGTGCAAAACCAACGACGGCTTCCGCATTGCCGAGGAGGATTTGAAGCTCCGGGGCCCCGGGGACTTCTTCGGCTCCCGGCAATCCGGACTGCCGGCCTTCCGGGTGGGGGATCTGAGCTGTGATCTGGCAACGCTGAAGCAGGCGCAGACCGCTTCCGCCCAATGGATTGATGCCCACGGCACCGAGGACACCCCGGAAGCCCGGGCTTTGCGGGAGCGAATCGGAGAGCTGTTCGCCCGGGCAGAAGGAACCATGAACTAATAGGAACCTCTGAATAAATCGCCTTCGGCTGATCGGCGAATCTTTTGCCCCATCCGTGCAGTTCTGAAAGCGGAAAATACACAAAGTATTCCTCCGCTTTCAGAACTTTCGGCTGAGCCAAAATCTTCTGCCGTCAGCTCTCGCCGATTTAATCAGAGCTTCCTCTAATTATTCTTTAATGAAGGAAAGGATATACAATATATGAAAAAATGGATGATTACCGCTGTGCTTGCCGCGCTGCTGCTTACCGTGCTGGCACCGGCAGCCGGGGCGGTCACTGCCAACGGCACCTGCGGCGAGGGGATGACCTGGACCCTGGACAACTACACTCTGACCATTTCCGGCAGCGGAGAGGTGGAAGACGGCAGCGCCTGGGAGTCCTACAAGACGAAGATCGACCATGTGGTGCTCACCGGCGGCGTGACCAAGCTGGGCGATCAGGCCTTTTACGGCTGTGACCGGCTGAAAACCGTGGACTTCGGCGACAGCCTGGTGGAAATCGGCGCCAAGGCCTTCTATAACTGCACGGGACTTACCTATCTCCATCTGCCCAGCACCTTCCGGATTTTCGGTGCCCAGAGCTTCCGGGGCTGCGAGAATCTGAAATACGTCTACTGCGACGGCGGAATGCCCCGGTTCAACGACAGCTGCCTGTGGACAGGGGGCTATGTATCGGTGTTCTATCCCACCAACAACCCCTGGCCCAGCGAGTATACCTCCACCCTCATCAGCGGCTACGGCGGCAATCTGGGCATTACCATGGGAACCTTCGATCCCAACAACCTGCCCACCTCCAGCGGCTCCACCGACAGCATGGAAGACAGCGAAAAGACCGACGAGACCAAGGCTGCCAAGGAGACCACCCAGGAGACCGTCTCCGAGGCGGTGGCGGCGCTGGATCCCACCTCTTCCATGCACGAGGCGCTGATGGCCATGGCGCAGTCGGAAACCGCCCCGGAAACCACGGCGGCTACGGAGGCAACGACGGAGCCGACTACTGTGCCGACCACCGTGGAGAGCACCGCCGAAACCACCGTGGAGACTACACAGGAAACCACTGAGGCGGCCACTACGGAAACCACCGAACCGGACGCGGAAGAGAAAAAGAAAGAAAGCAAGGGCTGGATCGGCATCGCCATGGTGGCGGGGGTTCTGACCATGCTGCTGGCCGGTGCCATGATCGTCCGGGGCATTGGCCGGAGGAATCAATTCTGATACTATTTCCTGATTAAAATCTTTGATTTTAATCAGGAAGGCATCGCCTGACGGCGCTGCCAGTTTTGTGATTTATAAGGAAAGAAATCACAAAACAAGTCTCATATGAACTCCTTGCCCTTCGGGCAATTAAAATCTTTTCTAAAGATTTTAATTGGAGTTCAGTATGAGCGACTTAAAAAATGCTTAACAACTTCCGGGAAAATCACCCATTTTGGGGATTTCCCGGAGGTTTTTTTGGTTGGAACGGAAAAAATAAAAAAGTAGTTGTAACTTCTGTGAAAATGATGTAAAATAAGGGAACTGGTTAAGATGCAAAATTATGCGAAAACTCGCTTTTGGAGGTCAAAAATCATGGAAAAACCCATTGTACTGGTCATTATGGACGGCGTCGGCAAGGGTGACGGCGGCAGCGGCGACGCTGTCAAGGTGGCAAACACCCCCACTCTGGACTGGCTGATTGCCAACTGCCCCCATACTTATCTGAAGGCCCACGGCACCGCCGTCGGTCTGCCCACCGATGAGGATATGGGAAACAGCGAGGTGGGACACAATGCCCTGGGCTGCGGCCAGATCTATTCTCAGGGCGCGAAGCTGGTGGGCGAGTCCATCGCAAACGGCACCCTGTACGCTTCCGAAACCTGGAAGGAGCTGATTGCCAATGCCAACAGCGGCAAGGCCATGCACTTCCTGGGTCTGCTGTCCGACGGCAACGTCCACTCCAACATCCATCACCTGATCGCTCTGCTGCGCCAGGCTCATCAAGAAGGCGTGAAGAAGGCCTACTGCCACATTCTGCTGGACGGCCGTGACGTGCCTGCCACCTCCGCTCTGGAGTATGTGGATATGCTGGAGAAGGTTCTGGCCGAGTTGAACACCGACGGCTGCGACTACGCCATCGCTTCCGGCGGCGGCCGTATGAAGATCACCATGGATCGCTACGAAGCCAACTGGCCCATGGTGGAAGCCGGCTGGCGGACCCATGTGGAAGGGAGCGGCAGAATGTTTGCCTCTGCCAAGGAGGCCATTGAGACCTACCGGGCGGAGACCGGCTGCATCGACCAGGATCTGCCTGCCTTCGTGGTGGCCAGAGACGGCCAGCCCGTGGCGAAAATCGCCAACGGCGACAGCGTGATTCTCTTCAACTTCCGGGGCGACCGGGCTCAGGAGATTTCCCTGGCCTTTGACCGGAAGGATTTCGACCACTTCGACCGGGGAGACTACACCGGCGTGAAGTTTGCCGGTATGCTCCAGTATGACGGAGATCTGAAGATCCCCGAGCACTACCTGGTGCAGCCTCCCGTTATCACCAACACCCTGACCGAGGTTCTGTGCAAGGCGGGCATCCACGAGTACGCCCTGTCCGAGACTCAGAAGTTCGGCCACGTCACCTATTTCTGGAACGGAAACCGCTCCGGCAAGGTGGACGAGAACCTGGAAGTCTATGAGGAAGTGCCCTCCGATGTGATTCCCTTCGAGCAGGCTCCTGCCATGAAGTCCAAGGAAATCACCGAGAAGATGGTGGAAAACATGGCCTCCCGCAAGTTCCAGTTCCTGCGCTGCAACTACCCCAACGGCGACATGGTGGGTCACACCGGCGTCATGGAGGCGGTAGTCTATGCCATGGAGTGCGTGGACAAGAGCGTGAAGGCCGTTCTGGAGGCCGCCGACAAGTACGGCTACACCGTGCTCATCACCGCCGACCACGGCAACGCCGATCAGATGACCGAGACCAAGAAGGGCAAGACTTCCGTCCGCACCGCCCACTCCCTGAACCCCGTCCCCTTCATCATCTATGATAAGGATCATGATTGGCATATCAAGGAGGGTCACTTCGGCCTTGCCAACGTGGCTCCCACCATTGTGAAGATGATGGGTCTGGAGGCACCTTCCTGCTGGGAAGAGAGCATGATCTGATTTTTTAGGGAAACTCTGAATAAATCGCCATCGGCCGAGCAGCGGATCTTTTCCTCTATCCGTGCGGCTTCAAAAGCGGGAAATATAGCGCAGCCGTTGCCAGCGCAAGCTGGCTTACGGATGCGGCATACCCCTTGCGGGTACACAAAGTATTCCTCCGCTTTCAGAACCTTCGGCTATAGAAAAATCTCTCGCTGTCGGCTCTTGCCGATTGAATCAGAGCTTCCCTGATACATTACGAAAATATTGGAGGTTGTAATATGGTACGTCACGAAAATGAAAACGGCAGCGTCAATGTGAGCACCAATGTCTACACCGATATC
>CAKTXO010000043.1 GCA_934630985.1 uncultured Oscillospiraceae bacterium | reverse complement strand
CTGGACAAGAAGGGCATCAAGGGTGTGAACCCCGAGACCGAGGAAGAGGACTTCCGTCCCGCTTCCGACGAGGCTCCTTTCTCCGCTCTGGCCTTCAAGATCGCCACCGACCCCTATGTCGGCAAGCTGTGCTACTTCCGCGTCTACTCCGGCACCCTGGAGAAGGGCACTTCCGTGCTCAACTGCACCAAGGGCGTCAAGGAGCGTATGGGTCGTATCCTGCAGATGCACGCTAACCACCGGGAAGACATTGATATGGTTTACGCCGGTGATATCGCCGCCGTTGTGGGTGTGAAGAACACCACCACCGGTGATACCTTCTGCGATGAGGATCATCCCATCATTCTGGAGTCCATGGTCTTCCCTGAGCCCGTTATCGAGGTCGCCATCGAGCCCAAGACCAAGGCCGGTCAGGAAAAGATGGGCATTGCCCTGAGCAAGCTGGCGGAAGAGGATCCCACCTTCCGGACCTACACCAACAAGGAGACCGGGCAGACCATCATCGCCGGCATGGGCGAGCTGCACCTGGAGATCATTGTTGACCGTCTGCTCCGTGAGTTCAAGGTGGAAGCCAACGTTGGCGCACCCCAGGTTTCCTACAAGGAGACCATCCGCAAGGCGGTGGATCAGGAAACCAAGTACGCCCGTCAGTCCGGCGGTAAGGGTCAGTATGGTCACGTTAAGATCCATGTGGAGCCCAACGAGCCCGGCAAGGGCTACGAGTTCATCAACGCCGTGGTGGGCGGTGCCATCCCCAAGGAGTATATCCCTGCGGTTGACGCCGGTATCCAGGGCGCTATGGAGGCCGGTGTTCTGGCCGGCTACCCTGTTGTGGACGTGAAGGTCACCCTGTTCGACGGCTCCTACCACGAAGTGGACTCCTCCGAAATGGCGTTCAAGATCGCCGGTTCCATGGCCTTCAAGGAGGCCTGCCGGAAGGCCGATCCTGCCATCCTGGAGCCCATCATGAAGGTTTCCGTTACCGTGCCCGATGAGTACATGGGCACCGTCATCGGCGACATCACCGCCCGCCGTGGCAACATTCTGGGTCAGATCACCCGTACCGGTGCCGTCCAGATTGACGCCAACGTGCCTCTGGCTGAGATGTTCGGTTACGCCACCGACCTGCGTTCCAAGACCCAGGGCCGCGGCAACTACACCATGGAGCCCAGCCACAACGCTGAGCTGCCCAAGTCCAAGACCGAAGAGATCATCAAGGCTCGGGGCAGAGACTGATGTAATCCCTTGGCGGGGAGAATTCTTCCCGCCGGAATTACAGATATTTTCCGGGAAATTTCAAAAATTTCTCTTGTGTTTCCGCGGCAATTGTAGTATGATGTACTCAATGTGCGGGATGGCACAAACCTAAGTTGTTAATTAAACTTTACAATCATTAACTAGGAGGAATATTTCAAATGGCAAAGCAGAAGTTTGAGAGAAATAAGCCCCACGTTAACATTGGCACCATCGGCCACGTTGACCACGGCAAGACCACTCTGACCGCCGCTATCACCAAGTATCTGGCTCTGAAGGGTCAGGCCGCCTTCGAGGACTACGCTTCCATCGATAAGGCTCCCGAAGAGAAGGCTCGTGGTATCACGATCAACACCGCTCACGTTGAGTACGAGACCGACAAGCGTCACTACGCTCACGTTGACTGCCCGGGTCACGCTGACTATATCAAGAACATGATCACCGGTGCTGCTCAGATGGACGGCGCTATCCTGGTTATCGCTGCTACCGACGGCCCCATGGCTCAGACCCGTGAGCACCTGCTGCTGGCCCGTCAGGTCGGCGTGCCCTATATCGTTGTGTTCCTGAACAAGTGCGATCAGGTTGACGACGAGGAGCTGCTGGAGCTGGTCGAGATGGAAGTCCGCGAGACCCTGTCCGAGTACGAGTTCCCCGGCGACGACACCCCCATCATCAAGGGTTCCGCTCTGAACGCTCTGGTTTCCGAGTCCAAGGATCCCGAGGCTCCCGAGTATGCTTGCATCAAGGAGCTGATGGACGCTGTTGATTCCTATATCCCCACTCCTGACCGTAAGGCTGACCAGCCCTTCCTGATGCCCGTTGAGGACGTGTTCACCATCTCCGGCCGTGGCACCGTTGCTACCGGTCGTGTGGAGCGTGGTATCGTCAAGAAGAACGAGCCCGTTGAGATCGTTGGCCTGAAGGAAGAGAAGACTCCCACTGTCGTTACCGACATTGAGATGTTCCACAAGCTGCTGGACTACGCAGAAGCCGGCGACAACATCGGCGCTCTGCTGCGTGGTGTTGACAAGAAGAACGTGGAGCGTGGCCAGGTTATCTGCAAGCCCGGTTCCATCCATCCTCACACCAAGTTCTCCGGCCAGGTTTACGTCCTGTCCAAGGAAGAAGGCGGCCGTCATACTCCCTTCTTCAACAACTATCGTCCTCAGTTCTACTTCCGTACCACTGACGTGACCGGCATCATCTCCCTGCCCGAAGGCGTTGAGATGTGCATGCCCGGCGATAACGTTGTTATGAACGTTGAGCTGATCACCCCCATCGCTATCGAGAAGGGCCTGCGTTTCGCTATCCGCGAGGGCGGCCGTACCGTCGGTTCCGGTGTTGTCACCGAGGTTGCTGAATAATTTTCAGTCACTTTTGACACAATTGCGCCCCAGGCTTTTGCCTGGGGCGTTTTTTGCCTTACATTTAGTAGCGAGCGATACGGTATAATGTGTGTCATTGCGAACCAGTGCGCACACTGGTGTGGCAATCTCCTTTTTTTCCGTGAACTACCGAATCACACATGTCATTGCGAACCAGTGACCGATGTCACTGGTGTGGCCCTTTCCAAGGATTCCCTCCGGTCACAATCCGTACCCAAAGCTTTTCCCTCCGGGGTGGTGCTCCGCGCAGCGAATCAAAATCTAACAATTGCCAGTGGCAATTGCTCCATAATGTAAAGGTGGCTCGCGCGTCCCCCGCAAGCGCGAGACGGATGAGGGCCACTTGCCTCGCCCTATAGGAGAGGAGCCCGGTTGGGGCGGAGAGGGCGATATTTACCCTCTCAGTCACTTCGTGACAGCTCCCCCATAGTGGGAGCCAAGGGAGAACGGATTGTGACCAAGGGGCCACGCCAGTGTGCGTGTAGGCTCGCAATGAGATGCGTTTATTTCGGTGCAGAAAAAGGGGGCGGCCAATGGCCGCCCCCTACTTCCTCTATTGTAGATGCCACGGTATTTTGAACATGGCATGTGAATAGTGAACAGTAAAGAGTGAATAACGTAAAAAGCACCCCATCGGTATGATGGGGTGCTTTTTGGCAACGCAGGTCTATAAGCCGGGTTCTGTCTTGACAGCCATCTATCTAGCCCCGCGGTTGCCCGCGGGATCAAGCCGCCTCCTCGGGACGGTCGGGCGAACCTATGTCCCTCCACGGCGTTGCTCCGGGATAGAGTTTACAGCACCCACATGTCTCCATGGGGCGGGTGCGCTCTTACCGCACCTTTTCACTATGACCGGGAAACCCGGCTACATCTCTCTGTTGCACTTGTCCTGAGGTTACCCTCGGCGGGCGTTACCCGTTATCCCTGCCCTGTGGAGCCCGGACTTTCCTCATCCGCAGCCTTTCGGCTTGCGTCCGCGGCTGTCCGACCTGGTCGCGGGGATATTGTAACCCATGAAGGCCGAATTGTCAAATCCCCTTGAAAAATCTTTTGGAAGTCGCTATACTGTAGGTAATCTATGATTAAGCGAGGAATGACAAATGTCAGATCGGTTTACGCAGTATTTTCACTCTCTGAAGGACAAAAAAATCGCGGTGTTGGGTCTGGGGGTCAGCAATCGGCCTCTGGTGCGGCTGCTGCTGGATTTCGGCTGTCAGGTCACTGGCTGTGACAAAACCCCCCGGGAAAAGCTGGACGGGGAGGTGCTGGAGCTGGAAAAGGCGGGCTGCGCTCTGCATGTGGGGGAAGATTACCTGGACGGCGTGGAGGCGGACGTGGTTTTCCGCACCCCGGGAATGCACCCGGCGAATCCGGCCATTCAGGCTCTGGTCAGCCGGGGCGCTCAGGTCACCAGCGAGATGGAGGTTTTCTTCGAGGTCTGCCCCTGCACCATCCTGGCGGTGACCGGCTCCGACGGAAAAACCACCACCACCACTCTGGTCTCCGAAATGCTGAAAGCCGAGGGGAAAACCGTCTGGCTGGGGGGCAATATCGGCACGCCCCTGCTGCCTCTGGCGCGGCAGATGAAGCCCTCGGATTTTGCGGTGGTGGAGCTCAGCTCCTTCCAGCTCATGGACATGAAGCGCAGCCCCGCCCGGGCGGTGATTACCAATCTGGCACCCAACCACCTGGACATTCACAAGGACATGGCGGAATACGTTGAAGCGAAAACCAACATTTTCCGCTACCAGGACGAAAACGGCATCCTGATTCTCAACGCCGACAACGCCATCACCGCCGCCTTCCGGGGTAACGGCAGGACGCTCTTCTTCTCCCGGCAGAAGGAAGCGGACGTGTGCCTGACAGACGGGGTGATCTGCCGCCATGGGGAAAAAGTGCTGAAGACTTCGGAGATTCTGATTCCCGGGGTACATAATGTGGAAAACTACATGGCTGCCATCGCAATGGTGGACGGTCTGGTAAGTGACGAAACCATCCGACAGGTGGCGAGAACCTTCGGCGGTGTGGAGCATCGGATTGAGCTGGTGCGCGTTAAGGACGGGGTGCGGTTCTATAACGATTCCATCGCCTCCAGCCCCAGCCGTACCATTGCGGGTCTGCGCAGCTTCCCGGAGAAGGTGATTCTCATTGCCGGGGGCTACGACAAGCACATTCCCTATGACGTGCTGGGGCCGGAGATCTGCGTCCATGTGAAGAAGCTGTTTCTGGGCGGCGCCACCGGGGAAAAAATCCGCCAGGCGGTGATTTCCTGCCCGGAGTACGACCCTAAAGCCCTGGAAATCACGGACTGCGGCAGCTTTGAGCCGGCAGTTCGTGCGGCGGCAGCGGCGGCGAAGGCAGGGGATGTGGTGCTGATGAGCCCCGCCAGCGCGGCCTTTGATCAGTTCAAGAACTTTATGGTTCGGGGCGATTTCTACAAGAAACTGGTAAAGGAGCTGTGACCATGGATATCACAAAGGTGACTCGCCCGGTTCGAAAACTCTTGCCGCTCAAAATCTGCGGCGCGGTGATCGTGGCCGCGGGCAGCGCCTCCCGGATGGGGGGCATCGACAAGGTGATGGCACCTCTGGGAGGCGAGCCCATGATCGTCCGCACCGTCCGGGCCTTCCAGAATTGCGATGCCATTGCTTCCATCGTCATTGTCACCCGGGAGGATTTGATTCGGCCCATTTCCGGCCTGTGCCGGGACATGAGCAAGGTCACCGCCGTGGTTTGCGGCGGCAGCAGCCGTCAGGAATCGGTGCATCTGGGGCTGAACGCCTTGCCCAAGGGAACCAAGCTGGCCGCCGTTCACGACGGAGCTCGGCCTCTGGTTTCCTGGCAGGTCATCGACCGGGTCGTCCGGGCGGCCAATACCTACGGCGGGGCGGCTCCAGCTATTGCGGTGAAGGACACCATCAAGGTGGTGAAGGGCGGTCTGGTGGAATCCACCCCCGATCGAGCCAGCCTACAGGCGGTGCAGACCCCTCAGGTTTTCGACTTTGACCTGCTCCGGGGTGCCCTGAAGAAGGCGCAGGAGGACAAGGCTCAGCTCACCGACGACTGCTCCGCCGTAGAGCGGCTGGGCATGAAAATCAAAATCGTGGAGGGGGACGAGCGGAATCTGAAGGTCACCACCCCCCTGGACTTGAAAATCGCGGAGCTGCTATTGGAGGAAACAAAATGAGAATCGGACACGGATATGACGTACACCGGCTGGTGGAGGGGCGTGACCTGATCCTGGGCGGGGTGAAAATCCCCTACGAGAAGGGCTTGCTGGGACATTCCGACGCGGATGTGCTGCTCCACGCGGTATCCGATGCACTGCTGGGGGCGGCGGGCCTGGGGGATATCGGCCGCCATTTCCCGGATACCGACCCCCAATACAAGGGGGCGGACTCCCTAGAACTTTTGCGGCAGGTGTACCGGAAGATTTCGGAGAAAGGCTACCGGGTGGGGAACATTGACGTGACCATGATCGCCCAGAGACCGAAATTGAAGGATTATATTCCGCAGATGCAGGCGAATATCGCCGCCGCTGTGGGGACGACACCTGACCGGGTGAACGTAAAGGCCACCACTGAGGAAAAGCTGGGCTTTACCGGCACCGGCGAGGGCATGTCCTGCCACGCTGTGTGCTTATTGGAGGAAATCTGAGAAAAGGCGCGGGGGAGACCCTGCGCCTCAGCGTGTCAAAAAAGCCCCCAATATACGTTGTCATTCCGAACCAGTCCGCAGACTGGTGTGGGAATCCCCCGGATAGAAGTAAAAGTCACTGGTTTAGGGTCTAAAATGTTTGAAAATTCAGGGGATTGCCACGGCAGTGTGCGCACTGCCTCGCAATGACATGGTTTTTCGACAGTCTGAGGCGCGGGGGAGACCCTGCGCCTTTTTGTCGAAACACCAAAATCGCCTCCGGGTCATACACTGGCTCAGGGAGGGAATGGGTATGCGAGTATATTATCTTTCGTTCCGGTCTGTGACCTTTGGACAGCAGGCGGAACGGCTGCTGCGAAGCGCCGGGTTTTCCTGTAGTCTCCGGCGGTCGCCCCGGTGGATGGAGGAGCAGGGCTGCGGGTATGCCCTGCGTCTGCGGACAGAAGAGATCGACCTGGTAACCCGGCTTCTGCGGGATCGTCAGATCCCCATGCGCCGGGTGTACGTTCAGAGTGCCGACGGGAAAATGGTGGAAGTATGATCTATCTGGATTATGGAGCCACCTCCTTTCACAAGCCAGCCGCCGTCTATCGGGCGGTGGAGCGGGCCATGCGCACCTGCGCCAATCCCGGCCGGGGCGGCTACGAGCCTGCCATGCGGGCTGCGGAAGCGGTGTACGACTGCCGGGAGGCGGCGGGAAAGCTCTTTTCCTGCAAGCCGGAGCAGGTGGTGCTCACCACCTCCTGCACCCACGGGCTGAATCTGGCCATCCGGTCGATTGTAAAGCCCGGGGCAGCGGTGGTTACGACGGGCTTCGAGCACAACGCGGTGATGCGCCCCCTGTATGCCCTGAATGCCCGGATACGCATTGCCGGACGGCGGCTGTTCGACTGGGACGATACCCTGACCCAGTTCGAAAATGCCTTGCAGGGGGCGGACGCGGCGGTGTTCACCCATGTGTCCAATGTGTTTGGCTATATCCTGCCGGTGGGGGAGATGGCGGCCATGTGCCGGAGCCGGGGGATCCCCTTCGTTCTGGATGCGGCGCAGTCTGCCGGCACGCTGCCGGTGAATTTCCGGGAGCTGGGGGCGGATTTCGTGGCCATGCCCGGTCATAAGGGGCTGCTGGGCCCTCAGGGAACAGGATTGCTGCTGTGCGCCCAACCGGGAACGCCGCTAATCTACGGCGGCACCGGAAGCCAGTCCCTTTCCCGGGGAATGCCGGAGGAACTGCCGGAACGGCTGGAGCCGGGAACCCTGAATGTGCCGGGTTACGCGGGACTGACCCAGGGGCTTCGCTACCTGAACCGGGTGGGCACCGAGAAAATTTTCCGCCGGGAGCAGCATCTGACCGAGTACTGCGCCCACGGACTGATTCGTCAGGGCTTCCGGGTCTTTGCCGGGCCGCACCAGGCAGCTACGGTATCCTTCCTGATGCCGATGGACTGCCAGGAGGCGGCGGAACGCCTGGCTCGGCAGGGCTTTGCACTGCGAGCCGGACTCCACTGCGCCCCTCTGGCTCATGAAAGCGCGGGAACCCTTTCTACCGGCACAATCCGGATGAGCCTGGGCTTTGGCACCACCCGGAGGGAAATCGATGGTTTTCTCCGGGCAACAGCCAAATTCCGGGGAAATCGGTAATAAAATTTTTACAGAAATGTCTATTGCCATCGGCGCAACAATCCGCTATAATAGAACGGATAATAGGTAAGTGTACGGTGCGGGGTATGCCTGCGGCGAATTTGCGCAAAAAGGGGCTTGATGGGAAGATGAATCTGATTTCGCAGATACTGGGAATGAAATTGTCAGACTACCTGGATATTCTGGTCGTGGCATTCCTGGTTTACAAATTGCTTCCGATTCTTCGGACGCCCCACATTATGCGCCTGGCACGGACGGTGGTTGCGCTGGTGGCAATTTCCTGGGTCACCAGCCTGCTGAAGCTGTACACGGTGAACTGGATTCTCAATCAGTTCCTGGCGATTGGACTGCTGGCCTTTGTGGTGCTGTTCCAGCCGGAGCTGCGGCGGATGCTGGATCACCTTGGAAATGTAAAGCTGTCGAAGCTTTTCGGAACCACCCGGCCGGTGCAGGAAATCCAGACGGTGATTTCCCAGACCGTGAAGGCCTGCGAGATCATGAGCCGGGAGAAGGTGGGGGCGCTGATCGTCTTTGCCCGGGAGCAGCGGCTGGACGACTACGGGAAAACCGGAACCGCCATCGATGCCCAGGTTTCTGACCAGCTGATCCGGAATATTTTCTTCAAAAATTCCCCGCTCCACGACGGTGCCATGATCATCCGGGACGACCGGATCGCGGCAGCGGGCTGTGTGCTGCCCCTGAGCAGCAATGAAAAGCTGCCCCCGGAGCTGGGTACCCGGCACCGGGCAGGCGTGGGCATGAGCGAGGCCACAGACGCTTTGGTCGTCATCGTCTCCGAGGAAAGCGGCGACATTTCCGTGGCTAAGGGCGGTATGCTCAAGCGGTCTTTGGAGGTAGCTACCCTGGACAGGCTCCTGCGTCAGGAGCTGTGTGACAACACCCAGGAGCAGCCGGAGAACCATTTCCCCGCCCAGATGCTGAAAAAGCTGTCCGGCAAGGCAAAGGAGAGTGATGGCTATGGGAAAAAATAAGCTGTATTCCATGGCACTGTCTCTGGCGATTGCCATGTGCCTGTGGCTGTATGTATCCCAAAACGTGAGCATTGAGGAGGACAATACCTTCTCGAATATCCCAGTGGTAATGGAGGGAGAGTCCGTTCTGAACGAGCGGAATCTGATGGTCACCTCTCTGTCCAATTCCAGCGTTTCCCTCCACCTGACCGGTGCCAGAAGCGAGCTGAGCAAGCTGGATTCCAGCAAGCTGGCGGCGAAGGTGGATCTTTCCCAGATCACCGAGCCCGGGGAGCGGATCGCCCTGAGCTATACCATTTCCTATCCCAGCGAGGTGTCCCCCTCCTCCTTTACGGTAGGCTCCAAGAATCCCAGCGCGATTTTCGCCAATGTGGACTATCGCCGGGTGGCGGAGGTGCCTGTGGTCATCAAGTGGACGGGCAACCGCTCTGAGGATTATATTTACGATACGGAAAACGCGGTGCTGGACAACAACACCGTGACCATCAGCGGCCCGGCGGCGGTGGTGGATACCATCGACCACGCCACCGTGGAGATTGACCTGACCGATCAGGTGGGCTCCATCAGCCAGAATTACCGCTACTCCCTGTGCGATGCCGATGACAACCCGGTGGATGCCAGCAAGATCATCACCAATGTGGAAGAGGTTCGGCTGGATATGCAGATCCAGAAGATCCGGGAGCTGAAGCTGGTAGCGGATGTGGTCTACGGCGGCGGCGCTAACGAGCGCAACACCACGGTTTCCATTTCGCCCGAAACCATCCGGGTCTCCGGCGGCGAGGCGGTGCTGGCGGAGCTGGGGGACACCCTGACCATCTGCTCGGTGAACATGGCAGATCTGGAGAAAAACAGCAACGAGCTGAAGTACGCCATTACCCTGCCTGAGGGTGTGACCAACCAGACCGGCGTCAGCGAGGCTACGGTTTCCGTCCGGTTCACGGGACTGAAGACCAAGGAGCTGAACGTTGACCGGATTGAGGCCACCAATGTGCCCGAAGGAATGCGGGCGGACATCATCAACGCCAATCTGACGGTGAAGGTTCGGGGGCCTGAGGGAGAAATTGCCGCCATCCAGGAAAAGAACGTCCGTGCGGTGGTGGATTTCACCAATGCGGAAATCGGCACGGCTACCTACAAGGTGAGCTTTATCTTCGACGATGCCTTCCCCAATGTGGGCGCGGTGAAGAGCACCTCCGTGTCGGCCACGGTACAGGCGGTGAGCTGATGGAGCAGACGGTGCGTGTCCGGCGGCTTCTGGAAAACGGAAACGCCGAGGTTGTCCATGTCCGGGAGAGCGCCTGCTCCGGGGACTGTCACAAGTGCAGCGGCTGCGGCGCGGCCAAGGAGGCGGTGATTTTCACCGCCCGGAACCTCATCGGAGCCAGACCCGGGGAGCTGGTGCGGGTGGAGTCTTCCACCGCACCGGTGCTGAAGGCGGCGGTGGTGCTGTATGTGCTGCCTCTGATTCTCTTCTTCCTGGGCTACTATCTGGGAACCCTGCCGGGAAGCTTCGGCGCCCTGGGGGGCTGCCTGGGCTTTGTGGTGGGGGTGGTCATCGTGATCGCCTATGACCGGCTGGTTGCCCGGAAGACAAATCTGACCTATACCATTACGGCATATGCGGAAAGTGTGCCGAATCTGATCGGAAAAGAGGAAGATATCCATGGTTAAGAGCATGACCGGCTACGGCCGGGCAGTGGAAACCGTCAACGGCCGGGAGTACACCGTGGAGCTGCGCTCCGTCAATAACCGATACTTAGACTGCACCGTAAAGCTGCCCAGAACCCTGTCCTTCGCGGAGGACGCGGTGAAGCAGGCGGTGAAGGCCACCATTTCCCGGGGCAAGGTGGATGTGTTCATCTCCCTGCGCGCCGAGGGCGCCCAGGATGTGCAGGTGACCCTGAATGCCCCCGTGGTGGAGGGGTACCTTGCCGCCATGCGCCAGATGGTGGATACCTACGGTGTCCGGGATGACATCAGCGTCAGCACCCTTTCTCAGCTGCCGGACGTATTCACCGTGGAAAAGCCGGAGGTAGACGAGAAGGCTCTCCAGGCCGATCTGATGGGCGTGGTGGACAAGACTCTGGTTCAGTACGATGCCATGCGCTCTGCCGAAGGCAAAGCCCTGGAGAACGACCTCCGTGGCCGGGGGCAGACCATCCTGGAACTGGTTTCCCAGGTGGAGGCCGGAAGCGGCCAGACGGTTATTGATTACCGCACCCGGCTGGAAAACAAGCTGAAAGAAGTCCTGGCAAATACCGCCATCGACGAAAGCCGGATCCTCAC
>CAKTXO010000042.1 GCA_934630985.1 uncultured Oscillospiraceae bacterium | reverse complement strand
CCCCACACAAAGACGCAGCCCGGCAAGTATCGAAACCTTGCCGGGCTTGTCCTTTATTCGTTAAGCATCGCATTCCAATCTATTTTCGCAGTCCGATTTCCTCCTTCCGAAAAGGCAAAAGCCCACGGAAGGCGAATCCGTGGACTTTTTTGATTTCTTATTTGTGGAATCTGATTTCCCCCATGGGCTGGCTTTCCCAGTCGAAATAACGGACAATCAGCTCATCGCCCAGGGTGCCCTGGCACATCCGGGCTTCAAACCAGGTTTCGTCGCCCTGGGTAACGCTTCCCGCGCCGTCCACATAGGTGATCCCATCGATGGTCACCTTCATGATCTCGTAGTATTTTGCCTGATCCGTGACGGTTTCCGGTATGCGGATATTGCAGCCCAGAGCCGTCTGCGTAACCGACATATCCCCCACGGTCATGCCGGGAATGGCCTCGGGATTTTCGGGATGGTAGACGATTTCCTCGCTGACCCCGGGAGCCGCATTCAAAGTGAAGGGCAGCTCCACTCTTTGCACATCCGCTTTCCCGTCCTCCTGGGCGTACACGGTGCACACCGCGTTGGGATTTTCCGTATTGACGGTTTGTTCCGTGGCGCTGAGAATGACCATTTCGTTGTCCGCCAGACTCTGCATCCGCTGGGAGCCGTTGATGCCCTCCGTATCGCCGATTCTGGTAATCGACGCACCCACAAACAGCAGGGTTTTCCCTTTCTCCGCCGCGTACTGGCCCAAGGTCTGGTTGCCGGGCAGGCCGATCTCGCTGACGGAATCGGCGGCGCTGACGTAGGTAGGCGCGATGATATATTTGTCCCCGCCGTGGATGGCCACCGTGACCATCACATTGGCATTGTCCGCCAGAGACTCGGTGATTTCGCAGCTCCAGCCCGCCTGTGCCGTTTCTTTGACAGTTTCCGGCTGGATATAGGTTTCCGCCGCCTCCGGAAGCTCCCGGCTCTGGGTGCGGAACAGCTCCCGGATGCCGAAGAGATTGGCAGCATAGGCACTGACGGCCAGCGCAAAGACCAGGCAGGCCGCCAGAATCAGCGTCAGCAGCTTCCGGTGAGAAAAGCCGGCCTTCCGGGGCTGAGAAACGGTGTCAAACTCCGCCTCCTGGATGTATTTCGGATGAATAAAGCTCAGGGCTTTGAATAATTTCTTGCCTTTCATATCTGAATTCCTGCCTTTTCCAAATGAGTTTTCAGCTGATTCCGGGTTCGCATCAGCTGCATCTTGACCTTGCTCTCGGTCATGTGGTATCGCTTCGCGATGGCGGAAACGGAATCCGCGTACCAATACCGGCGCAGGAAAATCAGCCGGGAATCCTTGGGCAGGGTTTCCAGAAAAGCATTCAGCTGCCCCATGATTTCCCTGCCGTCGGCGCTTTCATCCTGCTTCGGATCCGGCACACACTGTTCCAGCTCCTGGGTAATGGGAATCACCTCTGCCTTTCGTTTTGCCGCCAGGTTCCAGTCCAGCAGATTCAGGGACAGGTTCCGGCAAATGGCGGCAAGATACGCATAGAAATACCGGGGACGCGCCTTGGGAATGGCGTTCCAGGTCTTCAGATAGGTATCACTGACCACCTCTTCGGAATCCTCGGCATTCTGAAGAATGCCGAGGGATAGCCTTCGAAGCCTTCTGCCATACAGGACATCCGTTTCGGCAATGGCATCCTCGTTCCGATGCCAGAACAGACTGATGATTTCCTCGTCTGTCACGGTAACACTTCCTTTCGTTTTTGGGCCCTTCACCCTATTAGACAGGATTGAGACGGGGCAGGTCACACAATTCTTCAAAAAAAGAGAAATATTTTCGGGAAACCACCGGATACGGCATGAGGCCACGAGGCGGCAAGCCTCGTGGCCTCATAGAATTTGTCAATCGGGGTAATGGGCATTCTTCCAGGCGAGAAATGCCGGGGAAGGGTTTTTCGCCCGCTTCCGGAGCTGAAGCTGATGAATTCCGTACAGCTCCCTTTCCCCGCTGGCCTGGTCGGATTTCAACCGCTCCACCACATCCCAGCAGTCTGGGCAGAAACGGATTTTCTGCCCGCCTTCCCCTTCCGAATAGAATATTTCGAACAGTTTTTTCTTCCCGCCGCAGCAGTCGCAGGTCATAAAAACACCCCTTCCGGAAATTGGTATTTTTATCCTACCACACTCCCGGCGAAAATGCAACGGAGAACCCGTTTTTTACGGCTACGCAAAGTTCTCTTCCATCCGCGCCGAGGCCGGGGGCCTATTTACCATCTGTACTTCCGCTCCAGAACCACGGAAATGGCATAGAGCTGTCCCGCGATGACGAACTGACCCAAAGTGGTCAGGTCATCCGGGGCATTTCCGGCGATCTGCGTCAGAAGCAGACACCGCACCAGAATCCAGGCACCCCACCGGATCGCCGTGACCGCCTTCCGCTTCAGCCCCTTGCCGGAATCCGATTCCTGAACCGGCTGGGTTTTTTTCTTTTTCTTCGACATAAGCACTCCTTATACGAGTTTTCATACTATTTCCTGATTAAAATCTTAATTTTAATCAGGAAGGCATCGCCTGAAGGCGCTGCCTGTTTTGTGATTTATAAGGAAAGAAATCACAAAACAAGTCTCATATGAACTCCATGCCCTTCAGGCAATTAAAATCTTTTTTTAAGATTTTAATTGGAGTTCAGTATCAGATAGACCCTAAGAAATAGTATTACGGGAACGTCCCAGAATTTGCTGAATTTCCCCATCCTCTGTTGACTGCCCCGGTGAGTTGGGGTAAAATGAAAGAAAACGCCGTCAGAGGGCAGGCAGCGCGCCGCCCGATTTTGCCGGGGAGGTACCTATGAACCTTTACCTTGACCTGTTTTTTACCTTCTTCCGCATTGGTCTTTTCACCTTCGGCGGAGGCTACGCAATGCTTGCCATTCTGGAGGACACCTGCGTAGAAGGAAAGCACTGGATTACCCACGAGGAAATGATGGACATTACGGTCATCGCCGAGTCCACCCCCGGCCCCATTGCCATCAACTGCGCCACCTACACCGGCAACAAGCGAGCCGGCTTTCCGGGAGCCATTGCGGCCACCCTGGGCATGGTCGTCCCTTCCTTTCTGGTGATTTTCCTGATTTCCCTGTTTCTGGACAACTTTCTGGAAATCAAAATCATTGCCAATGCCTTCCGGGGCATTCAGATCGGCGTGGGGGTTCTGATCCTGAATGCCGCCGTGACCATGCTTCAAAAAATGCCCCGGAAGCCCCTGACCCAGGGGATCTGGGTCTGCGCCTGTGGGGCACTGCTTCTGGGGAATCTCTTTGCCCAGAATATCTCCTCCATCATGCTGATGCTGCTGGGCGGGGCTGTGAGCCTGGCGGTCTATCTGGGGAAGGAGCGTGGGGGCAGATGATCTATCTGGAGCTGTTCTGGGGCTTTCTGAAGGTGGGCTGCTTCGCCTTCGGCGGGGGCTACGGGGCCATCCCGCTGATTCGGGAGGTGGTCACCGCCTACGGCTGGCTGGACGACGAGGCTCTGTCCTACATGATCGCCGTCAGTGAAAGCACCCCGGGGCCGATTATGGTAAACCTTGCCACCTACGCCGGGTGCACCCAGGCAGGGCTTCTCGGCGGTGTGGTCGCCACGGTTGCCGTGGTGCTCCCTGCTTTCTTCATCACGATTCTGGTCACCGCTCTGCTGAAAACCCTTCTGGAAAAGCCCTGGATGCAGGCAATTCTGGGGGGAATGCGCTCCGCCGTCACCGGCATCATTCTGGCCACCGGCCTGACGCTGATTGCCAGCGGCTGTGGCTTTTCCGCTGCCGGGGTGGACTGGCGGGCACTGGTCACGACGGGGATTCTGCTGGCCGCGGCCTTCGGGCTGCCCAGGTTTGGGAAAAAGCTGTCCCCGATGATGCTCATCGCCCTGTCGGCGGTGATTGGAATTGTAATTTATGGGGGATAGTGTGCCCCATCTTTTGAAAACGCTCTCATCCGTCTTGCGCTTGCGGCAGACGAATAAGCTACCTTCCCTCTAAGACGTAAACAGGGGTGCTGCCGGACGGCAGCACCCCTGTGAGATTGTCAAAGAACCATGTCATT
Source organism: uncultured Oscillospiraceae bacterium (assembly GCA_934630985.1). Lineage (GTDB taxonomy): Bacteria > Bacillota > Clostridia > Oscillospirales > Oscillospiraceae > Faecousia. Next base: position 7,266 of record CAKTXO010000042.1, on the reverse strand, counting down.
GCGAGCCAGTGCTCACACTGGCGTGGCAATCCCCCTGATATTCAAATATTTTCAATCCTAAACCAGCAGCTTTTACGTTCAACCGGGGGATTCCCACACCAGTCTGCGATATATTACGGTATGATTGCCACTGGCAATCATCACTATTTTAATTCGCTGCGCGGAGCACCACTGGTTCGGAATGACACCGTATCTTTCGGACTTTTTGACACGCTGACAGGGGTGCTGCCAGACGGCAGCACCCCTGTTTTTGGGTATTCTTTTACTTGCAAAGCTTCGTAGCCACTTCCACAATGTGCTCCGCACTCAGGCCGAACTGCTTGAGCAGAGCCGCGGCGGAGCCGGAATGGCCGAACTCGTCGTTGACACCGATACGAACCACCTTGGTGGGCAGCTTCTCGCTGAGCAGGCCGCAGACCGCCTCGCCCAGACCGCCGATGACGGAGTGCTCCTCGCAGGTGATGACCTTGCCGCACTTTTTGGCGGCAGAGAGCACCAGTTCCTCGTCCAGAGGCTTGATGGTAGCCATGTTGATGACCATGGCGTCAATGCCCTGAGCCGCCAGCGCCTGGGCGGCCACGATGGCTTCATAGACCATCAGGCCGTTGGCGATGATGGCAACGTCGGAGCCGTCGCGCACGACCTCGCCCTTGCCAATTTCAAACTGGTAGCCTTCCTCATGGAAAACAGGCACTGCCGACCGGCCGAAGCGCATATACACCGGGCCCACATACTCATAGGCGGCCTTCACCATGGCCTTGGCCTCCACGTCGTCGGCAGGGCTCATGACCACCATGCCGGGGATGGTGCGCATCAGGGCGAAATCCTCGCAACACTGGTGGCTGGCACCGTCCTCACCTACGGAAATGCCGCCGTGGGTAGCGCCGATCTTCACATTCAGGTGGGGATAGCCGATGGAGTTGCGCACCTGCTCAAAGGCTCGTCCGGCGGCGAACATGGCAAAGGAGGAAGCAAAGGGCACCAGGCCGGTGGTGGACATACCGGCAGCCACGCAGATCATATTCGCCTCGGCAATGCCGCAGTCGAAGTGACGGTCGGGGAAGGCCTTCTTGAAAATGCCGGTCTTGGTTGCGCCGGCCAGGTCGGCGTCCAGGACTACCAGGTTTTCATGCTCGGCGCCCAGCTCCGCCAGGGCGTTGCCGTAGCTGTCACGGGTCGCGATTTTCTTTACGTCTGCCATATTACTTGCCCTCCAGTTCTGCCAGGATCGCCTTCAGCTCGCCCATGGCCTGCTCGTACTCGGCGTCGTTGGGTGCCTTGCCGTGCCAGCCGGCCTGATTCTCCATGAAGGAAACGTCCTTGCCCTTCACCGTCTTCATGACGATGGCGGTGGGCTGTCCCTTGGTCTGCCGGGCGGTATTCAGAGCGGCCTCGATCTGGTCAAAGTCATGGCCGTCGATGGCTACCACCTTGAAGCCGAAGGCCTCCAGCTTGTCCGCAATGGGATAGGGGCTCATGACGTCGGCAACATTGCCGTCGATCTGCAAACCGTTGTTGTCCACGATGACGCACAGATTATCCAGCTTGTAGTGAGCGGAGAGCATACAGGCCTCCCAGACCTGACCCTCCTGAATCTCGCCGTCGCCCAGCAGGGTGTAGACCCGGTTGGGCTTTCCCTGGTGCTTGAAGCCCAGAGCCATACCGGCGGCGCAGGAAATGCCCTGACCCAGAGAGCCGGTGGACATATCCACACCGGGGACGGTGTTCATATTGGGATGACCCTGGAGATAGGAGTCAATGTGCCGCAGGGTAGCCAGATCCTCCACCGGGAAAAAGCCCCGCAGCGCCAGGGCGGAGTACAGGCCAGGGGCAGTATGACCCTTGCTCAGCACAAAGCGATCCCGACCCTCCCATTTGGGATTCTTGGGATCTACGTTCATTTCCTTGAAGTACAGATAGGTGAACATATCTGCCGCGGACAGGCTGCCGCCGGGATGGCCGGATTTGGCACCATGGGTGGCTTCGATGATACCCATGCGTACCTTGCAGGCAGTCATCTGCAATTGCGTCTTTTCATTGGGGGTCAACGTAATCACTTCCTCATTTTATATTCTTTTTTGGAAAGCTCCGGCATTTCTTCTCAAGAGAAACGGCAGAGCGTTCTTTCCGCTCTTCAGGCAGTCCCGGAAACCGGAGACAATGCCCGGCTGGATGCCGGGAATCGACAATCGCTTCCCCCCTGGCCGCGTTTTGCGGCGATATTACAGAGGAAAGCTTTGATATTAACCGAAAATCCGTCTGCATTATATCACTCTTTTGCCAATTCCGCAAACAATTCCTTGGGATTTGGATTATTTTTTGAAACGGCCGATGGCGATTCTCCGATCGGGCCGCAATTTTCGCCTTCCTCCCTCAGGAATACTGCCGGCAGAAGGTATGACTTCCGATGGTGCCCCAGACGTTCTTATTCACCGGGCCTGTGGAAAAGAACACCACGTCCTTGTCCAGAACATAGGGTCCCTTCCAGGCTCGGCGCACCGCCTCATACTGGACGTGGGTGGGCTTGGCCCGATAAAGCTGGCTGGCTGCCCGGAACTGATCCGGAGCCTGAATGACTCCGGCTACCGTGCTGGGAAAATTGGAAGCCGCCACCCGGTTGAGGATGACCTCCGCCACGGCCTGCTGACCCTCAAAGGGCTCCCCGTCGGCCTCGGCGTACACCAGCTTGGCAATCAGCTCTGCGTCCTGATCGCTCAGGCTCAGATCGGGATACCGGCATTCCACCTCTTCGCTGCTGGGGTCGATGTAAAGGAAGGGATCTTCGGGAATCTTGGCCGGGTCGTAAATCCAGGAGCCGCTGTAGCCGGCGATGAGGATTCCCTCCCGGAAGCCGCTTTCAAAGCCGGTTTTCAGATTCCATTTTTCGTAGTTATTCTTATTGGGGTCGTTGACCGTGACCAGTCCCGCGTCATTGATGCCGGTGAGGACAAGGAAGTGCTGGCCTGTGGTAAAGCCGGACTTGGCATTGACCATGGCAATGACCACTTTTCCCTCCTTCAGGGCTTCCAGAGCCACCCGGACGTTCAGCGCCCGCTGCCAGGGCAGCTGCAAGGTGTCGGACATATATTCCAACAGCTGGATCTGGTTGCCGGTGTAGCTGGAAAACCAATGGGCCAGGGTGTCCGGACGGTAGTCGTAGCCCGTCAGGTAGCTGGCCACCATGGCCATGCTGGTCACGCCGCTGCCATAGTCGGCAAAGCTGCCCTGGCCGAAGCGGATATCCGGATAGTCCGTCTCATAATAATTGGGAACCTTGTCGTACTGCTTCCGCTCCTTGGTGGGAATCACCAGCTCCGGCTCGGTGGATTGGGGGGTGGTCTCCGAGGCGGTCTGAGCCAGGGGCTTTTCTGCCTCCTGGGGTTTCGTCTCCTGAATTGCGGCCGCTGTGGTTTCCGGGGCGGTTTCCCCGGTCGTTACGGGGGCAGTCTCTTCGGAAGCTTCCGTGGGAGCAGCCGTAGTTTCCGGCGCGGCGGTGGTTTCCGGCGGCAATGTGACCGTCGGCTCCGTCTCCGGCTGGGTGTCCAACGCGGCATAGTACACCGTTTCTCCGGTATCGTACATCCGCTGCTCCTGGGGAAGCATCCTGAGGAACATTTTCAAAAAAACGCCGGTGACCAGGCAGAGCCCGATCCCCGCCTCCAGCAAAATCAGGATTTTTGTTCTTCTCTTCACAAGAGGTCTCCTTTATCTGTCCCGGCTTTCTCCGGCATACCGGTAAGGCGTCCGGGTTGGCTTTCGTACTTTCACAGGAAAATTATATCAGTCCCCGGAAGGAACGTCAACGGTTTCCTTCCTCTATTTTTTTCACGACAGCCCCAGAAGCCTCCGTTAAAATGATAGCTGTCCGAATCTATATTTTCAGGAGGTAATTTATGGAGGTACAAACCCAAATTCAGGCGGATCTGCAAATCCCGGAGGGCACGGCAGTGCCCGTTATGCAGCACGACGGGCTCACCCGCCGGCTGCTTGTCACTCTGCTTTCCGGTGGGGAGAGCTGGCAGCCCCCGGAAGGAGTCACCCCGGCAGTGGGCTATGAAAAGCCCGACCGAACCCGGGGGCTCTACGACCGGATGCCCGACGGCACCGACGCCGTGACTCTGGAAGGCAATGTGGCATCGGTGCTGCTGCCGCCCCAGATGCTCAGCACGCCGGGCACGGTTCTGGCCTGTCTCGTATTCCGGGACGCGGCTCAGAACCGGCTGACCACCTTTCCCTTCCGGCTGCTGGTTCAGGTGAACCCGGCAGCCCAGGCTCCGGACGAGGAGGCTCAGGATCGGCTGAAGTGGCTGGAAGACAAGCTGGAGGAATATCTGACCCAGGCCAAGGAAAGCGGCCGCTTTACCGGCGAAACCGGCCCGGCACCCAAGCTTCTGGGGCAGGAGGTTTCCTTCCAGGTCAGTCCGGATTACCGGGCGGTGCCCACGGGAGCCTGGCTGTCCCAGGTGCCGAAGCCCGCGCCGAAAACCTACGTCTGGAGCCGCACCGTCGCTCACTACGATTCCGGGGATGTCATCACCTACAGCGTCAGCCGGAACGGTGCCGACGGACTGGGAACTGTATCCAGCGTCTGCGGGGTAGCCGCGGACGACCAGGGGAACGTGGCTCTGACGGCGGCGGACGTAGGCGCGCTGGCCTGTGTCGGCGGAGCCGTAGAGGGAGATATCCAGATGAACGGCGGCAAAATCACCGGCCTGTCCGACCCAGAAGCTGCCCAGGACGCGGCAACCCGAGCCTTTGCGGAAAAGCAGGCCGCTGCCGCTCTGGAAAGCGCCAAGGCCTATGCGGCTGGCCTTTCCAAAACCAAGGTCGTTTCCTTCCTGCTTTCTCCCACCGACTGGCAGGGAAGCACCGCTCCTTACACCCAGACGGTCACCATTTCCGGGCTGGGGGCAGAGCAGCGGCTGATGGCCTATCCGGTTTACGGCACCGACCAGAACGGAAATCTGGCCATCCGGGAAGCGGCGGGGAAGGTGAGCTTTGCCAAGCGCACGGATACCGGGCTGGTTTTCACCTGTCTGGAGGAAAAACCCACTGCGGCCATTTCCGTCACCGCGGAGATTTATCGGTAAATCTCGCAAATCCCCCTTGGCTCCCCCTGTGGGGGAGCTGGCGGCGAAGCCGACTGAGAGGGCAAAACGACCCTCTCCGCCTTCGGCACCTCTCCCAGAGGGAGAGGCAAGGGGTCAGGAGGCCTTAACAGCAAAATCGGGTGCGGTTCCTGTAAACCGCACCCGATTTCTTGTTTATTCTTATTCATCCTTTTTTACTTTCAGTGCTTTCCGGGACTGTCTGTCCTTCACATGCCGCTCCAGGTTGGGAACCAGGATGATGCACACCAGCGCCGCGGTGAAGCCGCCGTTATACAGGCAGTAGCCGCCGTGGAGGGTGGGCACAGAAGTTACCAGCAGATAGTGCATAGCCCCCGCCACAATGCCCCACTGCCAACCGTATTTGTCGGAGACAGGGCTCAGGCCGTTGGCATAGCACAGGCCTACGCAGATGGCCTGGGCGTTGATCACATAGCTGAAAGTACCGCCCAACAAGGCAGACAGCAAACCGCAGACCCAGGAGGCCACGGCGTAGCCCAGCATAATGGGCAGCACGTTCCCCGGATGGGAGCCGGAATTGCAGGTAGAGAGCATACAGAAAATGATGCCGAAGGTCACGCCGTTGAAGGTAGCGCCGATGAGATTATAGTAGCCCAGGATGAACAGGCCGAACACGCCCACGTTCATCAGGAACACGGCATTGCCGTAGGTGCCGGTGAAGTTGTTCACATACTCCGGATTCGTCATCAGACGCCAGTAGTCCTTGGGGCGGCAGCCCATGGCAAAGGCGCAGAGCACGCAGGCGCCGAAGAGAATCAGGCAAAAGGTATTCACCGTAGCCCGGGAGGCGATTTTCAGCAGCGCCGCATCCGCTCCGGCAGGGAGCTGGACGCCCAGGGTATTGTGCAGGGTAGCGTTCAGGAAGAAGGCCATCATGCCCACCGGCAGGGCGGCGGAGTACAGGTCAAAGCCCTTGTGCACCTTAGGCGAATGGGCAAGACCCGCGGGCAGGAAGAAGCCGATGCAGAAGCCCACCACCAGGGCGATTAGAATTCCTTCCAGGTTGAAGCCCACGGCATCCGCGTTGGGATAGCGGATCATCAGGTCGGTGATCAGGGGGGCAATGCCCGTGGAGAAGAGCATGGCGTTGACGTTGGGGCCGAACTTCTCCCGGCGCACCAGGCAGTAGATCATCACGCCGAAGAAGGTGGGCCAGACGTTCAGGATGTTGATGCCCCAGGAGCCGAAGCCCAGGGTCAGGATGAAGGCCAGGGTCGACACGTTATTGGGCGTGCCGCCGAAAACCAGGAACAGCGCCAGGCACAGATACCCCACCAGAGCCATATTCAGGAAGGTAGCCGCGTAGCCGCCTACGGCGAAGTAGTTGGTGGACAGCTTGCTGGGCTGACTGAGAATCTGCCACAGGCCGGAAAGCATGGCTCCCCTATCCGGCATAAAAAATGCCGCAGCCAGGAAAAAGGTGGAAAAGCAGCCGAAAAACAGCTTCAGAAAGTCGCCCTCTCGCATAGAATTGATTTTTTTCATTCCAGACACCTCCGTAAGAAATAGGGCAATCCAGCCCCAAACTGAATTGCCCAGACGGTCGGCATATTTACACCCGCACTCCACCGTGGTCAGCCACGAAATCCGTCAGTCATGCGGGGTTGTCTTTATTGTACGAAAGCTTTTTCCCTTTGTCAACCGCAACTTACGAAATTCGTTGTTTTATTTTGGGAAGCTCTGATACTATTTCCTGATTAAAATCTTAATTTTAATCAGGAAGGCATCGCCTGAGGCGCTGCCTGTTTTGTGATTTATAAGGAAAGAAATCACAAAACAAGTCTCATATGAACTCCATGCCCTTCAGGCAATTAAAATCTTTTTTATAGATTTTAATTGGAGTTCAGTATGAATAAATCGGCAAGAGCTGGGAGCGAGAGATTTTGTTCTCAGGCAAGGTTCGGAAAATGGAGGAATACTGTATGTACCCGCAAGGGGTATGCCGCATCCGTAAGCCAGCTTGCGCTGGCAACGGCTGCGCTATATTTCCCATTTTCCAAACCGCAGACTGGGGGCAAAAGATCCGCTGTCCAGCCGCAGACGATTTATTCAGAGTTTCCTTTGTCATAATCCACATGAACATAGCGCAAACTTCGTCATAAATTGTCTTGGATGATACCTTGACGCAAATTTTGCC
>CAKTXO010000041.1 GCA_934630985.1 uncultured Oscillospiraceae bacterium | reverse complement strand
AATTTTTCAAAGGACGGCGGTTTCATGTACGATTGTTTGCACTTTGTTCACAAAAGATTTGCTTATCCTCTTCCCAATTGCCCGAAAGTATTGTAAAATAGAGAAAAATTCCGGCGGGAACAGGAGAAAGCTATGGAACAGGAACTGGAGATTCTCCAGGGCGCGGTCAGTGCCGTGGTCTATCAGAATTATGAAAACGGCTACGCGGTACTCCGGCTGAACTTAGGCGGCGGGCAGACGGTGACGGTGGTGGGCACGATTCCACTGCCCGCGGTGGGCGAGCGGCTGATGGTCACGGGCAAGTGGAGCACCCATTCCAATTATGGACGTCAGTTCGAGGCGGAGTTTCTGGAGCGGCTCATGCCCCAGACCTCCGTGGAAATCCTCAACTATCTGTCCAGCCGGGTCATCAAGGGCATCGGCCCCCGAACGGCCTCCCGGATTGTGGAGATGTTCGGCGAACAGACCTTGGCCATTATGGAGCGGGAGCCGGAGCGGCTTTCGGAAGTCCCCGGCATTTCCCGGGAAAAGGCTCGGAAAATCGGGGAGGAATTCAAGCTCCATGTGGGTATCCGGCAGATTATGGAGTTTTTCGCCCTGCACCACCTGAGCGCGGAGTTGGCGGTGCAGGTTTACAAGCGATACGGCGACAGCACCATGGAGCTTCTCTATGATGACCCGTACCTGCTGATGGACGAGGAGCTGAACGCCTCCTTCGGGGCGGTAGACCAGTTTGCCATCAGCCTGGGCGTTGCCGGGGACGATCCCCGGCGGGTGGAGGCGGGCACTCTGTTTGAGCTGAGCTATAATCTCACCGGCGGCCACTGCTTCCTGCCGGAGGAAAAGCTGATTGCGGCCACCGCCCGGCTTTTGCAGCTGGATAGCGACGAGCCGGTGAAGCAGGGCATTGCCCGGCTTCTGGAAGCCGACCGGCTGGTGAGAGAGCGGCTTGCGGGCATCACGGTGATTTACCTTCCGGAACTGCACGAGGCGGAAACCGAGTGCACGAGAATGCTTCTGGACTTTGCCGGTCACAGCTTCCCGGAGCCCCGGGGGCTGGACAGGCAGATTCAGGCCATTGCCAAGGAAAGCGGCATCGAGTATTCCGAAGAGCAGACCCAGGCCATCCGGGAGGCGGCCACCTCCGGTCTGCTGCTGATTACCGGCGGCCCCGGTACTGGTAAAACCACCATTTTGCGGGGCATTCTGGAACTTTTAGGCCAGAATCAGCTCCGCTGCCTGCTGGCCGCGCCTACAGGACGGGCGGCCAAGCGGCTGACGGAGGTCACCGGGGAGGATGCTTCCACCATCCACCGTCTGCTGGAAGCGGGCATCGACCCGGCCACGGGGAAGATGTTCTTTGCCAGAGACGCGGAAAATCCCCTGAAATGCGACGCGGTAATTGTGGACGAAATGTCCATGGTGGACGTGTCCCTGCTTTATAGTCTGCTTCAGGCCATTCCCACGGGCAAACGGCTGATTCTGGTAGGCGACCCGGATCAGCTGCCGCCGGTGGGGCCGGGCTTTCCCTTCGGGGATATGCTGCGAAGCGGAAGTCTTCCCACCGTCCGGCTGACGGAAATTTTCCGACAGGCTCAGAAAAGCCTGATTGTCATGAATGCCCACCGGGTGAATCAGGGGGAAATGCCGGATTTGAAATGCGTCAGCAGCGATTTCTTCTTCATGCGCAGAACCAGTGAGGAGGCGGTGTGCGCCCTCATCCGGGATTTGTGCGCCACAAGACTTCCTCAGAAGATGGGCATCCCCACGGATCAGATTCAGGTGCTTTCTCCCACCCGGAAGGGGGCGGTGGGCACGGTGAACTTAAACCGGCTTCTTCAGGCGGCGCTGAATCCCCAATCTCCGGACAAAAAGGAGCGCTCCTACGGCGACTATCAGTTCCGGGAGGGAGATCGGGTGATGCAGATTCGCAACAACTACGACATCCTCTGGAAAAAATCCGACGGCAGCGCGGTGGGGGCTGGCATCTTCAACGGCGACGTGGGCAGGATTCAGACCATCGACCCGGCCTCGGAGACTCTCACCGTCCTCTTTGACGACCGGCTGGCAGAGTACGATTTCACCCAGCTGGGGGAGCTGGAGCCGGCCTACGCCATGACCGTCCATAAAAGCCAGGGCAGCGAATATCGGGCGGTGATTCTTACCGCCTGGAACGGCTCGCCCTACCTTCTCAGCAGGAGTATCCTCTACACCGCCATCACCAGAGCCAGAGAGCTTCTGATCATCGTAGGCCGGGAGGAAACCGTGGGGGTCATGGTGGAAAACGCCCGGAAGAACCGGCGCTACAGCGGCCTGAAGCTGCGCTTGCAGGGGAAAGTGGAATGAAACTGATTTCTCTTGTGCTGGAATTTCTCTTCCCGCCCAAGTGCGTGCTCTGCGGGAAAATCCTTCAAAGTGGGGAGCTGGATCTGTGCCGGGCGTGCCGTCTGGCGGCTCCAACCTACCCAAATCGGAAAAAGAAGCTCCAATTTCTTGACAGCTTCGCCGCTGTCTGGTACTATGAAGGGAACGTCAGAAGAAGTCTGCTCCGGTATAAGTTCCGGGGGCACAGGAGTTATGCCGCTTCCTACGGAAGGCTCCTAGCCATGATGCTGGAGCGGGAATACCCGGAGGGCTTCGATGTGCTGACCTGGGTACCGGTGAGCCGCCTGCGAAGGTTCCGCCGGGGCTATGACCAGGCGCGGCTTCTGGCAATCGCCGTGGGACAGGAGCTTTCCATGGAGCCTGTTCCGGTACTGCGAAAAATTCGGAATAATCGCCCCCAATCCGGCCTGAAGGGCGGGGAAGCCCGGCGGGCAAACGTGCTGGGTGTCTACCGGCTTTGTCCGGATGTGAGTCTGTCGGGAAAGCGGGTTCTGCTCGTGGACGACATTCTCACCACCGGCGCTACCGCCGGAGAATGCGCCAGGGTATGTCTTGGTGCCGGGGCGAAGGAAGTACATTGCGCCGCTGTGGCGGCGGCACGAAAGTAAAGGTGTAGCTATGTCTCTGTTTTCTATGTTTTCCAATGATCTGGGCGTGGATCTGGGCACGTCCAATGTGCTGATTTATGCCGACGGCAAGGGTATCGTTGTCCGGGAGCCATCCGTTGTGGCGGTAGACCGGAATACCGGCAAGATTTTGCAGGTAGGCGCCGCCGCCCGGAATATGCTGGGCAGAACCCCCGGCAACGTGGTTGCCATGCACCCGCTGAAGGACGGCATTGTCTCCGACCATGAGATGACCGTCCGGATGCTTCAGGAGATGTTCAAGACCGCCACCAAGGCAGGCCTGTTCACCCCTAAGCCCCGTGTGGTCGTCTCCGTTCCCTCCGGCGTATCCGAGGTGGAGGAGCGCAGCGTCATCAACGCCGCCATCGAAGCCGGTGCTCGCCGGGTGTTCCTCATCGAGGAGCCTCTGGCCGCCGGTCTGGGTGCCGGCCTGGATATCCGGGGTGCCAGCGGCCACATGGTGGTGGACATCGGCGGCGGCACTACGGACATCGCCGTGCTGAGCATGAACGGCGTGGCCGTGTCCTCTTCCCTGAAAATCGCGGGCAACTATTTTGACGAAATGATTATCCGCTATGTCCGCCGTCAGCACGGCGTGGTCATCGGTCAGGTCACCGCCGAAAGCGTGAAAATCCAGATCGGTCAGGTCTACCCCCGGGACGAGGAGCGGAGCATGAACATTAAGGGTCGGGATTTCAAAACCGGTATGCCCAAAATGGTTACCCTGACCTCCACGGAGATTTACGAGGTTCTCCGCCGTCCCGCCCGGCTGATTGCCGACGAGGTGCTGGCGGTGATGGAGGAAACCAGCCCGGAGCTGATTTCCGACATTTCCGAAAACGGCATCACCATCACCGGCGGCTGCGGCCAGCTGTGGGGCATGGATCTGCTGCTTATGGAGCGCACGGGCATTGCCTGCATTCTGGCGGACGACCCGGATTCCTGCACCGCCTACGGCGCGGGCAAGAGCCTGGCCTGGATCAACAACATGCAGGAAGGCCCCATCAACATCGCCCGCCGCCGAGCCATGCGGAGTTAAGAAAGAATTGTGGGGAATTTCAGAATTCAGACAATTTCCCGCAAAATAGTGCAAGATTCTAATTATGCTGTCATTGCGAACCAGTGACCGATGTCACTGGTGTGGCAATCCGTATCCCTCAAGCCTTCCCCTGGGAGGGGAAGGTGGCTCGAAGAGCCGGATGAGGTCGCTTGTGATTGCCAAAGCGCCCGAGGAGTGTAAAAGCTCCCCTTGCTTGCAAGGGGAGCTTTTTTGCACACGAACGATGATGCTCGGACATTTGCGGGAGATTGCCACACCAGCGTGCTTACACTAAGGTATGACTGCCACTGGCAGTCATTAAGATTTTAATTCGCTGCGCGGAGCACCACTGGTTCGCAATGACAGCATTTTCGTTACATGCGCGTTCTGCGGGCGGCGCGTTAAGCGTACCGGCACGTCCAATCTTAAGAAAAACGTAAGGCACCAAAAGATTGACAAAATATTACAATTTTGTTATGATAGACAAAAAGGAAAGGAAGTATCTCTATGAAAAAGTGGATTTCGCTTCTATTATGCCTGACCCTGTTACTTTCTCTCACGGCCTGCGGCATGGGGGACGCCGGGGAGACCACGGTGATCGCCACCGCCGAGCCTGCCCAGACCGAGCCCACCCAGGCGGAATCCGTGTCTGCGGACGGTATTTACACGGTGTCCACCCCCGATGAATTCATCGATGCCATCGGTTCCGACCGGACAATCCATGTCAGCGGCGGCACCCTCGACCTGTCCACCGCCCGCTCCTACGGCAAGGACACCGGCAACGAAAAGTGCGCCTGGGAGGAAGAATTTGACGGCTACCAGCTGGTGATCCACGACGTGAAGAACCTGACCATTACCGGCGACGGCAAGGTGGCTACCGAGATTGCCACCCAGCCCCGGTATGCCCAGGTGCTGTACCTTCGGAGCTGTGAAAACGTCGCGCTCTCCGGTTTCACCGCCGGACATACCCCGGAAGCCGGCTCCTGCGTGGGCGGCGTGGTGTACTTGGAGGGCTGCACCGGCGTTTCCATCCGGGACGTGGGGCTGTACGGCTGCGGTGTCATCGGCGTGTATACCCAGAACTGCCGGGACGTGACCGTTGCCAACAGCGATATTTACGAGTGCTCCTACCAGGGCGTGAACTTCCAGGACAGCACGGGTATCCGGGTTGCCAACTGCCGGTTCTATGACCTGGGCAAGAAGGATGACTGGGGCGCGGAGGCGGTGTTCCTGCTGGGCAACTGCTCGGATGTCCGGGTTTCCGACTGCGAGATCTACGACAACCGGGTGGATTCCTTCATCAGCAGCACCAGCGTTGACCAGGTGGTGTTCCGGAACAACACCTTCCGGGACAACGAGCTTCAGGGCTGCGCCCTGAAAACCTTCGGCAATTTCGTGACCCTGGATGGGAACACCTTCGACGGCGTGATTGCCTGGTGGTTTGACAATGGCTGCGGCGCGGTGGATGCCGACGGCAACACCATCACCGAGGATGACCTCCGGGGCATTGCCCGGGACGACATGGTGCCTGAGGAAACGGTGGAGCCCACCTCCGTCACCGTGAAGAACGCCGACGAATTCCTGGCGGCCATCGCTCCCAACACGGAGATCGTCATCGATGCCAAGGAAATCGACCTGAGCACCGCCAAGGACTACGGCGGCGGGCCTCAGGAATACTACCGCTGGCTCGATAATTTCGACGGCCCCGGCCTGATCATCACCGGCGTGAAGAATCTGACCATCCGCAGCAAGGATGGCAAAACCAAGGATCACACCATTTCCGCCGTGCCCCGGTACGCGGACGTGCTGTTTTTCAGCGGCTGTGAAAATGTCGTCCTGTCCGGCTTCACCGCGGGACACACCAAGGAGCCCGGGGAGTGTGCCGGCGGTGTGCTGAAATTCGAGAACTGTATGAACGTGACCGTCAACGACTGCGGCATGTTCGGCTGCGGCATTCTGGGCGTCAGAGCGGCAAGCTGCACCCAGATCACCCTGCGCAAGTGCGATATTTACGAATGCAGCTACGGCGGCATTTCCATGCACAATACCACCGGAATCATTCTGAAGGACTGCACCTTCCGGGATCTGGGCGGCAACAATATCCAGCTCTACGGATGCAGCGACGTGACTGTGGACGGGGAGCCCATTCCCGGCGACTACAACGGCAGGTGAGCGGATGATACTGGAATTGCTGATTGACCGGCTGGGCGGGGCACTGGTGACGGTGCCCCTGGCTCTGATTGCCATTTTTCTCTTTGACCGAACCCGGGCAAAACGCCGGTGGTTCTGGATGGTGCTGCTGACCGTGTATCTCAGCGCCATGTACATTATCGTGGGAGTTCCGGACTGGCGGTACATCACCTGGGATTTTACGATAAATCTGGTTCCTTTCCAGGATTTTTCTACCTCGAATCTGATGGGCATGGCTTTGAACGCGGCCATGTTCGCACCCCTGGGCTTTCTGCTGCCGGCCTATTTTGACCGGTATCGCAGCTTTGTGCCTACCCTGGATGCGGGAATTCTCACCAGCCTGACGGTGGAGCTCATTCAGCTGTTTACCTTCCGGACAACGGACGTGGACGATCTGATCATGAACACCCTGGGAACCATTGTGGGCTTTCTGCTGTCCAAACTGATTCTGGGCCACCGGCCCGCGGTGTACCGGGGAAAATCGGACTGGGCCTGGCTTCTGGGGCTGAACGCCATGGTGATTCTTGTCACCATGTTCCTTCGGTATCCTCTGGCAGCGGCACTTGCGGAAATGGTTCGATAAAATTGCAATTATAACGAATAATATTGTACGGGCGGCCATTGGCCGCCCGTTTTCTTTGAAAATCTACATAAAAAGGCGGGCGGCCAATGGCCCCCCCTACATTCCGTTTTAGAAACACATGTCATTGCGAACCAGTGACATCGGTCACTGGTTCGCAATGACAGCCTTTTCTTTTTATGCGCTTTTAACCCAATTCCGCCATATCCAGCACTTCACCACTCACGGTCAGCTGCTCTAAGATACCGTCGTGAAGGCGATAGCCCTCGCCGCACAGGAGCAAGCCCTCTTCATCCTGATAGAAGTAGCTTCCGTCGGGTAAGGCAAAAAAGTCGTTTCCGAAGCTGTCCGGATAGGTCACGTCCTCAAAAAGCCGCTGACCGTCCAAGATGCTGTCCTTCACCTTCTGGTAGTGGGGCAGGAGATTCACGTCCGTCAGGGCAAGGCCGGGCAGCCAGCGTTCATAGTCCGGTGCGGTCTCTCCCGGCTCCTCCGGCTGGGCGTAGACGTATTCGGCGCAGTTCATGCTCCCGGCACTGATGCCCACGATCGCCCCGGAAAAGCCCTCCAGCAGCTCTCTCAGGCCGATTTCCCGGAAGAAGGCATTCTGGGTAGGCACATGACCGCCAGACAGGAGAATCAGGTCGCTTTGCCCGATCAGAGCCTGGGCATCCTGGGCGTTGCAGCCGTCCAGAATGTGATAGGACTGAAAGGGAATTCCAGCCTCGGCGAAGGCGGCCACGGTATCCGCGCCGAACCGGCAGGTGTCCGCCCGATTTTCCGGGTCGGCGGCGATGAACAGTGCCCGGGGGTAGGGGGGAAGGACGGCACGAATCCGGTCAACGAATTCGTTGTCATTGCTGAGCAGCGCCCGGTCGGCACCAATCACATAGGGGCTGCTGGTAAGAAACAAAATCATGGTCATTTCTCCTTGGGGATGGCAAAGCCCGGAAAGTATTCCTCTACAAAGTCCACCTTCTCCACCTGAAAGCACTTCCCGTTCAGGCCGTTCAGAGCGCCTGCGTCGGTGGTGAAGGCAAAGCGGAGCTTGTAGGAATAGAGAGCCTGATAATTCCGGTCAAACCGCTTGTCCAGCTTGCCATATTTGCCGTCCCCCAGCAGCGGGTGTCCGGCGTGGGCAAACTGGGCACGAATCTGATGGGTGCGGCCGGTAATCAGCTCACATTCCACCAAAGACAGTCCCTCCCGGCTGGCAAGCACCCGGTAATTGGTCTGGCAGGTTTTGGAACCGGGCTGGGGGGTGTCGGTGACAAAGACCCGGTTCTTTTTCGCATCCTTGAAGAGGTAGCCTTTCAGACTGCCTTCTTTGGGCTTGGGGGTGCCCTCCACAATGGCCAGATACCGCTTGTCCAGCTCCCGATCTTTTACCTTCTGGTTCATCACCCGCAGAGCCTCGGCGGTTTTGGCGGCGATGACAATGCCTCCGGTATTCCGGTCAATCCGGTTGCACAGGGCAGGGGTGAAGGCGTTTTCCTCCCTGGGACGCCATTCCCGCTTCTGGTAGAGGTAGGACTGGATATGGTCAATGAGGGTTCTGCCGTACTCCGCACCGTCATGGGGGTGCACCGCCAGCCCCGGCCGCTTGTCCACCAGCAGAATGTTCTCATCCTCGTAGACGATGTTCAGCTTGGGGGCGGCCACCGTCAGATAGGCGTTGTCCTGCCGGGGCTTATCGAAAAATTCGTCGATGATGTACAGCTGCAAAACGTCGCCGGTATTTAAGCGGGTGTCCCGTTCAATGCGCTTGCCGTTGCACTTGATGCGCTTGAGCCGGATGTATTTTTGCGCCAGGGAGGCGGGCAGCAGGGGAACGGCCTTGGCTAAGAAGCGGTCAAGCCGCTGGCCCGCGTCGTTGGAGCCGATGGTAAATTCTTTCATCCTTGTTTTCCTGTATTTTCGTCAAAGTGCTGGTTGATCTGCTCAGTGAACTCCAGAGCGGCGTTGTAGCCCATTTTTTTCTGACGGTTGTTCATGGCCGCCACCTCCAGAATCACCGCCAGATTCCGCCCTGGGGTGATGGGAATGGTATTCATGGGCACCTTCACGCCGAGGATTTCCGTGTAGTGCTCTTCCAGACCCAGCCGGTCGTAGGCCTCCAGAGTGTTCCAGGGCACGATGTTCATGACCAGGTTGATTTCGTTTTCCATTTTCACGGAACCCATGCCGAAGAGCTTCGCCACGTTGATGATGCCGATGCCCCGCAGCTCCACATAGTTGCGGATCAGGGCGGGAGCGGCGCCGATGAGAGAGTTGGGGGAGAGCTTGCGGATCTCCACCGCGTCGTCGGCAATGAGCCGGTGACCACGCTTCAGAAGCTCCACGGCGCACTCAGACTTGCCGATGCCGCTGTCGCCGGTGAGGAGGATTCCCTCGCCGTAGACCTCCACCAGCACGCCGTGGCGGGTGACCCGGGGCGCCAGGGCGGTTTTCAGGTAGGAGATGATGGACGAGGCGATGGCACTGGTAGGCTCCTTGGAAAGGAGAATGGTGATGTTGTGCTTGTGGGCCATTTCCAGCATTTCCTGGTGGGGCTGAATCCCCCGGGCGATGATCAGAGCCGGGAACTTGTAGGAGAACAGCCGGTCGAAAATGGCGCTGCGGTTGGCGGGGGTCAGCTTGCCCACATAGCTCATTTCCACGTTGCCCATGAGCTGCACACGCATAGGCTCATAGTGGTCGAAGAACCCGGCCAGCTGAAGTCCCGGCCGGGACACATCCTCCACGGTGATGCGGATGGAGGAATAGTCCGTGGAGGCGTAGGCGATTTCCAGATGAAACTCATCTACCAGAGTTTTCAGCGGTACGGAATAGGTATCGATCATGGCTTCGGCCCCTTTTACTGCGTATTTCCTCTCCATTATAGCCCCCCAACCGTGGAATATCAACCCATTTTCAAAAAAACGAAAAAAATCGAAAAAAGTGCTTGCATTTTTGGGAAAAGTCTGGTATCATAATCAAGCGCCTGTAGAGGCGTAGTTTGTTGAGAAAACATCCGGATGGGAGGTGCAAAGAATGGCTAAGTGTGATTTTTGTGGCAAGGGCGTAACCTTCGGTATCAAGGTCTCCCACTCCCACAGACGTTCCAATCGTGCATGGAAGCCCAACGTCAAGCGCGTTAAGGCTGTCGTTAACGGAACTCCCTGCCATGTGTACGCTTGTACCAGATGCCTCCGCTCCAATAAGGTCGAGCGTGCTATCTGATTTCCTGGCATATAAAATACGCTGCTGAGATTTCAGCAGCGTTTTTTATTTGCGGCAGGGGCCAAAGCCTTCCCCTGCGGGGAAGGTGGCTCGCGCGTCTCCCGCAAGCGCGAGACGGATGAGGGCATCGCCTCCTACGAGTTTTAAATTGGTTCTCGGAAGAACCGGGGGATTGTGACCGGAGGGAATCCTTGGAAAGGGCCACACCAGTGACATCGGTCACTGGTTCGCAATGACACCTTTTCTTTCAGTGCATACAAATAAATGACAACAGAAAACGGCTCCCCCGGAAGTTCCGGAGGAGCCGCTGCTCGTTTTGACGTTTCTTCTTATTTCTGTTTCACGCTGGTGCCCATCACATCGGAAATCTCCGCAATGGTGATGAAGGCGGCGGGGTCGATGGAGGTGACCAGATGCTTGACCTTGGGAATCTGGAACCGGTTCACCACAAAGTAGATCACGCACTTTTCCGCACCGGAGAAATAGCCCCGGGCGTTGATCTGGGTAATGCCCCGTCCGAATTCCTCGGACAGTGCCTGGCAGATATCCTCCTGACGCATGGTGACGATCATCACGGATTTTGCCTTGTCAAAGCCCTCGACGATAAAGTCGATGGTTTTATTGCCCACAAAATAGGTGATGATGGAGTAAAGAGGCAGAGTCCAGCTCTGGAAAATCACGCCGATGACCAGATACAGCGCCACGTTGTAGATCATCACAAAGGAACCTACGGTGATTCCCAGACCCTTGGCAAAGATGACCCCCAGCACCTCCATGCCGTCGATGGCACCGCCCAGACGGATGGTCAGGCCGCTGCCGGCACCGGATACCAGCCCGCCGAAAATGGCGCACAGCAGAAGATCGGTCCCGGCGAAGGGGGAGGCGATGCTTACGTCCACGGGCAGCACGTTGGTAATCAGATAGGAGGCGGCGGAGTAGATCAGCACCGCCCAGATGGAGTAGGCGGTGAAGCACCAGCCCTGCTTTTTCAGACCGAAGAGGAACAGGGGCACGTTCAGAATCACCAGGAACAAAGATAAGGTGTATTCCGGAGGCGTTGCCTGCCACAGGAGCATGGACGTGCCGGAAATGCCACTGTCGTAGAGGTTCACGGGAGCCAGGAACATGGTCACGCCGATGGCGTTGACACAGCCGGCTACGATGAGCAGCAGAAAATTGCGGATTCTCAGCTCCTCCAGCCCGGTGCTTCTGACCCATCGGGTCAGCTTCGGGAAAAGTCCCCCCAGGCTTGGAGGCTTGCTTTTGGCGCCCTTCATCTTACAGCCAACCCGGGTTCTCGGACTCGGACTTGCGCTGACGGGTCAGCAGCTGCTGCACCGCCTGACGGGCGTCCGCGCCCTCGTAGAGAACCTTGTAGGCTGCCTCGGTAATGGGCATGTCGATGTGCATCTTCCGGCCCAGCTCATAGGCGGACTTGGCGGCGTAGTAGCCCTCCACCACAGCGCCCACCTCCTTCATGGCGGTCTGGACATCCTCGCCCTTGCCGATGAGAATGCCCGCCCGGCGGTTCCGGGAGTGCATGGAGGTGCAGGTGACAATCAGGTCGCCTACGCCGGTCAG
>CAKTXO010000040.1 GCA_934630985.1 uncultured Oscillospiraceae bacterium | reverse complement strand
GTGAAGCTTCTGAACGCCTACGCCGAAATGGATGCCCAGCCTGTCCAGGGGGAGACCATCCAGGCCTCCAAGGTGGAGATCGAGAAGACCCTGGACACCCTGAACGCCGCCTTTGCCAAGCTCCTGGACGATCTGTTCCAGGACGCGGCCATGGACGTTTCCAGCGATATTTCCGTGCTGAACACATTGCTTGCCCAGGAAGGGCTGACCGATGACGGACTTTCCAATCTGAAGAAACGGGAGAATTGATTATGGATACCAATGAACAGAAGAACCCTATCAGCTTGACTCTGGAACCGGAGCTGACCGAAGCGCCTGCCCTGGCGCCGGCGCAGGAGAACGCGGTTGCCCAGACCCAGCCCAGTGAGCCGGTGCTCACCGCCGAGGAACAGAAAATCGTGGATGACTTCGCGGCGAAGATTGACGTGGAGAACACCACCCAGATTTTGCAGTACGGCGCGGGCACCCAGAAGAAAATGGCGGATTTTTCCGATGCCGCCCTGGCAAACGTCCGCACCCAGGATTTGGGTCAGGTGGGCGAGCTGCTTGTGAACGTGGTGGGCGAGCTGAAGGGACTGGATGCCGAGGAGGAAGAGAAGGGACTGTTCGGCTTCTTCCGCAAGCAGGCCAATAAGCTGGAAAACATGAAAAACCGTTACGCCAAGGCCGAGGTGAACGTGGAGAAGATCGCGGACGCTTTGCAGCAGCACCAGGTGCGGCTGATGAAGGATTCCGCCGTGCTGGATAAGATGTATGAGCAGAATCTGGCCTACTTCAAGGAACTGACCATGTATATCCTGGCGGGCAAGAAGAAGCTGGAAGAGGTTCGCTCCGGCAAGCTTCAGGAGCTTCAGGAAACGGCGAAACTTACGGGTCTTGCGGAGGATGCCCAGCGAGCCCGGGATCTGTCCGAAAAGTGCCTGCGCTTTGAGAAGAAAATCCACGATCTGGAACTGACCCGAACCATCTCCATTCAGACGGCTCCCCAGATTCGGATGATTCAGAACAACGACACCGTCATGGTGGAGAAAATTCAGACCACCCTGGTCAACACCATTCCTTTGTGGAAGAATCAGATGGTGCTGGCTCTGGGCATCGCCCACTCCACCGAGGCCGCCCAGGCGCAGCGGCAGGTGGCGGACGTGACCAACGCCATGCTGACCCAGAATGCCCAGAAGCTGCATATGGCCTCCGTGGAGACTGCCAAGGAAGCGGAGCGGGGCATTGTGGAGATCGAGACCCTGAAGAAAACCAACGCCGAGCTCATTGCCACCCTGGACGACGTGATGAAGATTCAGGCCGAGGGCAGAACCAAGCGGCAGGCCGCGGAGACAGAAATGGCAAAGATGGAGGATGATCTGAAGCGGAAGCTGCTTCAGATTCGTGACGGCAGACAATGACCTTTTTTCGCAAAATTCTGATTGTATGTCTGTGCCTGTGCCTGCTGGGCGGAAGCGTCCCGGCGGCTCAGGCGGCAGAAGAAACCGATCCCCAGCAGCTGCTGGCAGACTATTGCGCCGACCCGGATGGGTCAGCGGAAAAGATTGAAGCCCGTCTGGACGCTCTGGAAGCGGAAAGTCCGGCAGTGGGTGCCCTCTGGCGGCGGATCATGACCGACTGGGCTCGGCTGAACGAGGCCGGGTTCGAAAATCACCGTGTGCTTCCCGACGACCTGCCCCAGGACGATTCTCTTTGCATTGTGGTCTTCGGCTACGGCCTGGGCGGGGACGGTTCCATCCGGCCGGAGCTGGAAGACCGGCTGTATGTGGCGCTGAACGCCGCCCGGCAGTATCCTGAGGCCTATGTGGCGGTGACCGGCGGGCAGACCTCGGCGGTGCCCGGCGTTACCGAGGCCGGACAGATGGCGGCCTGGCTTCGGGCACAGGGCGTGGCGGAGTCCAGGCTGATTGTGGAAGACCAGGCGCTGAACACAACCCAGAATGCCGCCAATACTTACAAACTGCTGACGTCGGCCTATCCCCAGGTAAAGACCCTGGCAGTGGTGACCAGCGATTACCATGTTGCCTGTGCCGGAGTGCTGCTGCAAATCTGGTCGGATTATCAGTCCCAGGTGAACGGAGAGGCGGCGCTGAATGTGGCGGTGGGGGTTTCCTGCGCCACGGATACTCCGGTGGGGGACAGAATGCTTTCCTCCCAGGCCTGGGGCATTGCCCAGATCACCGGCACCGCCTGGCCGGTGGTGAGCGACACCGGGACGGAAACCCAGGCATCCACGGAAGCCCAGGCACAAACGGAAGAACCGCCCGAAACCCAGGACGAGCCCTTCGGCGGCTTTTTCAGTTGGATACAAGATTAAAAAGGGACTGCCCCGGCAGTCCCTTTTTTCAGCTTGTCAAAGCATTCTCATTTTTCCTGAAAGCTTCCGTCAGAACTGCCCATAGCAACCCGAAACATTCTGATGCGCTTCCGGCGAAGCGGCCGGGGGATTCTTAAGGGGGCGGCTTTTCGGCAGCGCCCCTTAAGCCGGCTTCTTATCAATGTTCTTGCCGGGACAAGAACATTGCCTCCGGAGGAACCAGAGCCAAAAGTTTCTTGGAGACTTGCAAGCGATGGAAAAGCCTATGGGAGCTCTGAATAAATCGTCTGCGGCTGGGTAACGGATCTTTTGCCCCCAGTCTGCGGTTTGAAAAATGGGAAATACATACAGTATTCCTCCATTTTCCAAACCTTGCCTGAGAACAAAATCTCTCGCTACCAGCTCTTGCCGATTTAATCAGAGCTTCCCTATATTTTTGATCATGCGGACTATCCAAATCAAGCAGCTACTTTTTGTGCACATTGTCAATTTGTTCCGGATATGTCCCGGGGGATTGACGGACGGGCAAAAATGGATTATACTGACCAGGAAAAGAGAAACGTTTCCAATCTCGAAAATCCCATTGGAACCCCACCAAATCTACGGATAAAAGGAGAAAAATCCTATGAATCGTTATGCTGGCGTTCTGCTGTCCGTGACCAGCCTGCCCTCCAAGTACGGCATCGGCTGCTTTGACCGGGCGGCCTACAACTTTGTGGACTGGCTGGAAAAGGCCGGTCAGCGTTACTGGCAGATTTTGCCTCTGGGGGCAACCTCTCACGGAGGCTCTGATGACTCTCCCTATCAGGCCTATTCCGCCTTTGCCGGTAACCCCTATCTCATCAGCCTGGAAAGCCTCATCGAAGAGGGCGTCCTGACCCGTCAGGAGTGCGACGGGGTGGATTTCGGCAAGAATCCCGCCAAGGTGGACTTTGTAGCGCTGAGCAAGAACCGTCTGACGCTGCTGCACAAGGCCTATGAGCGCAGCCATATCGGGGAAAATGAGGCTTTCCACGCTTTCTGCCGGGAAAACAGCTGGTGGCTGGACGATTACGCCCTGTTCATGGCTCTGAAAACCTTCTTCGGCGGGGTGTCCTTCCGCCAGTGGCCGGAGGATATCCGGATGCACTGGGGCTTCGCCCTGGACTACTACAACCGGGAGCTGTACTTCGACGTCGAGTTCCAGAAGTACCTCCAGTTCCAGTTTGACCGGCAGTGGACGAAGCTGAAGGCCTACGCCAACGCCAGGCATATCCAGATCGTAGGCGATATTCCCATCTACGTCTCTCCCGACGGAGCGGACGTGTGGGCTCACCCGGAGCTGTTCCAGCTGGACGGAAACAATTGCTCCACCGCCATTGCCGGCTGCCCGCCGGATGCCTTCGCCGCCGACGGCCAGGTCTGGGGGAACCCCTTGTACCGCTGGGATTATCACAGGGCTACGGGCTATGACTGGTGGATCAGCCGGATGTGGTACAGCTTCAAACTCTACGACGTGGTGCGAATTGACCATTTCCGGGGCTTTGACGAGTATTTCTCCATTCCCGCGGGAGATACCACCGCAAAGAACGGCCACTGGGAGAAGGGCCCTGGCATGGACTTCTTCTGCACCCTGTATACCCGGCTGGGGGACGTGAACGTCATCGCCGAGGATCTGGGTCTTATGACCGACGGTGTCCGGCAGCTGGTGAGAGACAGCGGCTGCCCCAATATGAAGGTGCTGCAATTTGCCGTAGATCCGGCGGATGTGGCCGGTTCCAACGACTATTGGCCTCACAATTACAATGCCAACTGCGTGGTCTACACCGGAACCCACGACAACGAGACCGTTGCTGGCTGGTATCAGGGGCTGAGCAAGGCAGCCAAGCAGCAGCTGCGGGACTATCTGTGTGACTATCACACCCCGGACAATCAGATGTACAGGGTGCTCATTGCCCTGACCATGCGTGCCGTTGCCAAGGACTGCATCATCCCCGTTCAGGATTACTTAGGTCTGGGCAACGAGGCGCGGATGAATCAGCCGGGCACCGTGGGCTTTAACTGGCGGTGGCGGCTGACCCCAGGCCAGCTGACGGATATGCTGGCAGAAGAAATGCTGGCTCTGGTCAAGCGCACCGGAAGAGCCAATTGGGATGCCATTGAGAAGAAGCCGAAAAAGGCATAAAGTTTGGGAGCCGCTGCAAGCATTTGCAGTGGCTCCTTAGTCGTTTCTTGAACGTGCTCACAAAAGAAGTTGTCATTGCGAACCAGTGACCGACGTCACTGGTGTGGCAATCCGGCTCCAAAGCCTTCCCCTCCGGGGAAGGTGGCACGGCGTAGCCGTGACGGATGAGGGCAACTTGCCTCTCCCTATGGGAGAGGTGCCGGAGGCGGAGAGGGCGCGTTTGCTCGCTCAGTCACTCCGTGACAACTCCCCTAGAGTGGGAGCCAAGGGGAAAACAAGGAAAAACGGATTGCCACACCAGTCTGCGCTACATTAAGGTATGACTGCCACTGGCAGTCATTAGGATTCTGATTCGCTGCGCGGAGCACCACTGGTTCGCAATGACAGCATAATTATAGCAAATGTGTTTTAGGGTCTATCTGAAAACCGTCAACACGCCCAAACAGCGGGTCTTTTCCACCTGCTGGGCACCATTTTTTCTTGCAATACGCAGAGTATTCCTGCAAAAAAATGGCTTCATCAGGCGGAAAATCCCTCGCCGTTGGTCATATTCCCGGTTTTCAGATAGACCCTAATAGGAAGTTTTCAGTGTTGCAGGGCTGCCTTTACTTTTTTCTCTTCTGCATCCGGCCGATGATCTGCCCGGAGATAATCACCGTCAGCAGGGAATAGCCGATGCGCCGAAGGGGAATGTAGCTCAGCGACAGCAAAAGCACAATCAAATCACTGATGAAATACAGCCGCTGAATGGGAATCCCCGTCAGGTGTGTCAGGCTCATAGCCAGGGAATCGTCGCCGCTGGTAGCTCCGCCCACCCGGACGCAGAGCCCTGCGCCAATGCCGATAAACAGAGCCCCGGCGACGGAAGCCAGCAGAGGAAGCTGGGCGATTCCCGGCCACAGAGGCGGGAACTGCTCGCAGATCCGGTAGCACGCGGAGTAGCCCAGGGTAGCCACGACGGAATAGCCGATGAATTCCTTCCCCAGGGTTTTCCAGCCCAGCAGATAGCAGCCGCCGTTGAGAATCAAGCTGGAAAAGGCCGGGGACAGTCCCAGCCAGTGATTCAGCAGCAGAATCAGCCCGAAAATGCCCCCTTCCGTCACCCCGGACAGGGCGTGAATATTGTACATGCCGAAGGCCTGGAAGGCAGAGGCAAAAAAGGCCACGGCACAGTGCCGAGGCCTCAGCTTTGGCAGTTTTGAAAACATGATGAATCTCCTGTTAGGGTCTATCTGAAAACTGGAAATATGACCAACGGCGAGGGATTTTCCGCCTGATGAAGCCATTTTTTTGCAGGAATACTCTGGGTATTGCAAGAAAAAATGGTGCCCAGCAGGTGGAAAAGACCCGCTGTTTGGGCGTGTTGACGGTTTTCAGATAGGCCCTAATTATCTGCCCTTAACATTATCACGGTTCCCGGGAAAAGTCAAGCCGCGGGGAAAATCCGGAAAATTGCGTTCCATCCAATTGAAAATCCTGGGGGTCTGTGCTATACTATAGCAAATCATTTCCCGAAAGGGGTTTTTTGTGTGAAGAGAATGTTAGCGGCAGTCCTTGCGGTGCTGTTGTTGTGTGGCTGTGCCCCGGCGGGCAGCAACGGGGGCAGCAACGGGGGCAGCGTTGCGGAGACCACCTCCGCTCAGGTGGGGGCGACCGTTCCCGCAGACGGCAATCCGGAGAATGTGACCTGCAAGGGAACCTACACCCGGGCGGGGGACACGGCGGCGGTGATCGCCCAGATCGGGGACACCAAGCTGACCAATGAGGCTCTTGCCGTCTGGTATTGGGCGGCGGCAGCCCAGTATCAGGCCTCCGGGAAAACCCCGGCACCGGATTTTGACGCGCCTTTGGACAGCCAGCCCTGTGAGGCGGAGGGCACTGTCGGCTCCTGGCAGCAGTATTTCCTCCGGCAGGCTTTGAATGCTTGGCATACCGCCGCGGCTCTGAATCAGCAGAGCCTGGAGGTTCCCCTGAATCTGGAGCCGGAGTATCAGCCCGACCCGGAAAAGTATGCCACCTACATGGACGGTATGCCGGCGACCCGGTTCCTCTACGGCTACAACCGTTTCTACAGCCCCAACACCATGCACCAGGCCTATCTGGATTCCCTGCCGGACACCCTGAAAGCTCTGGCAGGGGAGAAGGGCTTTGCCGACATGGCGGCCATGGCTCAGGACGCCTTCGGCACCACCCAGGCGGCACTGACCGAAATGGTTCAGCTTCTGAACCGCTCCTACATGTACTTCACCACCCTGACCTATGACTTGTCCCAGCCGGAGGTAGCATACACGGAGAGCACCGACGGGGATTACCTGGTGAACATCAAGCACATTCTCCTGAAAACCGACGGAAAAACCGCCGAAGAGACCCTGGCGGCTTTCCGGAAGGAGGCCAAGACCCGCTTGCAGCCCCTGACTCAGACGGAGCAGAAGTCCGAGGCGGCTTTCAAGGACTTGGCGCACCTCTATTCTCAGGACGAAGCCTCTGCCCTGGACGGCGGCGGCTACAGCCGGGTGAAGAAGGGGGAGCTTCCTGCCGAATTGGATGCCTGGTGCTTCGACCCGGAGCGCAAGAGCGGCGACACCACGGCCATTACCGACGATAACGGTGTACATATTCTCTATTTTTCCGGACGCCTGGATGAGGCGGAGGTAGCGGCGGTGGACGAGTCCCTTGCCGCCCAGGAGGCAGACCTGCTGGAGCAGGCGCGAAGCGCGTATCCCGTGGAATTTGCCTATGACCAGATTGCCCTGCCGGAAGGAAAGACGGCGGTTTCCACCGCTGACCTTCTGTATCCCGACATTGCCCATGAGCGGTTCCCGGAAATCCCCCTGTATTTGCAGCAGGACTATCCCGGGGTCATGTTCGGCGGCTTTCAGCTGCGCACCAACGGCTGCGGCATTACCACCATGGCCATGGTTGCCTCCTATCTGTCCGATGAGCTGCTGACACCGCCGGAGATGTGCCGCCGGTATGGCGGCTACAGCCACCGCAACGGCACCGACGGCATGATTTTCGTCAAGGAGCCGCCGGTGATGGACTTCTACCTGGTGGAGAAGACCTATGAGCCTGCCAAGGCCTGGGAGGGACTGGAGAACCATTATCTGGTGGTGTCCATCCAGCATAAGGGCTACTGGACCCGGGGCGGCCACTACATCGCCCTCCAGGAGATCACCGAGGACGGAAATGTCCGGGTTCGGGACTCCAATATCTACAATTACGTCCGGGTGCCCGCCCACGTCAACGACGAGCACACCTGGGCCAGCATTACCAGCGCAGGCTCCGGCTATTGGATTTTTGACTATAAAATCACCCGGATTCCCGGCTGCGCCCGGTGCGGCGACCAGTCGGAAAGCAGCCTGGTAGGGGAGAGCTTCTACTGCCGCAAGTGCGCCCCGGCGGTCATGCGCCGGGATGCCTATCTTGGAATGTAGTATGCCACTGGTGCGGCAATTTGCTTCCAATACCAGAGAACCAACTGATACTGAACTCCAATTAAAATCTTTAAAAAAGATTTTAATTGCCTGAAGGGCATGGAGTTCATATGAGACTTGTTTTGTGATTTCTTTCCTTATAAATCACAAAACAGGCAGCGCCTTCAGGCGATGCCTTCCTGATTAAAATTAAGATTTTAATCAGGAAATAGTATCAGAACTTGCAGGGGACGATGGGGCATCGTCCCCTGATTTCTTTGCCAAAATGATTGACTTTTTGACGGAATGCGGTATACTTATTACGGAATGTTGTAAAAATATCTAATTATTTACAATTAGTTACAGCCCGGAAACAAACGAAACAAAACGGTAAAAAGAAGGTCGTTGCCCATGCTCAGAAAGAAAATCACCATGGTGTGCCTGCTGGCAATGCTGCTGAATGTCTGCGTTCTGCCCGCCGCTGCCCAGATGGAAACGGAAACCGAAACCACCTCCCAGGAGACCATTTCCACGACAGAAGCCCCGGCGGCTCGGGAAACGGAACCTCCGGCGGTGGATTATGTGGATCCCACGGAGTTCCCTCAGGCGGAAACCACCGCACCCCTGGAAACGGAGCCTGTGGCGGAGCCCATTCCGGAGGAGACTCAGCCCGCCGAAACGGAGCCTGAGGAGACGGTGAACCCGGCTGACCTGTTGGCTGCGGGCGAGTTCCACAACGTCTGGATTTCCGCTGATGGCACGGTGAACGCCGTGGGCAAGGTGGGGGCTTATTCCGGGGCGGAAAAGTGGCACAATGTGACGAAGGTCGCCGCCTGGAACCTGACCATCGGCGTCCGGAAAAACGGCAAGGTGGTGCTGGCCGGGGACAATACCTACAAATATAATTACGGCGTGATCTCCGGCTGGTCGGACATTGTGGACGTGGCCGCCGGGGAGAAGAACATCGCCGCCGTCACCGCCGCGGGCACGGTGGTGGCCGCGGGGAGCAACCAGTATCACCAGTGCGACATTTCCCACTGGACGGAGGTAAAGCAGGTGGCCGTGGGGGAATGCAACCTCTATGGCTTGAAAAAGGATGGTACGGTTGTCTGCTCCGGCAATCCCTACACCAAGCAGGCCAAGGTCTCCACCTGGAGGGATATCACCGCCATCAGCGCAGGCAATCACTTTGTGGCGGGTCTGCGCGCTGACGGTACCGTCACGGCCAAGGGAGACAGCTTCTCCGGCCGGGCGGACGTGGACGAGTGGGAGAACATCACCGCCATTGCCGCGGGAAGCAATCACCTGGTAGGTCTGCGCGCCGACGGCACGGTCATTGCCGCCGGAGATAACGGCATGGGTCAGTGCAACGTAGGCGGCTGGACGGACATCGTAGCCGTCAGTGCCGGCCGCTTCCATACCGTGGGTATGCGCTCCGACGGTACCATCGTCGTCACCGGCAGCGACGGCTACGGCCAGTGCGACGTAGAATAAGCCGCGAGCCGCGGCACCCAATGCGTGCACGGCTGGCCTGAAACCGTAAGACCTTTAGGCACCGCTCGGTGTCGTTTCTGCTGCGCAATTACCATAGAAGATGTCATGATACCACATTCTTATTCTCAAAATGAACTCATTAACCTGATACTCGATTATGGTATCAAACATATCGAAATAGAGTGAAAACTCAGATTTTTGGAAAAATCAAAACTCAGTTGAAATATGCAAAAAAATCACAGCCACTTTTTCCTTGTGGCTGTGATTTTTTGGGTATTTCGGGTCAATACTGGGCGGCCTCGGCGCTTTTCAGCTGCAATTGGAGCTTGTCGGCAATCAGGGCGATGAACTCGGAGTTGGTGGGCTTGCCCTTGGTGTTCGACACGGTGTAGCCGAAGAAACGCTGCAAGGTGTCAAGATCCCCTCTGTCCCAGGCGACCTCAATGGCGTGGCGAATGGCCCGCTCCACCCGGCTGGGCGTAGTGCCGAAGGCCTTGGCTACCTGGGGATAGAGCACCTTGGTGATGGCGTTGATCACATCCATGTCGTTCACCGCAATGATGATGGCTTCCCTCAGATACTGATAGCCCTTGATGTGGGCGGGCACGCCAATCTCATGGATGATGTTTGTGACCATGGTCTCGATGCTGTTCTTGTCCGGCCGCCGGGAGGCGGGAAACCGCAGGCTCTCCCCAGCCCGGATTTCCTCCAGCCGCTCCACCAGAAGCCCCATATCGCAGGGTTTGAGCATCAGATAGCGGACGCCCAGGTTTGCGGCGGCATTTGAGACGTACTCCGTAATGAATACGGAGGTGGCCAGCACGATGGGCTTGCGCTCCATGGCAGAAATGGCTTTCAGGACGGCGATTCCGTCCTTCTTCGGGAGCATCAGATCCAGTATCAGAATGTCCGGCTTTTTCTCTTCAATCATGCGGATTGCCAGCTCCCCGTCGCCGGCAGTTCCCAAAACATGAAAGCCGTCGGCACGCTGCAGGCGGCACTCAGCCCGGAGGTGAAGTCTTCGGCGCTGTCGGCAATGAATACCGTAGTTGTTTTTTCCATACTTTCCTCTCCTCATCATGTAGAATTCTCCCCAGAACACGGTGTTCTTCCCGTGTGCGACAACTAAAGGATAGCATGGCTGATTTCATTTTGCAAGATAAATCTGGAACAATCGTTCGTCACAATTCGACAAATCGGTACAGATAAGATTGAAAATGATACTAAACGGTCGGATAATGTCGGTTTTCGGGTCAAATCTCTCCGGTTGACTGGGAAGCCGTTCTGGTGTAAAATAAGAAAAAAGCCGGTATTGACCGGAAAAGAGCAAAGGAGGACCCGAATTGGAAAATCGGATCAATGATTTATGCGCGTTTCTGGACGCGTCCCACAGCGTTTACCATGCCCAGGCTCGGCTGCGGGAGCAGCTGGAAGCGGCCGGCTATGAGAGCCTTCCCGAGTACCGGAATTGGCAGCTCCGGAGCGGAGGGAAGTACTATGTGAATCGGGGCGGTTCCGCGCTGATCGCCTTCCGGATTCCGGAGGAAGCCCCCAGAGGCTTCCTCATGAGCGCCAGCCACGCCGACCGTCCCTGCTTCAAGGTCAAGGAGAATTTTGAGCTCACCGGCACTTACAACCGGATGGCGGTGGAGCGTTACGGCGGTCAGCTGCTCTTCACCTGGCTGGATCGGCCTCTGTCCGTAGCCGGCCGGGTGGCGGTGGAGACGGACAGCGGCATTGAAACCAGGCTGGTGGATATCGACCGGGACTTGCTGCTGATTCCCAACGTTGCCATTCACATGAACCGCCAGGTCAACGACGGCTACAAGTGGAATCCGGCGGTGGACACCCTGCCCCTCACCGGCGGCAAGGAGAACGCCGGAAAGCTTCAGACGCTTCTGGAGGAACAGGCCGGAGGAAAAATTCTGGGTCACGATCTGTACCTGTACGTCCGGCAGAAGGCTTCCGTCTGGGGGGCGGGGGAGGAATACCTGTCCTCCGCGGCTCTGGACGATCTGGAATGCGCCTGGGGCTGTACCCAGGGCTTCCTGAATGCGGACTTTGACCCGGCACAAATTCCGGTGCTGTGCGTATTTGACAGCGAGGAGGTAGGCTCCGGCTCCGTCCAGGGGGCAGGCTCCACCTTCCTGGAGGACACTCTGGGCAGAATCTGCCGGAGTATGGAATGGGATCTGAATCGGCTTCTGGCCCAGTCCTTCCTGATTTCCGCGGACAACGCGCACGCCGTCCATCCCAACCACCCGGAATTGGCAGACCCCGCCAACGCCCCGGTGATGGGGGAGGGCATTGTGCTCAAGTACAACGCGGCTCTGAGCTACTGCACCGACGGCGTTTCCGCCGCCCTGTTCCGGAAGGTCTGCCGGAAGGCGCAGGTCAAGGTTCAGACCTACTGCAACCGGGCGGATATCCCCGGCGGCTCCACCCTGGGTCGGATTTCTCTGGGTCATGTGAGCATTCCCACGGCGGACATCGGACTGCCCCAGCTGGCTATGCACTCCTGCTACGAGACCGGGGCGGTGTCGGACGCCCTGGATTTGGTGAAGGC
>CAKTXO010000039.1 GCA_934630985.1 uncultured Oscillospiraceae bacterium | reverse complement strand
GTCAGGACTTTCCGATAGCCGCAGAAGCCCTGATAGGTCTGAGAATCGGCGTAGTGAAGGGGAACCTCCTTCACGGTGTGGGGCAGGCGCACGGGAACTCCCGTTCCCTCACCTAGGGCAAAGCCGTCGAACCATTCCAGCGTAAATTCCCAATCGTTGCATAAACTCAGCATATTTCTCGCCTCCGAGCGTTTTCTTTCATTATACGTCATTCTGCCCCCCGGGGCAAGAGAGAATATTTCAGAAATCTCCGCAGAAGGCCGTAGGGGTCGATGAGGGCATCGACCCGCCGGTAAAGGCCATCCATGGATGAAAACGGGGTTGCCTCGTTAAGTGCCCCTATGGGTCAATATAGCCAAAATATACAATGTCATTGCGAACCAGTGACCGATGTCACTGGTGTGGCAATCCCCCGGATAGGCGTAAAATCCAAGATTTCCTAACGTAGATGTTTGAAAATCGGGGGGATTGCCACGCCAGTGTGAGCACTGGCTCGCAATGACATTGTTCTATTTGAGCACTTTGCTATTTTGAGACAGCTCCCTACAAGTTCCGGAACGCCGGATAAACAAAAAGCCTGCCCGGAATGGGCAGGCCTTTTGACTCGGTATGGAACATCAGGTAATCCGGACGGCGGCGACTACCAGCCGGCCGTTTTCCAGGGTGTACTCACACGTGGACAGGCAAATCAGCTTGTCGCCGTACACCGGGGTAATGCCGGTGTCGTAGAAAGACAGCTTCTTGCAGGTGGAAACGAAGTCGTTGAACTCCTTTTCGTTGGCCGCGTCCACGAACTGGTGGTACTTAAAGCCCTCGCCCTCGTTGGCGGAGGTCTTGAACACGGCGAAGATCTTGTAGGTGTGGTACTGCGTCAGAGTGTCGAAGAAGATCAGGTTGTTCTTATCCCAGGCGGCCTTGCTGGTGTAGGCACCCAGGCAGGCGAACTTACTGCCGTCCTTCATGTTGTGGCCGAACAGGGTGATGTTGTCGCTGGGCTTATTGATGTCCGCAGCGCCCCAGGCGTAAATGCTGCCGTGGTCGCTTTTCTGCTTGTTGATATCCGCGTACAGGTAGAAATTGGGGTCGTTGGGGGTCTGAAAAACTGCCTCGTTGAGCTTGGTGCCCTCGATCTTGATCCAGCCTACCGCGTCGGAATTCTGCTGGTAGAGCACGTCGTAGCCGGGAAGCATGGCGTTGGGATCCTTGGTTTCCTGGGGCTCAGTGACCCGGACAGGAGCCGTCACCAGAACCTCATCGGCCGCCTCGCTCTGCGCCTGGCTGATCTGATCGGCCAGATCCTTCATCTGGTCTTCCTGGCGTTTGCCCTCCAGCAGATAATTGCCGACCATAAAGGCACTGACGCCGAAGGCAACCACCAACAGGAGGATCGTAAGGGTAAAGAGTATTTTTTTCATGGGCAATCCCTCCGTAATTTTCTCAAAAACATTATAGTATAGATTCCGGCTACCGTCAAGCCGGGGGAACCTTAAGAAATTCTTTCATTTTTTGTTTCAGGAAACTCCGATCCCATCCCCTTCGGCTGAGCAGCGGATATTTTCCTCCAACCGTGCAGTTCCGAAAGCGGGAAATACACAAAGTATTCCTCCGCTTTCGGAACCTTCGGCTGAAGAAAAATCTCTCGCTGTCAGCTCTCGCGGATGGAATCAGAGCTTCCTGGTGGAGTTCCTGAGGAGGCTAAGCGCTTAATTCATGTAGTACATATGCAGGGCATCCCGCATGGCGTAGTAGTTGGGCAGTCTGCGCCAGCCGCCGCCTACGGTGGCATCGCCGGAGGCAACCACATGGGTGTTGGGCAGAGCCTGGGAGGCCTTCCAGGCATCCCCGCCGTTGCCGAAGATCATATACAGATTTTTCAGCCAGGTCATTTGCAGGATAGGCGTGATGTCGCAGAAGGTCTTGCCGATGTTCAAGTCCTCCAGGGCGGTGCAGTCAACCAGAGGGGAATAGTCCCGGATGCAGCTGTTGTCCAGCTCCAGCCAGATCAGATTCTTGCAGGTGCGGATAGGCTCGATGTACTGCACCTCCGTCCAGGCCAGAATCAGGTATTTGAGCTTGGGCATGTAGGTGACAAAATCAATGGTGTGCATGGTCATGTGGCCTAAGTCCAGGCATACCATGTCCTCGCAGTATTTGAGGTTCACGGTGTAGTCGTCAAAGAACTGACCGACGCCGAAGTGGTTGGGCATGAAGTTGTCCTTGTCCGTCCGCAGGGCGATGCTGGGGCCCAGACGCACCGTCCAGACCACCTTATACTTGTCACGCACCCGATCCCGGTATTCGGAAAGAGCCTCGTTTTCAATTTCGCAGACTGCCAGATTCTTGGTCTTGCTGTTGCCCCAGCTGGGGTTGTCGATGCCGCACAGGCCGAAAATCACCGTCTCGGCGTTGGGCAGATATTCCATTTTCTGCTCCACCTCCGCAAGATCGGTGACCACCACCTGGGACAGGTCAATTTCCGTGTCCGTGCTCTGGAAGGAGGCGTCGCCGATGCGGATTTCCCAGGTGGTCTGCACATTGGGATAGGTAGTTTCCAGAGCAAAAACCGTCTCCGGCTCCGCCTGGGGGTTCACCAGGTGCAGCTGCTTGAGATTGGGCAGGCAGCCCAGCAGGCTCAGCTCCTCGTCGGTCACGTCCTCCACTGTCAGATTGGCAGCGGAGGTTTCCACCAGCTCATTGCCGAGCCGGACAAGGAAGGTAATTCCCGCGTTCTGGCAGTGGCTTTGCAGCATCGGAAGGCTCAGGGACCGTCCGCCGCCGCTGACAATGACGGTGCTGACATCAGGCAGATAGGCAAGCTTCATCACGTCCTCTTCGGTGACGGCGGTCAGCTCTACCAGATCGGCGTCCTGAGCGTAGTCCGTCCCCTCCAGGGTGACGGTGTAGGTTAGATTCACGTTGGGCAGGGACTGGCGCAGATGCATGAGGGCTTCGTAGTCGGTGCAGCCCTCGGCGTGGACGGCGGTCAGGTTCGGGAAGCAGGCCAGAGTCGGAATATCGTCTTCCGACAGCTCCGTCAGGGTGATCTCCTCCGCGTCGCTGTTGATAAGCCGCCCCTGAAAGGGCACGTTCCACAGGATATCGCAGCCGGGGATGCTCTTCTGCAAAGACCGGTACTGGGAAAGGCTTAGGTCTTCCCCCCGAAGGTCAAGGCTCTTAGCGTCCTTGGGATACAAATGAAAATTCACGATGGCAAAGTTCAGCATGAAAAAGGCTGCCCCGCAGGCGGCCAGGATCAAAAGAAGCAAAATCAGGATCAGGGCGGTAAGGCCTTTGCGTTTCATCATTTCCTATCCTCCGTAAATTGGCATATATTCTCATTATGCGTCCTAACCTGAAATAAGTCAAGGACAACCGGGCAATTTCAGCAGTATTGACAAAACCGCTTACCGGGCGTATACCCCCGGCAAAAAGGAAGCCCGGACAGCCGTCCGGGCTTTATCCTTTTTACGCCATTTCCAGATTCAGCGTCTTGCCGCCCAGAATGTGGAAGTGCAGGTGGGGCACGGTCTGACCGGCATCGGCGCCGCAGTTGCTTACCACCCGGTAGCCGTTTACCAGGCCCTCGGCCTGGGCGATCTGGGGAATCACCTCAAAAATATGAGCCACCACCGCACTGTTGTCAGCGGTAACGCCGTCGCAGCCGGAAATGTGGGTTTTGGGAATCACCAGAATGTGGGTAGGCGCCTGGGGGTTGATGTCCCGGAAGGCGAAGACGGTTTCGTCCTCATAGACCTTGGTGGAGGGGATATCCCCGGCAATGATTTTGCAGAATAAACAGTCAGTCATTTTTGTTCGCTCCTTATAATCCGAATACATGAATTCCGGTCATGCTGATGACGCCCATGATGATTCCGGCCAGCACCACGCCCAGGGACACAGCCACGGAGGTACCCTTGATGCCGAAATCCAGGAAGCTGGCGGCAAGAGTGCCCGTCCAGGCGCCGGTGCCGGGCAGGGGAATGCCCACGAAAAGCAGCAGAGCCAGGAACATTCCCCGCTTGCCCGCCCGGTGGGACAGCTTCCGTCCGGCGGAATCTCCCTTTTTCAGGCACCAGGTGAAAAATTTCCCGATATACCGCTTGTCCTGCCCCCATTCCAGCACTTTTCTGGCGAAGAAGTAAATGAGCGGCACGGGGAAAAGATTTCCCAGCACGCACACGGCCAGAGACGGCCAGTACGCAAGCCCCAGGCTTACCGTGGCGAAGGGAATGGCCCCCCGCAGTTCTACAAGGGGCACCATGGATATCAAAAAAACGGAAAGATATTTCAAAAACATAGGATTCTCCAAAATTGATTTTGGCCATTGTAACACAGACAAATTCGGTTTGCAACGGATTGGAAAGAAAAATCCCTTATTATTTTCTTAAGAAGACTAGTCTTTCCGCTCCCGCACCAGCATGGGGGTCATCAGCTCCCGGTGGAACAGGTTCACAAACCGCTGGCATTTGACTAAGAACGCATAGTAGATGTTTTTCCCGCAGCCCAGAAGGGTTTCCACGTTGGCCATGCCCTTGGCGAAAATCACATCCGCCTCCTCCATAGCCTGCTTGGCTTCCCGCCCCAGCTGAGGCAGCCAGGTGCCGGGAATGAGATTTCCGTTGTCGATGACCCGGAAGGGAATCCCAACGGCCTGGGCATCTTCCCGGGTGGCATCGTTCAGAGCGGGGCCGCCCCGGACGCAGAAGCAGATGTCAAGATCGGGATACAGCCGGCAGATGGTCTCGGCGAAAATCCGGTCGAAGCCGATTTCCCCGGCGTTGTCCGTCAGGTAGAGAAGCTTTTTCCCGGTTTCCAGATCCCCCCGGAATTGGGAAAGGACGGCTTCGTCCAGCGCCATATCCTGGGCGGTGTCCAGCATTTCGGTGAATGTTTCAAAGCTGATTTGCCCCTGCAAGGCGGAAAAATCCAGGTAATTTCCCAGAATGGCAAATTGGAGCCCCGCAAGCAGCGGGTCGGCGGCCTGCGCCACCCGCTGGCGGATGGGCTCCATGTGGCTCAGCACCAGGGCGTTGGAGTCCAGCTTTTCCTGCCGGAACCGATCCAGACCCAGGCCGTACCGCTCATGGAGCAGCCGGGTAATTTGGGGGGTGAACCAGGTGGAGGGCACGTCCGCGGGCCCGTCCAGGTACAGCTTCATCAGCTCCCGGGCAAAGTCCATGGTCTGCTTGTCGGTGCCCAGGGGAGTCACGGTGGCGATGTTGCGCCGGAGGCCGCATTGCAGGCAGGCGGCGTCCATGGAAATACTCATGAAAAGGCTCCTTATAATCCTTATAACTTATAAGTTGAGAAGATCGGAAAACTGATCGATTCTGGCATCGTACCCGGCAGGGGTGCCGAAGCCGTAGGCAGCCCAGAGGAAGGGCACTCCCGCTTCCAGGGTGGCCTCGTAGTCTCCCTGGGTGTCGCCGATGTAGGCGCAGTCCGTGATGCTGTACTTTTCCATCAGGGTGCGGATGGTCTGCCCCTTGGTGGTGCCGGTGTCCCCGAAGCACAGATGCCCCTGAATGTAGGGGGTTAACCCCAGCTTCTCGACGCACAGCTCCGGGTAGCCCTGCTGACTGTTGCTGACGATGAAAAGCCGATGCTTTTCGGAAAGCTTTGCCAGGGTTTCCCGGACACCGGGATAGCCGATATTGCATTCATTTATGTGCATGTACCGGTTTTCCTCGTCCATGCACCGCTTCATCAGTTCATACCGCTCCGGGGCGGGAACGGAGGAGAAAATCACGTCGGCAATCTCCGTCATGACCTTGCCGAACAGAGGCCGGAACAGCTCGGCGTTTACCGCCAGGTGGGAAAGCCCCTCCTTGGCAAGCTGAATGTTGTAGCCCTCGGCCACCAGCTGCCGGGAATCCCACAGGGTGCCGTCAATGTCAAAAATCAAGCTTTCGTAGCGCATGAAGCCTCCAAATGATGGGCGATTCTCCGGGTAATCATATCCAGAGCCACCAGATTCCTGCCCCCCTCGGGGACGATGATGTGGGCGTATTTCTTGCTGGGCTCCACATACCGCTCGTGCATGGGCTTGACGGTCTGCTGGTACTGGGTCAGCACGCTTTCCAGAGTCCTGCCCCGCTCGTTTACATCCCGGGCAATCCGGCGGCACAGCCGGATATCCGCGTCGGTGTCCACGAAAATCCGGATGTCCATCAGATTCCGCAGAGCCTCGTCCTCAAAAATCAGAATTCCTTCCACAATGATGACCTTTTTCGGCACGATGTGGATGGTTTCCTCCGAACGGTTGTGAACGGTGAAGTCATACACCGGGCACTCGACAGCCTGTCCCCGGCGCAGAGCCTCCAGGTGCCGGGCCATCAGATCGGTTTCCAGGGAAGCCGGCTCGTCGTAGTTGAGCTGACACCGCTGCTCGTAGGTCAGATTGTCGTGGCGGCGATAGTAGTTGTCGTGGCTGAGAATGGTCACCTGATTGGGAAACTGACCGATCAGGTTGTCCATCAGGGTGGTTTTTCCGCTGCCGGTGCCGCCGGCAATGCCGATGACCAGAATGCTGTCTTTCATGCTCAGTCCTCCTGATTCAGCCGCTCCCAGGACAGCCGGAGCATGTCCGGATTCGGGGAGCTATTGCAAATGATT
Source organism: uncultured Oscillospiraceae bacterium (assembly GCA_934630985.1). GTDB lineage: Bacteria > Bacillota > Clostridia > Oscillospirales > Oscillospiraceae > Faecousia. The sequence goes on along the minus strand of CAKTXO010000039.1, from coordinate 5,368 downwards.
GTTTCTCCGTTTCCGTTTTCCAAAAGGCCGGCCTGTTCCAGCCGCCGACGGGTTTCCCGGGCGGTACCCTCGCCGCCGTCCAGCAGAACCACGTCCTTGCCCAGAATCCGGGAAATGGCGGCTCTGGCGAAGGGGTAGTGGGTGCAGCCCAGCACGGCAGCGTCCAGCTTGCCGATATAGGGATTCAGCGCCCGGCGCAGGACGGCCTCTGTCTCCGGCGTGTCCACCTTCCCCGCTTCTACCAGCTCCACCAGCCCCGGAACGGGAATTTTGTAAATGGTGACGTTTTCGTCAAAGCGGTGAAGAAGGGTATCGAATTTTTCCTCCCGGAGGGTCACTTCCGTTGCCAGAACGCCGATGCGCCCGCCGGGAAAGTGGTCGGCAGCCACCTTCAGGGCAGGCTCAATGCCGACTACAATAAAGCCGGGGCAGGCCGCCCGGATTTCGTTTACCGCTGCCGCCGTGGCGGTATTGCAGGCAATGACCAGAGCCTTCAGCGGGTAGTGCTTTTGCAGATATTCCACCGCCGCAAAGGTCAGGGAGCGCACCTCCTCCGTGGAGCGGGTGCCGTAGGGGGCGTTGGCGGAGTCGCCGTAATAGACGAACCGCTCCCCGGGCAGCATCCGCCGCAGATGCCGCAGCACGCTGATGCCGCCTACGCCGGAGTCAAACACGGCAATATAATCATGGGCTTGATTCATGGTTTCACCTGTTTTCTGTTTGTGCACATTGTATAACAATACCGAATTGGTAGGAATTATCCGACCGCTCAAAAGTCATTTTATCAAATTTTACCTGGGTTTGCAATGCCTCATTGACATTTGTGCGGAATTTTGCTATCTTGAGACCTAAGCAGCACCCAGATACCGACCGGAGAAAGGGCTTTTGCCCCCGGGTGATTGACCGGTGCCGCGGATTTTTGGAAAGGGAGTATGTATCATGAAACAATTCCTCAAGAACTACGGATTTCTGATTTGTATGCTGGTCGGCATCGTCGCCGGCTGCGTCATCGGTCTGCTGTTCCCCCAGGCGGCTCCTGCCCTGGAACCTCTGGGCACCATCTTCACGAACCTGATGTTCTGCGCGGTGGTTCCCATGGTGTTCACCTCCATCGCCTCCGCCATCGCCAATATGTCCAGCGCCAAACGGGCCGGTAAGATTATGGGTGTGACCCTGGCTACCTTCATGGTCACCGCGGGGATTGCCGCCGTCATTATGTATGTGATTATGCGGGTATTTCCTGTGGTCACCGGCAACTATAGTGTGGCAGAAGCGGACAGCGGCACCGTTCTGGGCATCGGCGATATGATCGTCAATTTCTTCACCAAGCCCGACTTTGTGGAGCTGCTCAGCCGCCGTGCCATCCTGCCGCTGATCGTGTTTGCGGTGATCGTGGGCTTCGGCGTGCAGATGCAGGGCGGCGCAAATACCATGACCGCAAAGCTTCTGGAGGACATGACCGGCTGCATTCTCAAGGCCGTGCAGATCATCACTTACTACGCCCCCATCGGCTTTCTGGGCTTCTTCGCTAATCTGGTTGCCACCTACGGCCCGGATCTCATCGGCGACTACAGCAAGACCCTGATCGTCTACTACGGCCTGTGCTTTGCGTACATGTTTATTTTCTTCCCCATCTATGCCCGCTTCGGCGGCGGCAAGGGCGGAGCCAAGGTTATGTGGAAGCACCTGTTTAAGCCCGCTGCCGTGTCCTTCGGCACCTGCTCCTCCGTTGCCACCATCCCCACCAACATGGAAGCCGCCGAGGAATCCGGCATCAACCGGGAGGTCAGCAACATCGTCCTGCCCCTGGGCGCCACCATGCACATGGACGGCAGCGCCATGAGCGCCATTCTGAAGGTGGCCTTCCTCTTCGGAATGTTCGGCCAGGACTTCTCCACCGGCCGGGCCATTCTGGCTATTATTGTGGCTGTGTTCTCCTCCGTTGCCATGTCCGGCATTCCCGGCGGCGGCGGTACCGGCGAGCTGGCTTTGTGCACCGTATTCTTCCCGGAGCAGCTGGCGGTGGCCTATCCCATCGCTCTGGCGCTTGGCTACATGGTAGATCCTCCCGCAACCATGGTCAACGCCGCCGGCGACTATGTGGTCAGCTTCATTGTCTGCCGGTATGTGGACGGCAAGGACTGGCTTCAGAAGCATCTGGCCAAGAAGGAGACCGAGGTACCTTCCGAAAAGTAAAGCTTTTCCCACTGAAAAACGGGGAAATCTGCGATAGAATCTGTAGGGGCGACGATTCGTCGCCCGCGGGCGGCCAATGGCCGCCCCTACATTCAAGCAACGTAGAAAAATGCAAAATGGATGGGCACTCCCATGTGGGAGTGCCCTTTTTGTGTATCAGCAGCCGCAGCCGCAGTTATTGTTGTTGTCGCAGCCGCACCCGCAGCCGTTGTTCCAGCCGATGGTCAGCCCACTGTTGCAGCACAGCAGAATCAGAATGACGATCCACCACCAGTTGTTGTTCAGGCAGCCGCACAGACTGTTGTTATTACCGCACATAGAAATACCTCCGGATATTTTGGAAATTCTGAGCTTCACCGCTCATTCCATGTTATTCCGGAGGTACTTTTTTGTGACGGGTCAGAGAGCCCGGAGGGCATCCACCAGGGCGGTTTTTCCGGCGGTTTTCTCGTCCTTGATCTTGATGACCCGGGCGGGGCAGCCGGCTACCACGGTGTTGGGAGCTACGTCCCCAACCACAATGGCTCCCGCGGCCACTACCGCGTCATGGCCAATCCGACAGCCCTCGATGACCACGGCGTTGGCACCGATGAGCACATTGTCCTCCACGATAACGGGGGTTGCGGAGGCAGGCTCCACCACCCCGGCAAGCACCGCTCCGGCGCCCACATGGCAGTTTTTGCCCACGGTAGCCCGACCGCCCAGAACGGCACCCATGTCGATCATGGTGCCCTCGCCGACGACGGCACCGATGTTGATGACGGCGCCCATCATGATGACGGCGTTCTTGCCGATTTCCACCTGCTCCCGGATGATGGCGCCGGGCTCAATCCGGGCGGGAATGTCCTTCATGTCGAGCAGGGGGATGGCGGAATTGCGGCAGTCGTTCTCAATTTCCAGGTGGGAAAATTCGTTGTTTTCCAGCACGGGCTTAACGTCCTTCCAGTCGCCGAAGACGATTTTGCAGCCTTCTCCGGCGGGGAACTCCCGGCAGTTGGGGAATGCCACCGGGGTTTTCTCCCAGACGTAGACCTTCACCGGGGTCTTTTTCTCCGAGGTGCGGATATATTCAATGATTTCCTGTGCGTTCATAGAAATGCTCCTTTCGCTTTTGGGGGTATTTTATCATTCCCGGAGAAAAATGACAAGAAGGAAAATTGACAGGAGCCGGTTCGTCACCTATAATGATTCCCAAAGGAGGGAGCGCCAATGAAGCTGTGTGAGGATCGCCGGGCTCTGCATGAGATTCCGGAACTGGACAGGTGTCTGCCGGAGACCTTTGCCTATCTGCGAAATGCCCTGGCGGGATTGAATTGCCGGGTGTTCTCCCCGGCGGCGGGGAGCCTGTGCGCCTGGTTTGACTTTGGAAAAGCGGATGCCATCGCCTTCCGGGCGGACTGCGACGGACTGCCCATCACCGAAAAAACCGGGGCGGCTTACGCCTCCCGGCATCCGGGGCGGATGCACGCCTGCGGTCACGACGGCCATATGGCAATTGTGTTGGAGCTTGCCCGGCGGCTCAGCGAAAAGCGGGAGCTGCCCCACAATGTCCTGCTGGTGTTCCAGAGCGGGGAGGAGACCACCGGCGGGGCCCGGGACATCTGCGAGACCGGTGTGTTCCGGCAATACAATGTACAGGCCATTTTCGGCCTGCATCTGTGGCCGGGACTGGAGGCCGGGGTCATTGCCAGCCGTCCCCGGGAGCTGATGGCTCGCTCCAGCGAGGTGAATGTGGACATCTGCGGAAAATCCGCCCACATCGCCAAGGCGGCGGAGGGCATCGACGCCCTGATGGCCGGAACGGAATTTTACCGGAAGGCCATGGAAATGGAGCGGAAACTGCCGGATAGGGTCTACCGTCTGCTGAAATTCGGAAAATTCGAAAGCGGCACCGTGCGCAATGCCCTGTCCGCCCACACCCGGATGGAGGGGTCACTCCGGGCCTTCCAGGATGAAATTTTCGAGGGGCTTGCCCAAGGCCTCCGGGATATCGGGGCGGAATTGGAAGCCAAATACGGCTGCACCGTGAACATTCATTTCAGCGACGGCTACCCCGCGGTGATGAATCCGGAGGGGCTGGCCGAGCGGGTGGGGGAGATATGTCCCTTCCGGCTCCTGGAATCCCCCAGTATGACCGCCGAGGATTTTTCCTGGTATCAGAAGACTCTGCCCGGTATGTTCTTCTTTCTGGGTCTGGGGGACGTACCCGCCCTGCATACGGATACCTTCGACTTTGACGAGAAGATTCTCAAAGCAGGTGCCGATTTCTTTGAGACTTTGGCGGAAAAATTCTAAATAAGTGCGCCAATAACGAGCTAAAACGTTCTGGGGCACTTCTGGCGATGCGGCCGGGGGATTCTCAAGGGGGCGGCTTTGCCGGCAGCGCCCCTTGAGCCGGCTTCTTATCAATTTTCTTGCCGGAACAAGAAAATTGCCTCCGGAGGAACCAGCGCCGAAGGTTTCTATGAGTCTTGGAATATAAGCGTAAGCAGCAACCTCATCCGGCTCTTCGGGCACCTATATGTTATTGTGCAATTGCCACCGGCAATTGGTTGATTTGAATCCGCTGCGCGGAGCACCACCCTCCCAGGGGAAGGCTTGGAGAACGGATTGTGACCGGAGGGAATCCCTGGAAGGGACCACACCAGTGACATCGGTCACTGGTTCGCAATGACACGATAGTCTGAAAGCTCAACGCGCCGGGAAACGGCGCGTTTTTTCGGCTTGCTATTTCCCGGTAGATACGCTATACTGATAACGTAAGAAATTATGCGAACCTAGGGAAACGCTGAATAAATCGTCGGCGGCTGGACAGCGGATCTTTTGCTCCCAGACTGCGGTTTGAAAAACGGGAAATACATACAGTATTCCACCGTTTTTCAAACCTTGCCTGAGAACAAAATCTCTCGCTGCCAGCTCTTGCCGATTTAATCAGAGCTTCCCTAGAAAAACGCATAGAATATTTTGGAGGAACCCCATGAATTACGACGTTCTGATTATCGGTGCCGGCCCCGGCGGCATCTATTCCGCCTATGAGCTGACCCAGCGGTGCCGGTCGAAGAAGGTGGCGGTCATCGAGGCGGGTCACGCCCTTGCCCGCCGTCACTGCCCCATCGACGGAGAAAAGGTCAAGACCTGCATCGGCTGCAAAACCTGCTCCATTATGAGCGGC
>CAKTXO010000038.1 GCA_934630985.1 uncultured Oscillospiraceae bacterium | reverse complement strand
GATTACCGCACCCGGCTGGAAAACAAGCTGAAAGAAGTCCTGGCAAATACCGCCATCGACGAAAGCCGGATCCTCACCGAGGCGGCGATTTTCGCCGACAAGGTGGCGGTGGACGAGGAAACCGTCCGCCTGAGAAGCCACCTGGATCAGATGAATCATATGCTCACCGCCGGCGGTGCCATCGGCCGGAAGCTGGACTTCCTGCTTCAGGAAATGAACCGGGAAAGCAACACCATCGGCTCCAAGTGTTCCGATGTGCGGCTGGCTCGGATTGTGGTGGAGATCAAGGCGGAGCTGGAAAAAATCCGGGAGCAGACCCAGAATATTGAGTAAGCGGTGGTAGCATGAAGCTGATCAACATCGGATTCGGCAGCATGGTTGCGGCAAACCGGCTGCTTGCCATTGTGGCTCCGGATTCCGCCCCTATCAAGCGGGTGATTCAGGAGGCCAGAGATCGGGGAATGCTGATTGACGCCTCCTTCGGTCGGAAGACCAAGGCGGTGATCCTGATGGACACGGATCATGTGATTCTGTCCGCCATTCCCACGGAAACAATCTGCGCCCGGTGGTCTGGCCACGGGGAGCCGGAAAGAGAGGAAGCAGAATGAAGAAAGGGAAGCTCATCGTGATTTCCGGTGCCTCCGGAGTTGGAAAGGGCACGGTTTTGGGTATTATGATGGAGAAGCGGAAGGATTTGTCCTTTTCCGTGTCCGCAACCACCCGCCCCCCCAGACCCGGGGAGATTGACGGAGTGCACTACTACTTCATCACCCGGGAGAAATTTGAGGCCATGATTGCCGCCGGAGAATTCCTGGAATACGATGCCCATGCGGCAAATTACTACGGCACCCCCCGAGCCCAGGCCGAGGAAAAGCAGTCCCACGGGTCGGTGCTGCTGGATATTGAGCCCAAGGGCGCAAAGCAGGTGAAGGAAAAGGCTCCGGACGCGGTTCTGATCTTCATCATGCCCCCCTCCGTCCAGGAGTTGGAACGCCGTCTGCGGGGTCGGGGGGATACCTCGGAAGAGCAGATTCAGATGCGCATGGAGCGAGCCACCTGGGAAATGGAGCAGCGGGTCTGGTATGACCATGTGGTGGTCAACGACGACCCGGAGCGGTGCGCCCAGGAAATTTTGAAAATTATCGCTGAATAAGCGTTAACTTTACCATTTTACTTTCGATTTTGGAGGAATTTGATTATGCTGTACCCCCCTGTTGCGGAACTGCTGGAGCATGTGGATAGCCGTTACCTGCTGGTGAATGTGGTGGCCCATCGGGCTCGCCAGATCGCCGCCGAGGCCGAGGCCTTCCAGGAGGAGCTGCCGGAGAAGCCGGTGACTCTGGCCATTGAAGAGGTTGCTGACGGCAAGCTGTCCGCTACCATCAAGGACGAATATAAATACTGATTTTTGGAGGAACTGGGGCTATGATTGGAAAAATTGCTGTTTCCGCGGCAAATTTTGCCATCGATAAGCCCTATTCCTATCGAATCCCACAGGATATGACCCTTGCGCCCGGACAGCGGGTGATGGTTCCCTTCGGTCGCGCCAACCGGCGCACGGAGGGAATTGTCCTGACTGTGGAGCCGGGCAGCGAGGACAAGCTGAAGCCGGTGGAAAGCTGCCTGGACGACAACCCGATTCTCACCGAGACCCAGCTGCGGCTGGCGGCCTTCCTCCGGGAGCGGTATTTCTGTACCTTTTTCGATGCCATCCGGGTGATGCTCCCGGCGGGGCTCTGGTTCCGAACCCGGCTCACCGTCTCTTTGACGGAAGATCGGAGCTGGAAGGAAAAGACCATCCGCAAGGAGGGGGCGGCAGAGCTTCTGGAGCTGCTGGAAAACCTGGGGGGCACCGCCCAGGAGGAAGCTCTGCGGAATCTCATCTCCGACGAGGACACCCTGCGGGAGGTGCTCAGCTACCTTCGTCAGAAGAAGTGGATCACCTGCCAGACGGATTTTCTGCGGAAAACCCAGGATAAGTCGGAAAAAATCGCTACCCTTGCCCAGTCTCCGGAGGAAACCATGGCCTATGCCGCCAGCCGTCCCAAGTCCGCCGCCATGCAGCGGCAGGTGCTGGAACTGCTGTGCAGCGTGGGAAGCGTGGCGGTGAAGGATCTGTGCTATTTCACCGGAGCCTCCACGGCTACGGTGAACCGGCTGGAAAAGCTGGGCTATCTGACCCTGTCCCACCGACCGGTGCTTCGCTGCCGGGAGATTCGCCCGGCAAAGCTCTCGGGTCCGCTGGTTCTGAACGAGGAGCAGCAGGCCTGCTTTGAAGGCCTAGCTTCCCAGATGACGCGGGAAGAGCCGGGCGTTGCCCTGCTTTACGGCGTCACCGGCTCCGGAAAAACCAGCGTGTATATCCGGCTGATTCAGACCTGTCTGGCCTCCGGAAAAAGCGCCATGCTGCTGGTTCCGGAAATTGCCCTGACGCCCCAGTTGTTGGGAATTTTAGCGGCCTATTTTGGAACTCAGGTGGCGGTGCTGCACAGCAGCCTGTCCGCCGCCGAGCGGTACGACCAGTGGAAGCGGGTAAAAAGCGGGGATGCCCGGGTAGTGGTGGGTACCCGCAGCGCGGTGTTTGCTCCCTGCACCCCCGGCCTTCTCATTCTGGATGAGGAGCAGGAGCATTCCTACAAATCCGAAAGTTCTCCCCGGTACGATGCCAAGGAGGTGGCCATCTGGCGTGGTGCCAGAGAGGGCGCCCTGGTGGTTCTGGGCTCCGCCACGCCCAGCATTGAGAGCATGTACCGGGCGAAAACCGGCCTCTACCGGCTCTATACCCTGCGCCAGCGTTACAACGGCCGCCCTCTTCCCGAGGTGGAGATCGTGGACATGCGGGAGGAGCTGAAACTGGGAAACGATACCTCCCTGAGCATCCCCCTGCGCCAGCGAATCTTAGAGACCCGTCAGGCCGGAAAGCAGACCATTCTGCTGCTGAACCGCCGGGGCAACAGCCGGGCGCTGGTGTGCATCGACTGCCGCCAGACGCCGGAGTGCCCCCGTTGTAGCGTTCACCTGACCTATCACAGTGCCAACAGCCGCCTGATGTGCCACTACTGCGGCTTTTCCATGGCGGCGCCTGCCCGGTGTCCCGCCTGCGGCGGCCCCCTGAAAGCCATCGGTACCGGCACCCAGAAGGTGCAGCAGGAGCTGGCTGCCCTGTTTCCGGATATGGAAACCAGCCGGATGGACGCGGATACGGTCAGCGCGGTGAATACCCACGAGAAAATTCTGGAGCACTTCCAGAAGGAAAACGTTCCCGTGCTTCTGGGAACCCAAATGGTTGCCAAGGGACTGAATCTGCCCAATGTGACCCTGGTGGGAGTGCTGGACGGGGATTTAAGTCTCTATTCCGGAGGCTTCCGGGCAGGGGAGACCACCTTCAATATGCTCACCCAGGTGGTGGGTCGGGCAGGACGGGGCGACAGCACCGGTCGTGCGGTGATTCAGACCCTTCAGCCGACCCATCAGGTCATCGGCCTTGCGGCAAAGCAGGATTACGACGGATTTTACGATCTGGAAATCCGGCTCCGGCAGGCGCAGGCGGCGCCGCCCTTCGGGGATTTTGCCCTGGTCACCTTCTCCGGTCAGGAGGAGGGGCAGGTGCTTCGGGGGGCCGCGGTGTTCCGGGACAGTCTGAACGCCTGGCTGCGTCAGGTTCCGGAGGAAAAATGCGGCGTGCTGGGCCCGGCTCCCTGCGTGGTGCCCAAGGTCAACTACAACTATCGCTATCAGCTGACCCTGCGCTGCCATATGACGCGGTCTTTGCGCCAGCTGCTGGCCGCACTGCTGCGAAAATTCAGTCAGGACAAAGCAAACCGGGGGGTCAATGCCTACATTGACGTCAACGGCTATGATATGTAAAGAGAGGAACCGGAAATGGGACTGCGGAAGATTTTAACGGATAAGGATCCGGCACTGCACAAGGTGTGCAGACCGGTGGAGAAATTTGACGGGCGGCTGCACAGGCTGCTGGACGACATGAAGGAAACCCTGGCAGAAGCCAACGGCGTAGGCCTGGCGGCTCCCCAGGTGGGCATTTTGCGCCGGGTAGTGCTGGTGGATACCGGCGATGAGGTTCTGGAGCTGATCAATCCAAGCCTTCTGGAAACCTCCGGCGAGCAGGTAGGAGCCGAGGGCTGCCTCAGCGTCCCCGGCAAGTACGGCCTGGTGAAGCGTCCCAATTACGCCAAGGTTCGGGCGCAGGATCGGGACGGCAACTGGTTTGAGGCCGAGGGAGAGGAACTGATTGCCCGGTGCTTCTGCCACGAGCTGGATCACCTGGACGGCATTCTCTACACCGAGGTCATGGAGCGGTTCCTCACCGAGGAAGAGCTGGAAGCCCAGGAAGAAGAGTAATCCGATAGGGGGAAAAACCTTGCGAGTTGTGTTTATGGGCACGCCGGACATCGCGGCGACCTGCCTGAAAAAGATTTTGGCCGACGGCTTTGAGGTGGTCGGCGTCTATACCCAGCCCGACCGTCCCAAGGGACGGGGCATGAAGCTGGTGGCCTCTCCTGTGAAGGAGGTAGCACTGAGCGCGAATATTCCCGTTTTCCAGCCGGAGAATTTTCGGGAGGAAGCGACGGTGGAGACCCTGCGAGCCTTGAAGCCGGATATCTGCGCGGTGGTGGCCTATGGCCGAATCCTTCCTCAGAAGGTGCTGGATGTGCCGACTCTGGGCTGCATCAACATCCATGCCAGCCTCTTACCCAAGTACCGGGGCAGCGCCCCCTATCAGTGGGCGGTGCTGGACGGCCTGAGTGAGAGCGGCGTCACCGCCATGTATCTGTGCCGGGAAATGGACGCGGGGGATATCATCGACGTGTCCAAGACTCCCATCGGGGAAAACGAGACCGCCGGAGAGCTTCTGGATCATCTGGCGGTGCTGGGAGCGGAACTGCTGAGCAAGACGCTCGGTCGTTTTCAGAAGGAAGGGAAGCTTCCCGGAACCCGGCAGGACGCGTCTCAGGTGTCCTATGCTCCCATGCTGGATAAAACCATGTGCCCCATCGACTGGAATAAGACTGCCTGGCAGGTGCACAATCAGGTGCGGGGTCTGCACCCCTGGCCGGTAGCTACCATGGTTTTGCAGGGCAAAACCTTCAAGGTTCACGACACCCGGGTGGTGGAGGGCACCGGTAAGCCCGGGGAAATCCTGGGCCTGACGAAAACCGGCCTGCGGATCGCCTGCGGTGAGGGTGCCGTGGAGATCACCTCCCTCCAGGCCGAGGGCGGAAAGCGGATGGCCGCGCCGGACTACTTCCGAGGCCATCCTCTGGAAGCCTGATGGGCGCCCGGGAAACCGCGCTGAACGCGCTGATCGCCTGCCGCCGGGAGGATGCCTGGCCCAACGCCGTGCTGAAAACGGCTATCCGCCGGGACGGGCTGGACAGCCGGGACGCGGCGCTGGCAACGCGGCTCTGCTACGGAGTCTCCCAGAACCGGGAGAAGCTGGATTTTTACCTCAAGCAGCTGCTTACGGGCAGACTAAAGGATCTGCATCCGGTGGTGCGGGATATCCTACACCTGGGGCTCTATCAGCTCTATGAATTGGACAAAATCCCGGACAGCGCGGCGGTGAACGAATCCGTGGCTCTGGCGAAAAAATACGGGAAGAATCCCAAGGCGGCCTCCCTGGTCAACGGCGTTCTGCGAAACGCCGTGCGCACCCGGGGTCAGCTGAGAGAGCCGACTTCATATGCGGATAAGTACAGCCATCCGGATGCCCTGATTTCGCTGCTCAAGCAGAACCTTCCCAAGGGAACTTTGGAGCCTATGCTCATTGCGGACAACGGCGTTCCGGACACCACAGTGCAGGTCAATACCCTCCGGATTTCCACCGAAGACTTGAAGACCCGGCTGGAAGGGGAGGGCGTTTCCGCTTCCTTTCATGAATGGATGCCGGACTGCCTGATTCTTTCCGGTACAGGCGACTTGGAGCGGCTGCCGTCCTTCCGGGAGGGACTGTTTTACGTCCAGGATCCGGCGGCAAAGCTCAGCGCCCTGTGCGCCGACCTTCCCAAAGAGGGGGCGCGCATTCTGGACTGCTGCGCTGCCCCCGGCGGGAAAAGCTTCGCCGCGTCCATCGCCATGGGCGGTCATGGGGAGATCACTTCCTGTGACGTGCACCCCCACAAAACCGAGCTGATTGCCAAGGGCGCGGCTCGGCTGGGGCTGAAGCACATTACATCGAAACTACAGGACGCTTCCGCTTTCGTCCCGGAATGGGAAAGCACCATGGACGCGGTGATTGCGGACGTGCCCTGCTCCGGCCTGGGCATCATCCGGAAAAAACCGGATATCCGGTATAAAAACCTGGAAGAAACGGAAGATTTACCGGCTTTGCAGCTGGCCATTCTGGAAAACCAGAGCCGGTATGTAAAGCCCGGCGGACTGCTGATCTACTCCACCTGCACGGTGCTTCGCCGGGAAAATGAGCAGGTGGTGGAGGCCTTTCTGAAAAACCACGGAGATTTTGTCACGGAGCCTTTGCCCCTGCCGGAAATCTTCCCCAAAAACGAAACCGGGATGCTGACCCTGATTCCCGGACAGTACGACACCGACGGCTTCTTCATCTGCCGTCTTCGGAGGAAAGCATGAATCTCAAATCCCTGACCCAGCCGGAGCTGGCGGACATCTTAAAACAGCTGGGTCAGCCGGCTTTCCGGGCAAAGCAGGTGTTTTCCTGGCTTCATAAGGGCGTTCGCTCCTACGAGGAAATGACGAATCTGCCCAAGGCTCTTCGGGAGGCGCTGGCACGGGAATATCCCCTTTACGCCCCTACGGCGGTTCGCAGGCAGGAGTCTCAAAAGGATGGCACCATCAAGTATCTCTGGCAGCTTTCCGACGAAAACTGCGTGGAGACGGTGCTCATGCGCTACCGCTACGGCAACACCGTGTGCATTTCCACGGAGGTGGGCTGCCGGATGGGCTGCGCCTTCTGCGCCTCCACCCTGGGCGGTCTGGTGCGGCGGCTGGAGCCGGCGGAAATGCTGGATCAGGTGCTCTTTACCCAGGTGGATTCGGGGCTGCCCGTTTCCCACATTGTGCTTATGGGCATCGGCGAGCCGCTGGACAATTTTGACAATGTCTTACGCTTTTTAGAGCTGGTAAACAGCCCGGAGGGCATGAACATCTCCATGCGGCACATCAGCCTGTCCACCTGCGGCCTGGTTCCGAAAATCGATGAGTTGGCGGAAAAAAAGCTGCAAATCAGCCTGGCCATTTCCCTGCATGGCCCCAACAACGAAATTCGCGATCAGATCATGCCGGTGAACAAGGCCTATCCCATTGAGGAGCTGATGGAGGCTGTCCGCCGGTACTATGACGCCACGGGGCGGCGCATTCACTTTGAGTATGCCATGATTGACGGACTCAACGACACCTCGGCCTGTGCCCAGGAGCTTTTGCGGCGGCTGAAGGGTCTGGGAGCCCATGTGAATCTGATCCCGCTGAACCATGTGGAGGAAAGCCCACTGAAACCCAGCTCCCGGGAGGCGGTAGCCCGGTTCCAGAAGATTCTGGAAGACGGCGGCGTCACGGCTACGGTTCGCAGGACTTTGGGCGGGGACATTGATGCCTCCTGCGGGCAGCTGCGCAGGAAATACGAGAAAAAGCACGAGTAAAGAAGAGAGGTGCTGGGACGATGCAGAGCTGGGGACTTACGGATCCCGGATGCGTGCGCAAGCAGAATCAGGATGCCTACCGAATTGAACGGCTGGACAAGGAGACCCTGCTGGGCGTGGTCTGCGACGGCATGGGCGGCGCCAAATCCGGCAACATTGCCAGCACCCTGGCGGTGGAGGTCTTTGTGGAGGAAATCCGCCGGAGCTGGCTGCCGGGGATGGAGTCTGACCGGATCGATCAGATGCTCCGCAGCGCGGTGAAGCTGGCCAATTTCACGGTTTATGACCAGGCGGCGCAGTTCGAGGAATTTGACGGCATGGGCACCACCCTGGTTGCGGTGCTGGTGCGCCGGGATCGGGCAACCGTAGTCAATGTGGGCGACAGCCGAGCCTATGGCATCAGCCGGACAGGAATCCGTCAGATCTCCAAGGATCATTCCCTGGTGCAGATGATGGTGGATCGGGGAGACCTGACCGCCGAGGTGGCGAAGACCTATCCGGGCAAGAACTACATCACCCGGGCGGTGGGCACAGAGCCTGTGCTCATCTGCGACATTTTCCACGTCAGCGTGAGCAAGGGCGACTTCCTGCTGCTGTGCTCCGACGGACTGAGCAATCTGATGGACGACCAGGAGATTCTCTTCGAGGTCGCCCACGGCGTGAACAAGCACCACTGCTGCAAGCGGCTGCTGAACATCGCCAAAAGCCGGGGCGCGCCGGACAATGTGACCAGCGTGCTGATTCAGGTTTAACCAAAGGCAGGAAAGGAGCTTATATGGATCAATATATTGGACGGCTTCTGGACGGTCGGTACGAGATTCTTGAGGTCATCGGTACCGGCGGCATGGCCGTTGTTTATAAAGCTCGCTGCCATCGGCTGAACCGATTGGTCGCGATCAAAATACTGAAAGACGAATTTTCCAGGGATGAGGAGTTCCGCCGTCGGTTCCGGGCGGAGGGCGAGGCGGTTGCCATGCTCAGCCACCCGAACATCGTCCAGGTCTATGACGTTTCCTCCTCCGACGGGGCGGACTACATCGTCATGGAGCTGATCGACGGCATTTCCCTGAAGGAATATATGGAGAAAAAGGGCATCCTCAACTGGAAGGAGACCCTCCATTTCTCCCTGCAGATCGCCAAGGGTCTGGAGCACGCCCACAGCCGGGGCATTGTCCACCGGGACATCAAGCCTCACAATGTGATGGTGCTGAAAAACGGCTCCGTGAAGGTCATGGACTTCGGCATTGCCCGGGTGATGAATAAGAGCAACACCCTGACCAAGGAAGCCCTGGGCAGCGTCCACTACATTTCCCCGGAGCAGGCCAAGGGCGGCCACACGGACAACCGGTCTGACCTGTACTCTCTGGGCGTTGTGATGTACGAAATGATGGCCGGCCGGCCGCCCTATGACGGAGAGTCCGCGGTTTCCGTGGCCATCCAGCATATCAACGGCGGCGCGCCCCTGCCCTCAACCTATAACCCCAACATTCCCACAGGCCTGGAGCAGATCATTATGAAGGCCATGGCGCTGGAAGTCCGGGATCGGTACGTTTCCGCCACGGAAATGCTTCAGGATATGGAGGAATTCCGGAAAAATCCCGCCATTGTCTTCGATTATCACACCCTGATGGACGACGCCACCCGGAAAATTCCCACGGCGGGGATGCCCCTGACCACTGCGGAAAAGAAGGTTCAGGCCAGAACCGGCGAGCGTCCCTCCACTTCCTTGCCCAGAAACAGCGCGGTAATGGCTCACACGGGCACGGCTTCCAGGTCTACCGCTGGCCGGGAGGTCAGCCATACGGAAAGCCGCCGGAGACGGCGTCGGGAAGCCGAGAAAAAGAAGAACACCGAGCGCAGCCGGATCGCCACCACCGCCGTGGTGGTTTGCAGCGCGGTGGCGGTGTTTGCCATTATTCTGTTCCTCATTGCCCTGTTCAACGGAGCGCTGCTGAACCAGGAGAAGGACATGGTGGAGGTGCCCTACCTCACCGGCGGCACCTACAGCGAGGAGCTGGCGGCGGCGCATGATGAATTCAATTTCCGACTCCGTCCCCAGGAGTACAGCGAAAACCACCCGAAAAACGAGATCATCAGTCAGGAGCCGGTAGGCGGCACCAAGGTGCAGCGGGGCTCGGATATCTGGCTGACGGTGAGCATGGGGCCGGAGCCCGCGGTGAAGAAGCTGGATAACTTCGTCGGCGCGGACGCGGAGGAGGCCTGCAAGCTCCTGGAAAGCCAGGGCTTCAAGCCGCTCAAAAAGAAGGAAGCCAGCTATGTCTACCAGCCCGGCGAGGTGACCCGGACGGATCCTTCCGCCGAAAGCGAGGTCACCGAGGGTCAGACCATCTATATTTATGTCAGCACCGGCCCGGACATCGTGGAAAATTCCATGCCCAACGTAGTGGGGCTGGAACTGAACCGAGCCAAGGAGCTGATGACCCAGCTGGGCTTTACCAACGTGCGCTATGAGCCGACGGAAAGCTCCCGCCCGGAAAACGAGGTGGTCTACCAGTCGGTGGACAAGGATGAGACCCTGGATGTTTCCTCCGAGATCATCATCCAGTATTCCAGCGGCGTGGCGGAAACCCAGCCCACCCAAGTTACCGCCCCTCAGGAGACGGAGCCGGACAATTCCGTGCTCATCAGCGTGTCCTGGGTGGTGCCGGAGAGCGCCGAGGAGGCAAGGCTGGACGTATGTCTGGGGGGCACCCGGGACGTGATCGTCTCCAAGTCCATCGCCCCCGGGGCGAAGACCGTGCTGCTGGATCTGACGGGCACGGGCACCGTGTCCTATGACCTGTACCTGAACGGCCAGTTCCTGGAAACCAAAACATTGGAGTTTACGAAATGACCCAGACATTGCAGGGGCGGATTCTGCGCTCCATCAGCGGCTTTTATGACGTGCAGACCGAGTCCGGCCTCATTCCCTGCCGGGCCAGAGGCATCCTCCGCCGTGAGGGCAATTCGCCTCTGACCGGGGATCTGGTGGAGATCTCCGTGGAGAAGGGCAAGGGCATGGTGGAGAAGATTCTCCCCCGGAAGAATGCCTTCGTCCGTCCGGCGGTTGCCAACGTGGATGCCCTGGTGGTCTTCGCCGCCAACGTCAATCCGGTGACGGAGCCCTTTCTCATCGATCGGGTGGCGGCCATTGCGGGAGATCAGGGGGTGCCGGTGTATCTGGTGGTCAACAAGTGTGACCTGGATCCGGCCGCTAACCTGGTGCGCATCTATGAACACGCTGGCTTCCCGGTGATCTGCACCAGCGCGGAAACCGGGGAAGGGGTGGAGGCGCTGAGGACGCTTCTCACCGGAAAGCTCACCGCCTTTACCGGAAATTCCGGCGTGGGCAAGAGCAGTGTTCTGAACCGTCTGGCGCCGGAGCTGGCTCTGGAAACCGGGGAGGTTTCCGAGAAGCTTGGCCGGGGGCGGCATACCACCCGGCATGTGGAGCTTTACCGTCTGGGGAAAGACACCTATGTGGCGGACACTCCGGGCTTTTCCTCCTTCGATACCGACCAGATGGAAATTATCCTCAAGGAGAACTTGCAGTATTCCTTCCCGGATTTTGAGCCCTACCTGGGCAAATGCCGTTTCGATGACTGCTCCCACCGGAAGGAGCCGGACTGCGCCGTCCGGGGGGCGGTGGAGGCCGGGGAAATCGAGCCCAGCCGCTATGACAGTTACCTGCGGCTTTACGAGAAGTCCAGCCAGGTGAAGCTCTGGGAAATCAAATAACAAAGCACGCCGCGAAAAAGGTGGGTGTCCGTAAAACAGTAATTCCATGAATTATTTATTACGTCATCTGTCAGGGAGTGCCACTTGGAGACACTTTAATGAAAGGATTTGATATGATGCAAACTGCGAAGAAGCTGACCCGTTTCTTAAAATCATACTTCCCCCTCTCTTCCTCCTATCATTTCCTCTATGGAGTCTTGGCAGTCTTTCTGATATACGACGGCTTTTCTCTGGAGCCTGTCCTAAATGCCCACAGAGGACTGGTTGTGATGGTGGCGCTGGTATCCCTGCTGCCGCTGATACTGATTCCACGGTTCGGCGGGAAAAAATACTCGGTTGGCAGCGGAAACTGGATGGTGTTTGGAATGTTTACAGCTTTGATGGTCGCGGCTAGTTTCGGGTGGTTGGAGATACATCTGGCACTGCTTGTAATCGCCTTTGTATTGGGTGGTATTTTGTTTAAAAAGTTCAGAAAGTAATGAAATTGATATAAAAATACAGGAATTCTATTTGCTTCAAATGCCCCTATTCATTTTCAAGCCATCAAGCACTTCGTTACTCTGCTGCAATTGCTAAGGGAATATGATGGAATTAAAAATACCGGCTCGAAAGTGAAGTGACCCCAAAAAGCTAGACAAATATTTCTAACTCAAATTGCGCAAGCATCCGAAAGGGCTTGCTGTCTGC
>CAKTXO010000037.1 GCA_934630985.1 uncultured Oscillospiraceae bacterium | reverse complement strand
TCGCCGGTGTAGAGCTCCGGCGTAATGGCGGTGCTTCGCAGATAGATAAGAACGCCTCCCAGCACCACCGCCAGTGCCAGGCCTACGGCAATCAAACGCTTCATGGAATTCCCCCGTCCCCAGTTCTTCCTGTATTATACACGGCGGAAGCGGAAATCGCAATCCCTGAAACCTTAAAAATTATGTAAACTTATTTTGTGAATTTCTTACAATTGTCCAAAAGAGAACCTGCCCAGGGACAGCCCAGGCAGGTTCTTCGTCTTTCCCAATCAGTTTTTCAGGCTCTGTAAGGGGGCGGGAATCCGACCGCCCCGGGCTACAAAGGCCTCGCTGGACTTTTCGTGCACCGGCATCACCGGCGCGCTGCCCAGCAGTCCGCCCAGCTCGATCCGGTCGCCCACCACCTTGCCGGGAGCGGGAATGATCCGGACGGCGGTGGTCTTGGAATTGACCATGCCGATGGCCGCTTCGTCGGCGATGATGGCGGAGATGGTAGCGGCACTGGTGTCCCCGGGCACGGCAATCATGTCCAGTCCCACAGAGCACACGCAGGTCATGGCTTCCAGCTTGTCGAGAACCAATGTGCCGTCCTCGGCGGCGGCGATCATGCCCTCGTCCTCGGACACCGGGATGAACGCGCCGGACAGTCCGCCCACATGGTTGGAGGCCATCACGCCGCCCTTCTTTACCGCGTCGTTCAGCATTGCCAGCGCGGCGGTGGTGCCGTGGGTTCCGCAGACCTCCAGACCCATTTCCTCCAGAATCCGAGCCACACTGTCCCCCACCGCCGGGGTGGGAGCCAGGCTCAGATCCACAATACCAAAGGGAACTCCCAGCCGCTTGGAAGCCTCTCTGCCTACCAGCTGCCCCATCCGGGTGATCTGGAAAGCGGTTTTCTTGATGGTCTCAGCCACCACATCAAAGGGCTGACCCTTCACGCTCTGAAGGGCGTGGTACACCACGCCGGGGCCGGAAACGCCCACATTCAGCTCGCACTCCGGCTCGCCGACCCCGTGGAAAGCGCCGGCCATAAAGGGGTTGTCCTCCACGGCGTTGGCAAACACCACCAGCTTGGCACAGCCCAGGCCACCGTTGTCCGCGGTGAGCTCGGCGGTTTTCTTTACGATCCGCCCCATTTCCGCAACGGCATCCATGTTGATACCCGCCTTGGTGGAGCCAACATTGATACTGGCGCAGACCCGCTCCGTAACCTTCATGGCCTCAGGAATAGAGCGAATCAGCTTCCAGTCGCTTTCCGTGCATCCCTTCTGCACCAGAGCGGAAAAACCGCCGAT
Organism: uncultured Oscillospiraceae bacterium; assembly: GCA_934630985.1. Classification (GTDB taxonomy): domain Bacteria; phylum Bacillota; class Clostridia; order Oscillospirales; family Oscillospiraceae; genus Faecousia. Next base: position 11,047 of record CAKTXO010000037.1, on the reverse strand, counting down.
GAAGTTCACCCCGCAGGTTTTGGCGGCGGCATCCAGGGTCTTGGCGATTTCCACATAGGAATCCGTCTGGCAGGCAGCGGCAACCAAGGAAATGGGCGTGACGGAAATCCGCTTGTTCACAATGGGAATTCCGAATTCCTTTTCGATTTCCTCGCCGGTTTTTACCAGATCTTTTGCCAAAGTGGTGATTTTCTTATAAATTTTTGCGCAGCACACGCTCAAATCCGGGTCGCAGCAATCCAGCAGGCTAATGCCCATGGTGATGGTACGGATGTCCAGATGCCGCTTGTCGATCATGTCCTGGGTGGCCAGGATCTCATTATAATTCAGCATGGCGGCACCTCAGATCCGGTGCATGGCTTCAAAAATGTCTTCCCGCTGCACCCGGATGGACAGCCCCATCTCCCGACCCAGCTGCTCCATGCCGGTAACCAGCTCCGAAATGGGTACGTTGCAGGCGGAAACCTCCACCACCATCATCATGGTGAAATAGCCCTGCATAACCGTCTGGTTGATGTCCAGAACATTGACCTGATAGCCTGCCAGGGCAGTGCAGACATTTGCGATAATGCCCACCCGATCCTTGCCGACAACTGTTACAACTGCTTTCATAATTCTCTCCTTAAACCTCGTAGTCCGCTGCCACCCGGGTCTGCACCCAGGGGAAGAAATGGGTCTTCGCCTCGATATGAGCGGGGTGCTCGGCATAAACCGCCAGAGCCTCCCGGCTTTCCAGCTCGGAATAGAGCACAAAATCCGGGCCGACGAAGGTTTTTTTCACTTCCATTTTGGTTAGCCCCGGGATTTTGCCCACCAGAGGCATGAGGGCAGCCTGGGCTGCGGAAATTACCTTGTCCTTGTCTGCCTCCGGCTTCAGCGTAAAGAAAATAATATGCTTTACCATGGTGATATCCTTTCTTTGGAGGAGTTTTCGGTATTACGAAAAACACCGGGACTATGGTCAGTCCCGGTGTTCCTTTGAAAAATTACTCGGCGTCCTCGCCATTGTCCTCCAGCAGAGCCCGGATGGACAGGGAGATGCGCTTGTTCTCGGCATCCACATCGGTGATCTTGACCTTCACGTCCTGACCCTCGGACAGCACATCCTCGGGCTTGCCAATCCGGCGGTCAGCGATCTGGGAAATGTGAATCAGGCCGTCTACGCCGGGCAGAATCTCAGCGAAAGCACCGAAGGTCATCAGCTTGACAATCTTGGCATCCACCACGTCGCCCACGGCGTAATTGGTCATGAACTGGTTCCAGGGGTTCATCTCGGCAGTCTTGTAGCCCAGAGAAATCTTGTGCTTCTCGGGGTCGAAGGAAATGACGTAAACGTCGATCTCGTCGCCGACCTTCACCACGTCCGCGGGGGTCTTGATCCGGTTCCAGCTCAGCTCGGAAACGTGCACCATGCCGTCCACGCCGCCGATGTCCACAAAAGCGCCGTAGGAAGTCAGGGACTTCACAACGCCGTGATACTTCTTGCCCACCTCGATCTCGCTCCAGATCTTCTCCTGAGCAGCCTTACGAGCCTCGGAGGAAACGGCGCGGATGGAGCCGATAACACGGCGGCGGGCACGGTTGACCTCGGTAATCTTCATCTGCACGGTCTTGCCCACCATACCGGCCATGTCGCCGCCCTTGGCGATGCCGGACTGGGAAGCGGGGATAAAGACACGGATGCCCTTCACATTGGCAACCAGACCGCCCTTGTTCTCCTCGGTGATGGTGCCTTCCACGGTGGTCTTGTCTTCCACCCAGGCAGCCATGTCGTCCCAGACCTTCAGGCCGTCCAACTTCTTCTTGGACAGCTGCACGGTGCCTTCCTGATCGTTCACGCGAACGACGAAGACCTCGATCTCGTCGCCCACCTTCAGAATGTCCTCAGGCTTGACGGAAGGGTCGTTGCTGACTTCATCATAGGGGATGTAGCCGGCGTGCTTGGTGCCCAGATCCACCTGAACCTCGGTATTTCCGATACCGGTAACGGTGCCTACGACCTTATCTCCTGTATTTAAAGTCTTGATGGACTGCTCGAGAAGCTCCGCAAAGTTCTCCTCCTGTACAGCCTCAGCATTGGTAATTTCACTCATAGTCTTGTTGACCTCCTTTATAATCCACGCCGGAGTCGACGCGCCGGCAGTGATTCCAACATCTGTAACACCGGAAAAATCTTCCGCTTTCAGCTCGGCGGCATTGTCCACCAGGAAGACTCTATCGCAGTGCTCTCGGCAAATCATAGCGAGACGGCCTGTGTTGGAACTTTTGGGGTCTCCTACAACGACCATTGCCTGACATACTCCACTCAGTTCTGCTGCTTCGCTTTGCCTATACTCCGTTGCTCTGCATATTGTATCAAAAATTTTCAAGTTAGTAAACTGTTTTTTTGCAAATTCACCGCACAATTTCCACAAAGATTCAGTGGAAGTCGTCTGTGAAACCATGCAAATTGCCAAATTCGAGGAAATTTTTTCATCAGTAACCCATTTTTCGAGCTCGGAAGCGTCCTGAAACACCCGAAAATCCTTACACCAGCCGGCGATTCCCTCCACCTCCGGATGGGTGGGGGTGCCGATGATGATGGGAAGCCGCCCTTCCTCGCATGCCCGGCTGACGATGGTGTGGATTCGCTTGACGAAGGGGCAGGTTGCGTCGATGATCTCCACCTTCTGCGCTTCCAGCCGCTCATACACCGCCCGGCTGATGCCGTGGGAGCGAATAATGACCGTTTCTCCGGGCAGAGCCTCCTCCGGCGTTTCGATGACCCGAACGCCCATTTTCTCGAATTTGTCCACCACATGCCGGTTGTGGATAATGGGGCCCAGGGTGGCCACCTTCCGTCCCTCCTGGGCAGCCTTCTCCACCAGCTCTACCGCCCGGCTGACGCCGAAGCAGAAGCCGGCGCTTTTCGCCACCCGGACACTCACGGTGCCACCTTCTTTGCAATGGTTTCCTTCATGGCGGCGATCACCTCATCGATGGTCATCTCGGAGGTATCCAGCTTTACGGAATCCCGGGTCATTTTCAGAGGTGCCACCTCCCGGTGGGTATCCTGGTAGTCCCGCTGCTGAATGTCCTTGAGAATCTTCTCGTAGTCTGCCTTCTGTCCCTTTTCCAGCAGCTCCTTGGTGCGCCGCTTTGCCCGAACCTCCGGGGAGGCGGTAAGGAAGAATTTTACGGTGGCCTTGGGCAGTACCACCGTGCCGATATCCCGGCCGTCCATAATCACATTGTACTGCTGGGCAATCTCCCGCTGCATATCCAGCAGCATATCCCGGACAATGGCGTGAGCGGAAATCAGGCTGGCCTTCTGGGAAATCTCCGGAGTGCGGATGTCCCCGGTCACGTCCATGCCGTTCATAATCATGTGCTGAACGCCCTCGGCGTCGTATTCGATTCTGACGGTCAGCTCGTCGATGTAGCGGGAAATGCCGTCGATATCCTTGGGACTTACCCCCCACAGGTCAAAAAAGTAGGCAACCGTCCGGTAAATGGCACCGGTATCCACATAATGATAGCCCATTTCCGCAGCCAGGCGGCGGGCAATGGTACTTTTGCCCGCACCGGCAGGCCCATCAATGGCGATGGAAATTTTCTTAGCCATAATCTTATCCCTTTCTCAATTTGCTCAGGGCGGCGGCCTCCCGGGCAACCACCTCCTGGGGTGTCAGACCCAGCAGCCTGCCTGTTTCCTCCGGGCTCAGCGGCTTGCCGCCCTCCAGTCCGAAGCGCAGGGTCAGAAGCTTGGCGTCGGCCTCGTCCAGACCGGACAACAAATCTCCGATGCGCTGGCGCATCTGGAACAGTGCCGTATCCTCCACCGCCTGAGTCTGCTCCTGGCTGTCCTCCGGCTCCTCCGGACGGTTCACCCGGTCAACCAGGCGGGCGTTTTCGATCATTTTTTTGACGGCCTCCGTCTCCTCCGGGGACATATGCAGCTGCTCGGCAATTTCCTCCAGAGTAGGATTTCTGCCCAGCTCGGACAGAAGCCGCTCGTCAATTTGCCGGTAGTCCTCCATGGCCCGGCGCATTTTTTGCCCCACGCCGCCGGCATGAGCCTGCAAGATCACCGCCCGAGCCAGATAAAACCGAATCCACCGATCCCGGTGATCGGCATAGACCCCCTCGCAGTAGGACTGAATGGCCTGCCAGAGACCCAGACTGCCCTCCTGAATCAGATCCATCAGAAGCACGCCGTAACCCACATAGTCCTGTGCCAGCTCGATGACCCGGGAAAGCCCCAGATTGGCCAGCTGCTCTTCCCCACCGGCCTTTTCGGCGCATTGGGCGGCAAGAACCGCCTCATCTCCAAAGGCGGGAACGCCCGCCAACTCTTCCAGATACAGCCGCAGAGGGTCGCTTTCTTCCAAAAGGCCGGGATTCAGCCCCTCTGCCGCCAGAAGCTCCTCCTGACGCAGACGGGCAGCAGCCTCGCCGGTGCCGTGGGTCTTGGGAAGGTCAATCTCCAACGTTACCCCGGCGGTTTCCAGCTCTTGCAAAACGTTCTCCAGAGCCTCGGTGTCCTCCCCTTCCAGCAGCGTCAGAAGGCGGGAGGCTGCTATCCGATCTCCCGCTTTCAGGCCGGAAAGAAATGCGTCCACCGGATCCGGCTCAAAGGAAAATTCCAGTTCATTCATTCAAAAAGTCCTCCAATCCCAGGCTTTGTCCGCTTTTTTGCAGCTTGTCCATGGCCTGCCGCTCAATCTGGCGAACCCGCTCCTTGGAAATGCCCAGCTGCTTGCCGATTTCCTCCAGGGAATGACAGACCCCGTCCTCCATGCCGAAGTGAAGCCGCAGCACCTGCTGCTGCCGGGGATTCAAAGTGGAAAGGAGCTGGACAATGGCGTTTTCCAGTTCCTGGCGCACCAGCTCCTGATAGGGCTGAGGGGACAGAGAATCCTCCACCAGATTGCCCAGGACTCCGTCGTCCCCTTCTCCCGTGGGCACATCCAGAGAGCACACGTCCGGGGTCAGGAGCATCAGCTCCTTCACCCGCTGCTCCGGAAGGCCGCACCGCCGGGCAATCTGGGCGGTGGTAGGCTCCTGACCGGTTTCCTGGGTCAGCGCGTTCTTGGCCGCCGCCACCGCCCGCATTTTCTCCGCGGTATGCAGAGGCACCCGGATGGGACTGCCGTGGTTGATCAGGCACCGGGTCACGCCCTGGCGAATCCATTTCGTGGCGTAGGTGGAAAACCGGCAGTCCATGGTATAGTCGAACTTCCTGGCTGCCGTCAGCAGGCCGATGCTTCCTTCCTGAATCAGGTCAAGAAGGGCCACTCCCCGTCCCGCGTACTCCCTGGCGATGCTCACCACCAGCCGCAGGTTGGAATTGACCATCTGGCGGATGGCCTCCTCGTCTCCGGCGGCGCACCGGCGGGCAAGCGCCTTTTCCTCCTCCGGGGTCAGCCGGGGATACTGGCGAATTTCCCGAAGGAACTGGCTCATATCGTCCTCGCCGGAGCTCACCGGAAGGTTTTTTTCTGTATCCACACTTTGTGTCATGCTTTGATTCCTTTGCTTTTCTGCATTTTTTCCCGAAAACGCATAAGGTCGTCCTCGGTTTTGGTCTGGGATTTCTGGTACTCCTCCCGGATGATGTCGGCGCAGTCCAGCAGGCTCCGCTCATTCACAGGCCCCTGCTGCTGGGAAATTCCCGCCAGATGGGACATTTCCTCGGCGGTAAAGTCCGAAAGCCCTCCAAGGCTCACGTCCAGCCCCTGGTGATAACGGTCCCGAAGCTGCCGGAAAGCTCGACCCAGAAACTCCGAGGAAAAGATTTCCGGCTGCAAATCCGGAATCTGGGCAAACAGTGCCGGCTCCCGGAGAACCTGGGCAATGATCATTTCCTCGGCTCTGGCCGAACGGAGATTGCTGTAGCGGATAGATTTTTCTTTTGGCTGCAAATTCCGGGCGGGAGACAGGTCGATCTTTTCCTGCTTTTTCTTCTCCTGGTAAGTACGGCGCTTCAGTGCCCGATTCACTTCCAGCTTCATAGCGTCCTCGCTGATGCCCGCGGCCTCCGCCACCCGACCGCCGTAGACCTCCCGCTGAACGGCACTGCTCAGCGAACCGATCAGCTCGGCAGATTCCTGAAGGTACTGCACCTTCTGCTCGTCGTCCCGGAGGTCATATTTTTTCAGAATCGCGTTCAGCTGATACTCCACCCGGTTAGCCGATTCTTCCAGCAGAATCCGGAACCGGTCGGCGCCGAACTTTTTCAGATACTCATCCGGATCCTTGGCGTCCCGCATTTTCAGCACCTTCACCTGAAGGCCAGCCTTTTCCAGAATGGGAATGGCTCGCTGGGTGGCGTTCTGTCCGGCCTCGTCGCCGTCGTAGATGAGCACCACCTGCTCAGTGTACCGGGACAGCAAATTTGCGCCGTCCTCGGTCAGAGCCGTACCCAGGGACGCCACCGCACAGTCAAAGCCGTACTGATGCAGGGCGATGGCATCCATGTACCCTTCCACCAGGATTAAGTAGCCCAGCTTGCTTTTTTTTGCCAGATTCAGGGCAAAGAGGTTTCTTCGCTTATTGAAAATCAGGGTTTCCGGGGAGTTTAAGTATTTGGCAGCTGACTTGTCGCTGCTGTTCATAATCCGGCCGCCAAAGCCGATGACATTCCCCCGGACATCGATGATGGGGAACATCAGCCGATCCCGGAACCGGTCAAAGAGATTGCCGTTCTTTTGAGAAACCGTTACCAGCCCTGAGTCCCGAAGCTCCTGATCGGTATAATTCTTGCTTCGCAGGTAGTCTACCAGATCCGTCCAGCTGTCCGGGGCATAGCCGATACCGAATTTTGTCAGAATGGATTTGGGCATTCCCCGGCCTGTGGCGTATTGGAGGGCGTTCGCCCCGATAGGGGCATAAAGCCTGCTGTGAAAGAACCGGGCTGCCTCCTTGTGGAGCGCCCAGAGCCGCTCCTGCTGGCGGTACCGGGACTGGTACTGCTCATCCTCAGGAACCTCCAGCCCTGCCCGCTTGGCCAGTGCCCGGACGGCATCCGGATAGCTTAAGCCCTCAATTTCCATCTCGAAATTGATGACGCTGCCGCCCTTGTGACAGCCGAAGCAGTAGTAGATTCCCTTATCCGGGGAAACGGAAAAGGAGGGGGTTTTCTCCCCATGGAAGGGGCACAGGCCGAACAGATTGGAGCCGGAGCGTTTCAGGTTCACATACTGGCTTACCACATCTTCAATTGGATTTCTGGCAATCAGCTCGTCCAGAAAGGCCTCCGGAAATGCCATGATTTTCCCTCCTTCCCGATTATGTTCCGGTTATTCCTTATCCCCGGACATGCCAGCCCATGGGGATGAAAATTTCCGTATATTTGTCCACGGCGTAGTTATCCGTCATACCGGCGATATAGTCGCAGACCGTCCGCTCCATGCCGTCGAAGGACAGCTGGGGCTGAAAATCCTCCGGAAGAGCCTCCGGATGGGAAATATAGTAGTCAAAGAGCCGCTTGAGCATATCCTTGGCCTTGCTCTCCTCCCCCTTGGCCACCGGATTCCGGTAGACCCGGGCAAACATAAAGCTGCGAAGATCCTTCAAGGCACGCTCGACTTTTGGTGTCAGACAAATGGCTCCTGCCTCCCGGGAGGTGGCGATCACGTCCGTCACCAGGGTGTTGATCCGGCTGCTGTGGGTGTGCCCCAGCACATCGGAAATCTCCTGGGGGATGTCGTCATTGGTGAGAATTCCCGCCCGGATGGCATCGTCGATATCGTGGTTCACATAGGCAATCTGGTCGCTGCGCCGGACGATTTTTCCTTCCAGGGTTTCCGGCCAGATTTCGCCGGTGTGGCCAACAATGCCCATACGAACCTCATAGGTCAGATTCAGACCCATGCCGTCCCGTTCCAGAATATCCACCACCCGCAGGCTCTGCTCGTTGTGACGGAAGGGCTTGCCCAGGCAGTCGGACAGAGCCGCCTCTCCGGCGTGACCGAAGGGGGTGTGACCCAGGTCGTGTCCCATGGCGATGGCCTCGGACAGATCCTCGTTGAGCCCTAACGCCCGGGTGATGGTGCCAGCTATCCGGGAAACCTCCAGAGTGTGGGTCATTCGGGTACGGTAATGGTCTCCCTCAGGCTGAAGAAACACCTGGGTTTTGTGCATCAGCCGCCGGAAGGCCTTACTGTGGACAATTCGGTCAATGTCCCGCTGATAGCAGGTGCGCACATCCCCTTCCCGGGGCTCCTCCTGTCGGGGTCGTCCCTTGGACTGATCGGCGAAGGCTGCCAAGGGGTTCAGCCGCTTATGCTCCAGCCGTTCCAGTTCTTCCTTAACCGTCACCGCAATCCCTTCCTTTCCCGGATACCGGGAATGCCCGGTATTCCTGACCGATTTCCATACTCTCCACAGTGCCCGCGGTCATATCCGTGAGCCTGTCCAGAAACGCCTGGGTCTTCGCTTCGGGAAACAGCAGCTCCAACTCCACCTCGGCGCCAAAGTCCGCCTTACGGACAATGCCGCCGAAGCCTTCCGCCTCCAACCGCACCCGCTCATAGAAGCTGTAGGGGCAGGGCACATACAGCACCGTCCACACCCGCTTCATGGACTTGCCCGCCGCGTCCACGGCGATTTTCGCGCCCCTGGTATAAGCCCGCACCAGGCCGCCCGCTCCCAGCAGGATACCGCCGAAATACCGGGTCACCACGCAGACCGCATTGAACAGCCCCTCCCGCTGGAGCACCTGAAGCATGGGCATTCCCGCGGTGCCTCCCGGCTCTCCGTCGTCGGAAAACCGGACGGCGCCGTCCCGGATGATGTAAGCCCAGCAGTTGTGGGTGGCGTCGTAGTGCTTTCTTTTCATCTCCTGGATCCGGGCAAGAGCCTCTTCTTCCGTCTCCACCGGCCAGATTCGACCGATAAACCGGGACTTCTTCTCGATAAACTCGTCTTCGCCGTATTCACTTGGGACAAGATACTCGTCCAAGGCTTCAGCACTCCTTCACAATGTACTGCGTCAGTCTTCCGTAGAGAATGGGATCGAGAACCGTCTCCACCTCGATGCCGGAATCGGTGTATTCCACCTTCTTGACCTGGGCATTATCGTGGAGGGTCTGCACCATGCCGCCCTTGTCGTAGGGGAAGCGCAGAATCACATGATGCCGGGAATGACCCAGAGCCTTCTCGATGGCCTTCAGAAGGCCGTCCATATTTTTCCCCCGCTTGGCGGAAATGGCAACGATGTCCTTGCCCTTGGGGATATCCTCGGAGTAGACAAGATCCGCCTTATTGTAGCACTTGAGCACCGGAGTGCCGGGCTTTGCCAGCTGGGCAATGAGCCTGTCCACCACGGCAACGTGCTTTTCTAGGTTCGGATCGGAAGCGTCAATGACGTGAAGCAACAGGTCGGCGTATTCCAGCTCCTCCAGGGTGGCGTGGAAAGCGTTCACCAGATGGTGAGGCAGCTTGGAAATAAAGCCCACGGTATCGGACAGAATCACGTCCAGATTATCGGACACCGTCAGCTGCCGGGAGGTGGTGTCCAGGGTATCGAACAGACGGTTGTTGGCGGGGATTCCCGCGTTGGTCAGCTGATTCAGAAGCGTTGACTTTCCCGCGTTGGTGTAGCCCACAATGGCAACCACAGGAATGGAATTCTTCATCCGCCGCTCCCGCTGGACGGCCCGCACCTTGCGCACCTGTTCCAGTTCCTCTTCCAGCCGGGTGATCCGCTCCCGGATATGCCGCCGGTCGGATTCCAGCTTGGTCTCGCCGGGGCCCCGGGTGCCGATGCCGCCGCCCTGCCGGGACAGGCTGGCGCCCATACCGGAAAGCCGGGGCAGCAGATATTTGTACTGGGCAAGCTCCACCTGGAGCCGGCCTTCCTTGGTTTTTGCCCGTTGGGCGAAAATATCCAGAATCAGCGCGCTGCGGTCGATGACCGTCACGCCGATGATCTCCTCCAGCGCCCGGATATTTCCGGGAGACAGCTCATTATCAAAAATCACCATGGTGGACTGGGTGGCCTCCGCCAGCATCCGGATCTCCTGAGCCTTGCCCTCGCCGATGAAGCTGTGGGAATCCGGAGTATGCCGGTTCTGGAGCACCTTGCCGGTGCAGAAGCCTCCGGCGGTTTCCAGCAGATCCTCCAATTCCTTCAGGGATTCCTCCGTGGCGGTCTGCTCCTCGGAAAAGCAGTCCGCGTTCAGTCCCACCAGTACCGCCCGCTCCTGGACGGCGGTTTCAAGTTTTTCTTCCATAGGTTCCTCCAAAGCATCATTCATTATCGTTTAGTATAGCACATCCGCCCGCCCAAGGACAACTGTTTTTCTCAGAAAAAACAAAAAATCCGCACCACGAATCCGTAGTGCGGAATTTTCTGCTCTTACTTCAAGCCAAAACGCTTGTTGAAGCGATCAACCCGTCCACCGGTGTCAACCAGCTTCTGCTTGCCGGTATAGAAAGGGTGGCACTTGGAGCAGATCTCAACACGAATGTCCTTCTTGGTAGAACCGGTCGTAAAGACATTGCCGCAGGCACAGCGGATGGTGGTCTGTTCGTACTTGGGATGGATACCTTCCTTCATTTCGTTCACCTCTTTCGTATCAGTTAAAGGGCACAAAGCACCCTAAGCAATCTTCAATCGCCCGGATATCATATCACATTGCCGGGAAGAATGCAAGCATTATTTTTGGAATTTTGAAAAAAGTTGTCGGCATCTCAAAATGCCCAGTTTCCCTTTCGAAAAACCGGCATCACCTGACCGTTTTCGCAAATGGCGTCAATGTCCATGCTGTCGCAGCCGATCATGAAATCCTCGTGAATCATGGAATCGTTGACGCCCAGTTCCCGACATTCTTCCAGCGAGCGGCTCTGGAAATTTTCAATGGTATCGGCAAAGCCGCAGCCCAGAGCCAGATGACAGGCGGCATTTTCATCGAAGAGGGTGTTATAGAACAGAAAGCCCATTTCGGCGATGGGGCTGTGCTGGGGAACCAGGGCGCACTCGCCCAGATAGGCAGCTCCCTCGTCCATGGCAATCATGGTTTGCAGCAGGGCTTCCCCCGTCCGGGCTCCGGATTCCACCACT
>CAKTXO010000036.1 GCA_934630985.1 uncultured Oscillospiraceae bacterium | reverse complement strand
TGGATGGTGTCCATGTTCACCCGGATGCGCTGCCAGGCGTCGAAATTCCGGATGGCGTTGTCGCCTACGCCCTTGGCACCGGGGCCGGGAACGTGGTTGGTACAGGCACGGCCGTTGCACACGGGGCAGGCCTTGCAGTTGGGGCTCATGGCCTCACGAGCATTGGCAAGGACTTCTGGATAGGTCATATTTGTTTCCTCCTGAGGATTTTTCTTTTATCATAGCACGCTTTGTCAGAAAAGTCACGTCCCAAAAGGAAAAATCATCTGGCGGGGAGAAAAAGGCTCCCCTTGGTGACCAAGGGGAGCTGTCATGGCCGTCTCACGCAAGGCCATGACTGAGGGGATCAGAACTTTTCGTTTTTGACAATCCCCCAGTCAGCTTCGCTGCCAGCCCCCTTTGCACAAGGGGGCCATTTTTTAGCCCTTGACGCCGCCGGCGGTGAGGCCGCTGGTCAGGTTCTTCTCGATGGACATGAACAGGATGACAACGGGGATGATGGCGAAGATGGAGGCGGCAAACAGGTACTGCCACTCGATCATATTGTAGCCGTTGAAAATGTTGATGCCCACGGTCAGAGGCTTGAAGGTGTCGGTGGAAATCAGGCACAGGGCCACGGTGTACTCGTTCCAGGCGTTGATGAAAATGAAGATCAGGGTGGTGACGATGCCGGGGGCGGCCACGGGCAGCAGCACCTTGAACATGGCCTGAACCCGGTTGCAGCCGTCGATGGTGGCGGCCTGCTCCATCTCCGCGGAGATGGACAGGAAGGTGCCCCGGAGCAGCCAAATGGTGAAGGCCTGGTTGAAGGCGGCGTTGATGAAGATCAGGCCAAGAATGTTGTTGGTCAGATTCATCACCTGCATGACCTTGTAGATACCAATCAGCAGCACCACGGGGGCGAACATCTGGGAGACGATGATGAAGCCCAGGAAGGCGGTCTGGCCTTTGAACTTCATACGGGCCAGGGCGTAGGCCGCGGGAATGCCGCAGATCATGGCAATGGCGGTGGAACCGGCGGCAATGGCGACAGAGTTGAACATATACTGAGCCATGGGCGCCCGGGACCAGATATCCAGGAAGTTGGACCACATCACCTGAATGGGGAAGACGGTGCCGTTGATGTTAAAGATTTCCTCACGGCTTTTCAGAGCGGTGCAGACCATGACGAAGTAGGGGTAGAGAATGAACAGGCAGATGACGGCTACCACGAAATAGAGGAGAATCCGGCGCAAAAGCGCGGTCCAGTTCATCCGGGAAGATTCCAGAGTCATAAATCAGTCCTCTCCTTTCTTCAGAGTGGAAACCATGTAGCAGCTGGCGCAAACCAGCAGAATGAGGAAGCCGATGACGGATACCGCGGCAGCTTCGCCTTGCTTGCCGTTATAGAAGGCCAGCTTGTAGAGATAGGTGACCAGGGTGTCGGTGCGGCTGGCAGGGTCGCCCTTGGTCATTGTCCAGACGATGGGGAAGGAGTTGAACACATAGATGATGTTCAGCACCGTGGCCACGGTCAGGCTGGGCTTGACCAGAGGCAGGGTGATGTGGAACAGCTTCTGCCAGTAGTTGGAGCCGTCCACGGTGGCGGCCTCATACAGGGCATTGTCGATGCTCTGCAGGCCGGACAGTGCGGTGAAGCAGACAAAGGGAATGGTGACGAAAATGCCGCAGGCGATTTCCCAGGCGAAGTAGGCCTCCGGGGTAGGCGTCCAGTTCACATTCTGCTGAATGATGCCCAGGGTTTTCAGCAGGGTGTTCAGGGCACCGTAGTCGGTGTTGATGATGAACTTCCAGGCAGAGGCCTGAATGACCAGGGTGGTTGCCCAGGGGAAGACCACAATGGCTCGGGCAATTTTCCGGCCCTTGAATTCATTGTTCAGCAGCAGCGCCAGAATGAAGCCCAGCACCGTGGACAGAACCACCACTAAGATGGTCCAAATCACGGTGTTCTTCAGCACCATGGTGAACTTGGGGCTGCCAAGCACCTTCTGGAAGTTGGCAAATCCGGCGAAGTCCTTGATAAGGCCGGACTTGGTCACCTGGCTGAAAGCCATGCGGAAGACGAAGCCAATGGGAATGATAATGAAAATTGCCATCAGGATGACGCTGGGCAGAATCCACAGGTAGGGCTCTGCCGTGCTTTGGAGCTTGTACGGTTTTTTCATGTAAGATGGTACCCCCTTTGATATGCAGCCGCTTTCAAAACGCGGCATCTCGTGCGGCAGCACTTTGAAAAAGGCTGCATGGAAAGTGGGCCGGGCCAAAGCCCGGCCCACTGGAATGCTAGGTTACAGCGGTGTCGGTTGCGGGAAATTAACCGGCAATTTCGGACTGGAGGTTATCCAGCAGCTTCTGAGCATCGCCGCCCAGCAGAACCTGCTGCTCCACGTCGATGACACCCTGCTTCACGTCTGCCCACTCGGCCTTGGCGGTGGGATAGAACTTGGAGGAGCCAACAACGTCAATCCAAGCAGTCATGTCGGGGTTGGCTTCGGCACACAGCTCAGCACCAGTAGAGGTGGCGGGCAGGAAGTCCTCCATCAGAACCCAGTCAGCGTAGGGCTGGTCGTCATAGAAGGCGTCGATCACGGAGGTGATGGCAGCCAGCTCCTCATCGGTGTAGCCGTTGTCGAAGCACATGAACCGGTCCATAACGCCCACGGAAGCACCGGCCTTATCGCCGTTGGTAGGCAGGGAAGCGACGCCGAAGTTGATGCCGCCGTTCTCCTGGCAGTACTTGGAGATCTGGTTGGGTCCGATCATCATAGCCAGCTTGCCGGCAGCGAACATCTCCTGCAGGTCGTAGCGGGTCTCGGTGGTGGGATCGGTGTTGGTCAGACCAGACTTGATCAGGTCAACCACATAGTTGACGGCTTCCACGTTCTCAGCGGAGTTCAGAGCCCAGTTGCCCTCGTCGTCCACGAAGCCGCCGCCGTTGTTCCAGGCGTAGTAAGCGAAGCAGGCCTGGCCTTCATCGGTGGTCATGTCAACGCCCCAGGGGTAGACATCGGGGCAATTCTTCTTGATAGCCTCACAGGCGGCCTTCAGCTCTTCCCAGGTGGCGGGAACGGTGACACCGGCCTGCTCCAGGATGTCCTTGTTGAAGTACAGAGCACGGGCGGAAGCCAGATCGGGCACGGCCCAAACAGTGCCGTCCACAACGGACTGCTCCAGGAAGGAGGGGTAGAACTTGGCGTAGGTCTCCTCGGAAACCCAATCCTTGGCGGGCAGCAGCAGGCCGTCAGCCTGGTAGTCGGCGAACACGTCGATGTTCAGCAGGTCAGGAGCCTCGCCGTTGGCAACACGGGTGTTGACCACGGTGTAGACATCGTTCCAGGACACGCAGTCCACAACGACCTCAATGTTCTCATGCTCGGCATTGAACTTGTCGGCGAAGTCGGCCCACCACTGCTGGGTCTGCTTGCCGTACTGACAGGTAATCATGGTAACGGTGACCTTGTCGCCGGAGGCGGCAGGTGCCTGGGAGGCGGCGGGAGCGTCGGCCTTGGGAGCCTCGGTGGCAGCGGGGGCAGCATTGCCGCCGCAGGCAGCCAGGGTCAGAGCCATGGCCAGAACCAGCAGCAGGGAGATAATCTTCTTCATCTTGTTTCCTCCATTGTAATTAAGTATGCAATCAACAGTGCTATGCACTGATAATGCCGAACCGGATTTGTCTTTTTCTATCCTTACCCCTAGTATACAGGAAAAAAACGAGAAGTCAATGAAAAATCACCCGAAAATGGGGCGGAATTCGACGAAATAGACAAAATTGGATGTTTCAACAATTCTGAATGCTTCAAATTGTATAATTTTACAAAATATAAAATCACAAAAACAGTCCCGAAAAATGGTTGCCAATCGGTATTTTCTGTGGTATACTGAAGAAAATTGAGCAAAACGAAGATGACGTTTGCATAAATCAACTATTTCCGTGCGAAATTCAAAGAATGTGAAAAACATAAGGAGGAAGCAGCAATGGAAAACGTTACCCAAGGTCATCAGGATCCGATTCTTCAGAAAGTTCTGAGCGCCTACGATTTCCCGGAAACCCTGCTGGGCGCCGTGCGCTACGGCCAGGGACACATCAATGACACCTACTGCGTGGTCTGCCAGCCCCAGGAGGGGGATCCTGTCCGGTTTATTCTCCAGGGTATGAGCCGGGCGGCCTTTCCCCATCCGGAGGAGCTGATGGAGAACTTCATCGGCATTACCTCTTATTTAAGGAAGAAGATCATCGCCGCCGGCGGGGATCCTGCCCGGGAGACCCTGAGCCTGGTGAAAACGAAGGATGGCCGGGACTTCTATACCGACGAAAACGGCAAGGTCTGGCGGCTGACCCCCTTCATTGAAAATACCGACTGCTTCCAGTCCGCGACCCCGGAGCTCTTCGAGGCCTCCGCCCGGGCTTTCGGCCGGTTCCAGTACCTGCTCCAGGATTATCCCGCGGAAACCCTCCACGAGACCATCGTGAACTTCCACAATACCGAGGACAGGTTCGCCAAGTTTGAGGCCGCCCTGGCTGCCGACAAAAGGAACCGAGCCAAGGATGTGGAACAGGAGATTCAGTTCGTCCTCCACCGGAAAGCGGACTGCTCCGTGGCGCTTGCCGCTCTGCGGGAGGGAAAGCTGCCTCTGCGGGTCACCCACAACGACACCAAGCTCAACAACATCCTCATCGACCGGGCTACTCACGAGGGCATCTGCGTCATCGACCTGGACACCACTATGCCGGGTCTGAGCATCAACGACTTCGGCGACTCCATCCGCTTCGGCGCCAACCACAGCAAGGAGGACGAGAAGGACCTGAGCAAGGTCAATTTCGACATCGACCTGTTTGAAGCCTACACCCGGGGCTTCCTGGAAGGAGCCCAGGGCAGCCTGACGGAGGCGGAGCTGGAATACCTGCCCTGGGGCGCGAGACTCATGACCCTGGAGTGCGGCATCCGGTTCCTGACGGACTACCTGGAGGGCGACCATTATTTCCGCATCCACTACCCGGAGCAGAATCTGGACAGAGCCCGTACCCAGTTCAAGCTGGTGTCCGACATGGAGGCTCAGTTCGACCGGATGGCCGCGGTGGTGGCCAAGTACGCCTGATTTTGATTGACATCCAACCTTCGGAGAAGTATAATACAGGCAAACTTACATTTATTTATAATGTAGGGTCGGCTCCAAGCCTTCCCCTGGGAGGGGAAGGTGCCCGAAGGGCGGATGAGGTCGAATCCGATAGTTCTCGGAAGAACCGGGGGATTGCCACACCAGTGTGCGCACTGGTTCGCAATGACACCTTCTATTTGAGCGCATTCCATTTCCATAAAGAATCATCCTGAATTTACAAAGGAGGCCATTTATGAACATTCTGGTAACCGGCGGTGCCGGATACATCGGCTCTCACACCTGCGTGGAGCTGCTGAACAGCGGCTACGGCGTGGTCGTGGTGGACAATCTGTGCAATTCCAACCCCAAGAGCCTGGAGCGGGTGGAAAAGCTCACCGGCAAGAAGCCCAAGTTCTACCAGGGCGATGTCCGGGACGAGGCACTGCTCCGCAAAATCTTCGCCGAGAACGGAATCGCCGCCGTCATTCACTTTGCCGGGCTCAAAGCCGTGGGCGAGTCCGTTGCCCAGCCCTGGCGGTATTATGACAACAACCTGAACACCACTCTGGTGCTGACCAAGGTCATGGGCGAGGTGGGCTGCAAGAAGATCATCTTCTCTTCCTCCGCTACCGTCTATTCCGGGGACAATGAGATGCCCCTGCGGGAGACCTCCCGCACCGGCGGCTGCACCAATCCCTACGGCTGGACGAAATACATGACCGAGCAGATTCTGTCCGGCATGAGCCACGCGGATCCCCAGTGGAACGTGGTGCTCCTGCGCTACTTCAATCCCATCGGTGCTCACGAAAGTGGCCTCATCGGCGAGGATCCCAGAGGCATTCCCAACAATCTGATGCCCTACATTACCCAGGTGGCCATCGGCCGCCGGGAGTGCCTGAGCGTCTACGGCAACGACTATCCCACCCCCGACGGCACCGGCGTCCGGGACTACATCCATGTGGTAGACCTGGCCAAGGGTCATGTGGCGGCGGTGAAGTATGTGGTAGGCCATCCGGGCTGCGAGGTGTTCAACCTGGGTACCGGCATTGGCTACAGCGTGCTGGACATGGTTCATGCCTTCGAGAAGGCCAACAACCTGACCCTGCCCTACAAGATCGTGGATCGCCGTCCCGGCGATCTGCCCACCTGCTATGCCGACCCCACCAAGAGCGCCCAGGTGCTTGGGTGGAAGGCCGAGAAGAATCTGGAGGATATGTGCCGGGATTCCTGGCGCTGGCAGACCCAGAACCCCATGGGCTACGGAGATTGAGATAACGCAAAAAATAGACACCCCGCCGGGAGGAATTTCCTCCCGGCGGGGGTTTTGTTTGATGTATAGAGCGGCTGAAAGAAAGCTGTCATTGCGAACCAGTGCTCACACTGGTGTGGCAATCCGTCTCCATAAGCCTTCCCCTGGGAGGGTGGTGCTCCGCGCAGCGAATTCAAATCAATCAATTGCCAGTGGCAATTGCACTACAGTGTATAGGTGCCGGTCGGGCGAATGAGGTCGCTCTGCTTTTTACCGAACACTGACGTATAACGCATGTCATTGCGAACCAGTGCTCACACTGGTGTGGCAATCCCCGAAACATTCCGAGCACCTTCGAAAAATGCACTGGTGCGGGAGCACCCCGGCTCCCTTGTGCAAAGGGAGCTGGCAAAAATCTTTGATTTTTGACTGAGGGATTGTAAAACTGCGTCAATGAGAGCACACAAAAAGATGGGAGTTCTGATCCCCTCAGCCCCAGTGTGCGCACTGGGGCAGCATAAATTATGGTATGATTGCCACTGGCAATCATCAATATTCTAATTCGCTGCGCGGAGCACCACCCTTGGTCAGCAAGGGGAGCCTTTGCGCTTCGCCGGTAGTTCGCGGAAAATCCGGGGGATTGCCACACCAGTGTGAGCACTGATTCGCAATGACATGTTTCTACCGAGAATTTGCAATATGGGGTACAGTTTACGCGTTAAAAACGTAAGTATCCAGTCTCCGGAAGGCCTCCTCTACCCGGGATCGGGGCAGAGCCAGATTCATGCGGATATGGGCAGACCCGTGGAAGGGTCGGCCGTCCTGCCAGACAACGCCTACGTCCCAGCCCATTTTCAGCAGTTCATCCAAGGTCATGCCATGGGCAGCCAGCCAGCCGGCGCAGTCGATAAAGAGCATATAGGTGCCCTCGGGACGGAACAGGGATACGCCGTTGAAGTGATTGCGGATATAATCCACCGCGAAATCCACATTCCCCGCGATGACCTGCCGAAGCTCGTCTGCCCACTGACTGCCCTCCGCGCTGTAGGCACCGATGAGGGCATGAACGGACAGCACATTCAGATTGTTGTAGCCGGAAAGCTCGGCGGCTCGGCCGCATTTGTCAAGAAGCGTAGGGTTGTAAATAATGTGGTAGCTGCCCACCAGACCCGCCAGATTGAAGGTTTTGCTGGGGGCGTACAAGGCTACGGTGCGCATTTTCGCATCCCGGCTTATGGATTGGGTGGGAATGTGCTTCAGACCCGGGCGAAGAATGTCGCTCCAGATTTCGTCGGAGATCACCGTCACGTCATATTTGCGGAACAGCTCCATGGCCTGCGCAATTTCCCAGTGTTCCCAGACCCGACCGCAGGGGTTGTGGGGAGAGCAAAAAATGGCGGTGTGAATCTGATTTTTCCGGATTTTTTCCTCCATGTCGGCAAAATCCATCCGCCAGACCCCCTGGATGTCCTGCCGGAGGGGGGAGTGGACGATCCGATAGCCGTTGTCCTCCAGGGTGTGGGTGAAGCCGATGTAAGTGGGGCTGTGCAGAAGAATCCGGTCTCCGGGAACGCACAGTGCCCGCAGGGCGGAGGATACGCCGCCCAGGACGCCGTTTTCGTAGCCGATGTTCTCAGGCTTCAGGCCGGTGACCCCGTTGCGGGTCTGCTGCCAGTGAATAATGGCGTCATAGTAGGCATCCGGCGCCTGGAAATAACCGAAGGTGGGGTGCTCCATCCGATCGAGGATGGCCTGTTTAACCGGCGGAGCCAGGGGAAAATTCATGTCGGCTACCCACATGGGAATCACATCGAAGCCCTCCTTGGGGGCAGGGTAGGGGGAGCCGGGGGCACCTACCTGGTCAACAGCCAGGGCGTCGTGACCCTTCCGGTCTAAAATGGTGGTAAAATCGTATTTCATGGAGATGCTCCTTTGCGCGTGTTTTTCGGGAGATTTTCGATTTTCTTTGGTGTGGATAGCCTGTGTCCGCCGGGTTTTTGCAACATTTTGGAAGAATTTTAGAGAACGGATTGCCACACCAGTGTGCGCACTGGTTCGCAATGACATGCGTTATCCGGAAGCACGGCTATTTTGTCTCCTTCGGCAAATACTTCTCCAGCTCATCGTAATTGAAGGCTACACGAACCACGTTTTTATAGTATTCGTTGAAGGTCTTGCCGTTGTCGTCGTACCGCCAGCCGTAGCCGTAGGGGTTGGAATAGCCGTAGAACACGGTGATGCACACCCCCTTGGGGTGGATGTTCACAAAGGTTTTTTGCTCCTTGGCGTTGGCCTTGGGGCTCAGGCAGACGAACCGCTTCAGGGGCAGACCGTCCAGAGGCTGATAGTTGGAAACGCCGGTGAAGCTGAGATTCAGGTAGGTCAGACTCTCGCAGGAAGAAAGGCAGTCGATGTTTTTCAGCTTGTAGCAGTAGGCCAGCTCCAGCCAGGTCAGCTTCTTGCAGTTTTCAAAGCCTACCAGCTCCTTGGCGGCGCAGCCGGAGGCGATCATCACCTCCAGATTGGGCATACCGCTGACGAAGCTCAGGTCAGTCAGATACTCGTTGTGGCCGATGTCCATGTATTTGACCCCTTCGCAGTATTTCATGGGGCCGCAGGTGTCATTGGTCACGTTGTACACCGCCCGGAGGGTGTCCGCGTCGGTGAGCAGGTTGTACCGGCCGTCCACGCCGAAATACACCCGCCAGACCACGTTGGGGCCATCCCGGAAGTCCTCCCGGATTTTGGCCAGCACCTCGTAGTCCAGCTTGCAGTTGTCCAGGACGAACCGCTTGCAGCCGTCCAGCACCGGCAGAGCCTGACGGATCTGGCTTTCCCCCTCGTTTCCGATGGCCTGATTTTTGTAGACGATTTCCTCGTCGGTGGTGGAAACGGTCTTGCCGAAGAGGGAGAAGCTGTAGTGGAACACGGTGTTGGGGGCGGCGTCCTGAAGTTTTGCCACCTGCTCGAGGGATTGGTCATTGCTCAGGGTCACGTCGGTCAGCCCGGTGAGAACCCCCAGCTTGCCGCAGGCCTCCGTCACCTGCTCGTCCGTGAGCAGGGGCAGGGTCAGGGTGGCGGTATCCGTGGAAATATCCTGCCCCAGCAGGGAGACGGTGTATTCCAGAGGGATATCCGGATAGGTGCTGCGCAGGGTCTCCACCTGCTCCGCCGTCAGGTTCACCGCGCTGATGGAAACGGAGGTCAGATTGGGCAGATATTTGAGGCCTTCCAGCAGTGCCTCATAGGTGTATTTTCCCGCATCCAGCCGGACGGAGGCAGCCTGATTGGAAACCGTGGTGCCGCCTAAGTCCACGGTGTAGATCACCTCTACGCCTGGGTGGGCATCCATGTATTCGAGGATGGTGTCGTAGCAGGTGCTGCCGGACAAATCCGCCTTTTTCAGGTCGGGATATTGCTCCAGTGTATAGATTTCTCCCGCGGTGAGCACGGCGGTGAGCTCCTCCACGCCGGCGTTGGGGTTGGTAGGAGCCTGGGTTTCCGTGGGGACAGGCAGGGTGACGATTCCGGTCAGGTCAGGAAGGGTGACGGTTTGCTTTTTCCCGCAGCCGAAGAGCAGTACGCAGGCTGCCCCGGCGCACAGCAGACATTGCATTTTTTTATTCATAGAAAGCCTCCGAAAGCTTGTATACCCATAATCAAACAATATATCACAGTTTCCGGTGTAAAGCAAGGACTTCTCTTGGACTTTTCGGGAAAGCACTGGAAAGGTCTTGACGTTTTGCAGAAATGGAAATACAATGGTGAAAAAGAACGAAGGAAGGCCTTGGCGGTCGGGAGGATATATGAGCAAAGTGAATTTGGAGAAGAAAACGATTCTGGTCACCGGAGCGGCGGGGTTTATCGGCGCCAATCTGGTGAGACGGATTTGCGAAGAAAGCCCGTCATCGACGGTGATCGGCATCGACAGTCTGAACGACTACTACGACGTGACCCTGAAGGAATACCGGCTGAAGGAACTGGAAAAGTATCCTTCCTTCGTATTTATCAAGGGAAATATTGCGGATAAGCCCCTGATGTTTGAGATTTTCGAGAAATACCGCCCGGCGGTGGCGGTGAATCTGGCCGCCCAGGCCGGAGTGCGCTACTCCATCACCAACCCGGACGCTTATGTGGAATCCAACCTGATCGGCTTTTTTAATATTCTGG
This sequence comes from uncultured Oscillospiraceae bacterium, assembly GCA_934630985.1. Classification (GTDB taxonomy): domain Bacteria; phylum Bacillota; class Clostridia; order Oscillospirales; family Oscillospiraceae; genus Faecousia. The sequence goes on along the minus strand of CAKTXO010000036.1, from coordinate 2,847 downwards.
AGGCCTGCCGCCATTACCCGGTGGAGCACCTGGTTTACGCTTCCTCCTCCAGCGTCTACGGCTCCAACCAAAAGGTGCCCTATTCCACCGAGGACAAGGTGGACAACCCGGTTTCCCTCTACGCGGCCACGAAAAAATCCGATGAGCTGATGGCCCACGCCTATTCCAAGCTCTACAACATCCCCTCCACAGGCCTGCGGTTCTTTACGGTTTACGGCCCTGCCGGACGGCCGGACATGGCCTATTTCGGCTTTACCGACAAGCTGGTAAAGGGTCAGACCATTGAGATTTTCAACTACGGCAACTGCAAGCGGGACTTTACTTATGTGGACGACATTGTGGAGGGCGTTGTCCGTGTGATGGGGAAGGCTCCGGACAAGCGGGACGGGGAAGACGGTTTGCCCATTCCGCCCTACGCCATCTACAACATCGGCAACCAGAATCCGGAGAATTTGCTGGACTTTGTGCGGATTCTTTCCGAAGAGTTGGTTTTGGCAAAGGTGCTGCCGGAGAACTACGATTTCGAGGCGCACAAAAAGCTGGTGCCCATGCAGCCCGGGGACGTGCCTGTGACCTATGCGGACACCGGTGCTCTGGAGCGGGACTTCGGCTACAAGCCCGGCACAGACCTGAGAACCGGCCTGCGGCGGTTTGCCCAGTGGTATGCGGAATTCTATCCCCGAAAGGAGTAAGCTTATGAACCTGAACGCCATCCATCATGTAGCGATTATTGTATCCGATTATCAAAAAGCCAAGGAATTCTATGTGGACAGGCTGGGCTTTCCGGTGATCCGGGAGAACTACCGGCCGGAGCGGGGAGACTGGAAGCTGGATCTGCGGCTGAATGAGACTACCGAACTGGAAATTTTTGCCGAGCCGAACCCGCCCAAGCGGGTGAGCCGGCCGGAGGCCTGCGGCCTGCGGCACCTGGCCTTCCGGGTGGACAGCGTGGCGGAAACGGTAAAGGAATTGGAAAACCTGGGCATTTCCTGCGAGCCTGTCCGGGTGGATGCCTTCACCGGCAAGGCCATGACCTTCTTCCATGACCCGGACGGCTTGCCCCTGGAGCTCCACGAGTAACCGGTTCCAGAAAGGGAGGAACTGCCATGCCCTTTGTCATTGTTCACAGCGACATTACCCAAATGCGGGTGGATGCCATCGTGAATCCCACGGACAGCCGGTTCTCCGGCTCGGGAGGCGAGCCGGTTTGGCATCCGGCCTGAGTGCGCCGCGGACTACCACGCGGACAGCAAGGGCACGGCAGTGGTCTACGAGTCTGTCTGTCAGGCGGTACACCAGGTTCGTTCCTGCGCCGCGCCCTTGGCGGCGGACTGGAAGCGGAAAGTCGATGAGGACTTTGCGGAAAGACAGAAATAAACAGAACGCAGCACAGGCACCACCGAAAGGCGATGCCTGTGCGCCGCCGTTGACGATGATAGCCTTTGAAAGAAACAGAAGCCAGGGGACTTATTGGAAATCGTGGAGTCCCGGTATAAGCGAAACTCCATGATCTTATGTTCCCAGTTTGACATTCCGGGCTGGCCAGAGGAACTGTCCGATCTGCTGCTGGCCGAAGCCATTTGCGACCGTATGAAAACAAAATCTTTCGCCGCCAGCCCTTGCCCATGGAATCGGAGCTTCCTTAGGGTCTATTTGAAAACCGCCAACACGCCCAAACAGCGGGTCTTTTCCACCTGCTGGGCACCATTTTTTCTTGCAATACCCAGAGTATTCCTGCAAAAAAATGGCTTCATCAGGCGGAAAATCCCTCGCCGTTGGTCATATTTCCGGTTTTTAGATAGACCCTAATAATAGAAAGAGCGGACAGCCTCCGGTGTGTCCAGTTAAGAAAACATTCTAAGGCGAGAGAGAAACGGTATAGCTTCGGCTATGCCGTTTCTTTCATTTTTGCCTGCTATCAAATACTTTGGACATTTCCAAAATCCCAATACCTTTGTAGTAGATATCTACCTCTTGTCTGCGGTTGATTTTGCTATGAGGATCGGTCGCTGCGTGAATGACGATCTTCTCAACGAACTCATGCAGGATACGAGGTGTCAGCTCCGGGATATCGGTGTACTGGCGGACAACTGACAGAAACCTGTCAACATTGGCACTTTTGCCTTCTACTTCTTCGATTTCCTCACGGAGTATTGCAGCCTGTGTCTGCAAACCAGCCTGTTCCGCTTCATAATCGGTGGACAGCTTGTGAAAACGCTCGTCTGTCAGCTTACCACTGATGTTGTCCTCATACAACCGCTTGAAGATCATATCCAGTTCTGTAATACGCTTCTCACCTTCCGACAGCAGCTTGCGCTTTTTGGCAAGACCTTTATTGCGTTCCTTTACATCCATATCCATGACCATTTGAACGAAACGGTTTTCATGGCTTCTGGCGAAGGACACGATCTCCCGCAGATTTTGAAGGATCAATTCCTCCAGGATAACCGTTCGGATGGAGTGTGGTGTGCCACACACCTGCTTTCCTTTGCGATATCCAGAGCAGATGTAGTATTCCTGATCCTTTCGGAAACCGGTCGCTCTGCACTGGTACAGGATCGAGCCACAATCGGCACAGTACATCATGCCAGAGAACATTCCCATTTCTCCCATCTTTGTCGGACGGCGCCGTGACTGCCGCGCCTGCTTTACAGCCTCGGCAATGGCTTCTGTCCAGATAGGTTCATGGGTATTCTCAAAGATGACCCATTCACTTTCGGGATTTTTAATTTTCTTTTTGCTCTTGTACCCGTGTTCAAGAGCGTACTTCTGTAAAATTTTCTTTTGGTTGATGATACTGTTGCTGTCGCCCTGCAATTCATCGTCACGCGATAAACGGCAGTACAA